>JAPKYT010000148.1 GCA_026394155.1 bacterium | reverse complement strand
CTGGCTGCTCCTGCGTCTTTTGCAGCGGCGGGTGATTCAGCCGTTTGCGTGGTACTGTTTGGCTGCCGGCACGCTCACGCTTCTGATCACGGTTCTGCACCAATGAGTCCCCACCGGCGCCCTCCCCTGATCGGCGTGACTCCCGGATTCGCAGGGCCGTCCGATGCGCGCGATTTCTGCCGAGCGGCGGACATCCTCTACTGCGATGTGAGTTATCTGCGTTGCGTGGAGGCGGCGCAGGGTGTTCCTGTCCTTCTTCCGCATTTGAATGGTGAGTCTCTGGGGCACATGGTTGAACAGATGGACGGCCTGCTCTTGACCGGTGGCGAGGATGTTCATCCCGGCCGCTACGGTCAGGACGTCCGGTTTCAGAACGGAGCAATCTCACAGGCCCGGGACGGCTTCGAAATCGAGTTAGTGCGCGCCTTCCTTCCGAGCGGTAAGCCCGTGCTGGCCGTTTGTCGAGGTATCCAAGTGCTGAACGTGGTGATGGGGGGAACTCTCATTCAGGACATTCCCGCGGAGACACGTCAACTTCATCATGCTCAGCGCGCGGCGACGTCCGTGCCGACGCACTCGGTGCGATTGCTCGAACGGTCACGCCTCGCGCATGCGGTGGAAACGACGGTTCTCGAGGTCAACAGCCATCATCATCAGGCCGTGGATCGTGTGGCGCCCGACTTGATGGCGGTGGGATGGTCCGAAGAGGGAGTCGTGGAAGCTGTGGAGAGCCGCGGCGAGTCGTACATTGTGGGCGTGCAGTGGCATCCCGAGCGGCTGGCCGCCACCTGCAGCATCCAGCATCGCATTTTCGAGAGTTTCGTGCAAGCCTGCCGGATCAAAGCATGAGCGCAGCGGCCAAGGACAGCCTGAGTCCGGCGAAGTTTCTTGAAGCGGTGCGGAAGGGCAGACGTTTCGCGATGGTGCTGCTGCGCGGCGAGGAGGAATACTTGCTGCGCGAAGCACTGCAAGAGTTCGTGTCCAAGACGGTTCCGCCTGAGTCGGCCGACTTCAACTACAGCGAACTGCGCGCCGGTGAGGTGACGTGCGGCGGCCCTCTCCCACTACCACGCTGGTCATGGTGTCCAGCGAGGGCGGCAAAATGGACTGGGGCGAGCAGCGGCCGGAATCACTGGTGGAAGTGGAGTTCAGGCCGCTGAACGAATCCGATCGCATGGCGTGGGCGGAAGCTTTCGTGAAGCTCGGCGGCAAGAAGCTGCATCCGGATGCGGCCAGCTATCTGGTTCAGACGTCCTCCAAGAGCCTCTCCGACTTGGCTGCGAAACTGAGTCATGCTATCCTGTTCGTGGGCGACGAACCGGAGATCTCGGTTCATACTCTGATGAAAGTCTCCGGCGTGTCTTCCGAGTTCACGGTCTTCAACTTGGAGGATGCGATCTTGGGGCGGAATGCAATAGAGGCACAGCGCATCGCTAAATCCCTCCTCGAAGGAGGTGAGGCACTCCTTCGCCTCTTGGCTTTTCATCGAGGGACCCTCATGCGGCTATGGCAGACTAACCGCGCCGTGCACAAGCCGGCAGCGTGGCAGAAGACCGCGGAGGCCGACAAGTTCTGGAAGGAGCTATTTGGCAGGCAAGCCTTTAAGGTTAATAGCTTTAAGGCGGCAGCTCAACGGACGGCTGAGGTTCAACTTCGTAATGCAATTCAACAGCTGTTAGAGCTGGAGGTAGAGGCGAAGACGGGCACTCACGAGGTGCATCAATATTTCGAGTGGTTGTGGAGGGTTTGCGGCCAAGGCTGGAAACCCTCGGAACCTGCATTTCAAGTATCGCGTTAACAGGGTAGCCGATGGTAGAAAGACCAATCGGTTCGCCGAGCGATGAAGACCTGATCGTCGCGTTTCAGGGAGGCGACGTTTTGGCGTTCGATGAGATCGTTCGGCGATATCGCGACCCGCTCTACAACTTCGTGGTCAGGCTTCTGGGCGACACGTTCTTCAGCGAGGACGTGGTTCAGGAAACTTTTTTGCGGGTCTATCGTAATAGACATCGGTACCATCAGGTCGCCAAGTTCTCGACCTGGATCTACACCATTGCCTCCAATTTGGCCAAAACCGAATTGCGGAGGCGAAAGGTCCGGAACTTTTTCTCCATCTCCTCTAAGGGAGAAGATGAGAAAGACTACGATCTGGTGGACACTTCCGTGGACATCGAGCGCGAGGTGGACGGCATTCTGAAGACTGAGGCGATTCTCAAAGAGATTGACAAGCTTCCGCATCATTTCAAGGAAGCCGTGCTGTTGCGGGACGTACAGGACCTTTCCTATGAAGAGATCAGTCAGATTCTGAACGTACCGCTGGGAACCGTCAAGTCGCGAGTAAATCGAGGACGAAGTCGCCTGCAAAAGAAGTTAGGGTTTTTGGTTCGTGAGGAGTTGGAAGGTGGATAACGAGGTGAGACAGACGAATCACATGGCCTTCAACCGGTTGTGCGACGAAAGTGCATCGCCGGAAACGATGAGGGTCAGGAACCTGCTCTTGGGTCTGCCGCGCACGTGTTGCCCGGCGGACTTTGAGTTCAGACTGCAACGTCGTCTGGACGAACTGGAAAGCGGCGTTCGGCCGGTTCGCGAGCGCCACGGATGGGGAGTCGGTTGGGCCGGACTGGGGCTGGGAGTGGCGACGGCCCTGTTGGTAGCGGTGGTGCTGTTCGATTTCAGTTTCTCGTCGAGAGACATCCGCGTGCCGGGTGCTCCCGTCACCAGCGCGACCAACGCTCCCAAGACTGTGTCGCAGCCGGCTGCCGATCCGCTGGTGGTTTCATCGCCTCAGGCGGTGTCACCGGATGCCAATGCCGCGGCTGTTCACGAGCAGTCGCCGGCGATGGCCGCAGCGAAGGACAGCAACACATCGAAGAACCCCCCGACGGCTCTGCCCGAGAATCTGTTCCACATGGTGGGGGGCAACAGCCCCTAACGAGATCGTGCCGGGAGGCCTTCGGCCTCTTGACAAGATGGGCAAAAGTCGTTAAATTCATTAGTCAGATGGAGAGGCGGAAGTTTCCCGGAGTTCTGTCCATAAATGGCCAAGAAACAAACATTTGCAGATAAGGTCGAGAAGGTCAAGGCGGCCGGCGCGGCCCATTGCCCGGTCTGCGACGAAATTCCCGTAGCCACCAAGATCCGGGAATACCTCAGTGAAGGCGGGCGAATGAAGCTGGTCACCAAGTCCGTCAAGGTGTGCAAGTGCAATAGCGCCAATCACTTCGGCTAAGTGACCACTCGACTCGTTCTCGCGACGAAGAATCAGGATAAATTCCGCGAGATTCAGGCGAAACTACATCCCCTCCCAGTAGTCACCCTGAGTCTGGCGGAGTTTCCTTTTGTGGGGGAGGTGGAGGAGGATCAGCCCGATCTGTATGGCAACGCCATCAAGAAGGCCACGGAGGTCTCGGCACAGACAGGC
>JAPKYT010000019.1 GCA_026394155.1 bacterium | reverse complement strand
GCCACCGCTCACACCCTACGCGGCACGAACTGACCCTGGACCCTAGATCCAGCCACACGTTCAGTCGGGAAGCTTGAGGCGGAACCGTTCCGCCGATCGGGCCTTCGCCTTGACCGCTTCCGCCTCACGATTGCGTGGCGTCGACGTCGTCGTCAGGGAGCGGATCAGCACCGTCGCCGACGCCGCGACCTCCTCCACCGCCCGCTGGAACGCGGCTTCGTTCGCCTTCGACGGCGCCGTAAACCCGCTCAACTTGCGCACGAACTGCAGTGAAGCATCAAGAATTTCCTGCTCCGTCGCCGGCGGCTCGAAGTTGAACAGCGTTCTGATGTTTCGGCACATGGCGACTTCCGCAGTTTTCGGCTAGCGTCCAATTCGCAGCGCCGCCATCAGGAACAGCACCGTCGCAATCGTACCCAACACACTGCGCACCGCATGCAACCGGCCCCACCGTTCCAGCAGAGAACGCGTCGCCGCGTCTGCGGAATCGGGCGCGGTCGCGATGAGCCGCCGGTTAGTCGGCATGATGCCAAGAAGGGTGTACGGCCAGTTCGCCACCAGCACAACGGCGCCGGCGAGCCAGAGGCTGTCCCCGGTCTCCCACCATGCCAAAGCACCCAACACGCCTCCCAGCACCGCAAGACTCGCCTGCATTGCGAACCCGCGCGCGTAGCTCGGCTTCCACTGCGTCAGCAAAGCAGCGATCGGCAGCCCGAGCCGCGCCGGATGCTCGGCAACGCAACCTCCGCCCCTTCCAGGCCCACCACTTAAGCAACTTCGGATTCGGCCTCGCCGTTCTCGCCGCGTATACCGCACACCGAAACGTGTAAAGGACGCAGGGATCTTGACGCTCGCCCGTGATCGCGCACAACCGTGCATACAATCTCTCTGGATCCCGTCGTGCCAGATCCTTCACGGACCGGACTCCGAGCCGTCGCAGGTCGCGCGCCATGCTTGGTCCGATGGCCGGCAGTTGCTGCAACTCATCCCGCATGATTTGCGCCCTCCTCCGTCAGCGTCACCAGCTTCCCAACCCTTGCGGCAACGCACAAGTCCGACACAGGACCCCACCCCTAAATCTCCCCATACCCACGACAAATGCAGCAAGACCCAAACCGGCGGGCTTGCCAGCATAGGTCATGGTGTCACGTCGTTCTCGCCGTCAAGGCCGTCCGTTGCTCACTCCAGCGACGGCTGTCGTTCCTCTACTCCGCGAGTCGCCCTTCGCTCTCGAGTTCGCTGCAGGGCGAGCCTCTGACGGCTGCGCTGCGTCGTGCGCTCCCGAGCACTCGGGCAATCCCGCCCGAGCCAAAGCTCACGGAGCAAACGCCATGTCTAACGACACCAGCAGCCTTTTCACCAGCGACGCCGAGGGCGTCACCCGTCCGGCCACCTCGGACGAGATCCTGCACGCCGCTCGCACCATCCTCGCGCGCCGAGTGCGCAAAGGGGCCTCGATCTCGAATCCGCGCGCCACGCGCGAATACCTGAGACTCCGGCTTGCCGTTCAAGACCACGAGGTCTTCGCAATCCTCTTTCTCGACAACCGCCACCGCGTCATCGAATTCGTTCCGCTCTTTCGCGGCACCATCGACGGAGCGTCCGTTCACCCCCGCGAAGTGGTCAAGGAAGCGTTGAGCCGCAATGCGGCGGCAGTCATCCTCGCCCACAACCACCCCTCGGGGGTTGCCGAACCCTCCCAGGCCGACGAGCTCATCACGAATCGCCTTCGTGACGCGTTGGCACTGGTTGACGTGCGAGTGCTCGACCACTTGGTCGTGACCGGCGACGCCATCGTCTCCTTCGCCGAGCGCCGGCTCTTGTAAGCCCGCCTTTGCGGCATCCGCAACAACGATCCCGGCTTCGGCCGGGATCTCTATTTCTATTCGAACTCGCCAGATATTCGAGCGGCAATCCGCCGCTGACCCTCGCACCCTGCCGAAATGCAGGCACGAGCCACCCGAATCCCCGCCCACCCGTCGCTCCGCGAGCATCGAGTGGCCTTACGGCCTCTCGCGTACGTTGACTCGCTGGCCCTGCGTGCGATCCCTGTTGCTCTCAGAGGGGCGCCACGGGCGCGAGGCTGCAGAACATGCAGCCGTCCCCACAGGCCGTACACGGCTCGGCCCTCAAACCCGTTCCAGCTCCCGATGCACGCGACGTGCGCCACGTCCTGCACAACCGTTGACAGCACGTCCTCCCCGCCCGCTGCAGCACCGTGCTGCATTGGCGGCGTTCCGCGTGGTCCGGCTCTCCTATAGACGATGGGATGTGAGTGATTGCCCATCGCATCAAAGCATCCGGGCCAGTCTCGGCCGCGCACTCCCCGCTTCAAGGGTCGAGACGAGCGCGCCTGAAGTCGCGCCCTTGATGCGGCTCGCTATTCACGCAGCCGGTCGCCTTTCCCGTCGCATGAGCGACGTTCAACCACTCAATCCTGAATAGGAGATCCGACATGACCACCCAAAACGGCAATCCCGCCAACCATCTCTTCGCTTACGCCGTCGAAGAGTATGACGCTGCCAACGGCAAGAAGGCCAAGACCTGGACACGCATCGGCGTGGCCTTCCCGCACAAGGATGGAACGGGTTTGAACATCCAGCTGCGGGCATTCCCGATCGACGGCCGCATCGTCCTGCTTCCGCCCGACCCGGCCAACGCCGACGGCGAGCACAGCAACAAGGATCGCTAGGTCCAGGCGCGAGCCACCGCGCCAAACTTCGAGGGGCCGCAAGGCCCCTCTTTTTTCGCTTCACTCCTTCCCCTCAGATGAGGACCCCGCCTCCCGCCAGTAGATCTCCTTCACGTACCGCCGCTGTCCTTCCGAACCGCACTGCACGACGACATCAATGAGCTGATCGAGCAGCGCCCGGATATCGGCACGCGCCAGCTCGCGACCTGCCGGAGATTCCTTCACCAGCAACGTCAGCTGCTCGAACGCCAGCTGTGCACTGGACGCATGCACCGAGGTGATCGACCCCGGATGCCCCGAGTTCACGTTGCGGAGGTAGTAGTACGCCTCTTCACCGCGCAGTTCCGCGAGCAGGATCCGGTCGGGCCGCATGCGCAGCGACGCCTCCAGCAGCTGCTTCGCGCTGACCCGCGCCAAGCCTTGCCCATCCTTCGAGTACAGCAACCGCACCGCATTGCCGTGCGATGCCAGCGACAGCTCCGCCGCGTCCTCGAGCACGATCAATCGCTCATCGCGCGGGATCTCCAGCACCAATCCCTTGGTGAGCGTCGTCTTCCCGGACCCCGTCGCCCCCGACACGATGATGTTTTTCTTGCAGCGCACCGCAAGCTTCAGGAACTCCGCCCATTTGCCGCCCCGATACAGTCGATTCAATTCGTTCTCGCGACCATCGACGGCGACACCGCCCACCGCGACGCAGCGCTCGAACACTCCGCCCTGCGCCAGCACATCGAGCCCCCACACCCGGCCACTCGGCCGGCGGATCGTGATCGCCACCGTGCCCGCCGGCACCGCCGGTGGCAGCACCACCTGCACCCGTTCACCGGTCGGTAGCGACGCCGACAACAGCGGCGTCTCCGCATTCACGCGTTGCTTCGTGGCACCGGCGACTAACTTCGCGAACGCCTGGCACCACAGCAACGTCGCAAAGAAGGCCGCTTCCCGCGTCCAACCGCTCGCCCGCTCGACGAAGACCTCAGCGGGCCGATTGATGCAGAGTTCCGTGACCGACGCATCCGATAGCCAGGGCGAGAGCGCTGCGACGTACTGCGCCAACGCCGTAGGAATCGCTGACGGATCCGCCGCCGCGTGCGTGAGGACCACCTCGCGCACGATTTCCCTCATCTCGGGATCCAGTCCCTCGTGACCACGGCGTAATCCGCCATTGTCACCGACGAGCAAGGGCGTACACCTGGGCAAAGCTCACGTCACGCGCCACCAGCACCTGCATGCGTCCGCCCTGCGCGACGCGAATCGTGGGTGGTACGTTGACGGTCTGGCGTAAGACCTCGGCCACCACGTCGCTCGCGCCCTGCGGTGCGATCACCACGCTCGAGCCGCCGTTGCTCTGCGAGGCGACCAGCGCCGCGGTCCCGGCGTCGA
>JAPKYT010000119.1 GCA_026394155.1 bacterium | reverse complement strand
GGTGTTGGCTTGCAAACCGATGATCCGTTCGCTCATGCCGGGCCGCCGCGCGCATTGGTGATCTAAAGCTTCGGCGAACACTTGCGGATGGACGCAGTTCACCATGAATCCGGCGGGCTTCGGTGTCACTTCCGCGTCAATCCGCGCCACCGCTTCGGAGAGCGGCGTTCCATCCAAGAGCGCACCCGAGGCGCGAATCACGAAACTCAACACGTATGGCTTGCCCGTTTCGGCCATCGCGTGCGCGATCCCTCTCGCTTCGCTCAGAGCGGGCAGCGTGGCCGCCATCAGGAAATCCGCTTCCGTATCGGCCAGAGCGCGAATCTGCCGGGCGTGAAAACGCGCCGCCTCTCGTTCGCTCAAAGCCTGCGCCGGTTGGTAGGCGTCGCCCCGGCATCCGATGAGACCGCCGATGAAAATGCGCGATGAATAATCCCCATAGCGCCCGCGCAGCTCGACGAGAAAGCGCACGCCGTCGCGGTTCACCTTCTCGACATTGCTGTGCCCCGCCGCGCGCAGCCGCTCTTCGCTCGCTCGCCACGTGGGCGAAAGCAGAATCATGGGCAAAGAGAACTCGCGGCCCACGTCCGCATAGCCGCGCCACAGCTGATCGAGTTCCTTGCGGCCCTCGACATCGTAGATGAGCAGCGCATGCTCCGCGTGCGGATCAAGCGCGCACCGTCCGCCCCGCCGCAGCCGCTCGATCACCGAGCCTTCCGTCAGAATACAAGACTCGCCCGAGATCAGTTCGGTGAACTTCACTTAAGCAGCACAGCCTTTTGTGTGATGACATTTTCTCCGGCCTGCAGACGCACGATGTACGTGCCCGAGGCCAGAGCGGACCCGTCGAAGGACTCAACGTGCGATCCTGCCGTCTGCGTCCCTTCCACCAGCACCGCCACTCGGCGGCCAAGAAGATCGAACACGCTCAGTTGCACTGGCGAGGCGGCAGGAAGGTCGTAGGTGAACAGCGTACGCGAGTTGAACGGATTCGGATAGCACGGATGCAGCGCGTAAGAAGCCGCTGATCGCTGCTCGTGACCACTCACCGATGTCGCCGCCGAACAGTCGTAGATGCCAAAATACGAGCCGTCGGCCACATAGGCGATGTTCCCCGACACCGCCACACCATTCGCCAGCCCCGGAGTGTCGTAGTATCCCACCTCAAAAGGTGATGCCGGATTGGTAATGTTCACCACCCGCAGTCCCGCCCAACTATCGGCCACGTAGGCGTAATTCCCCGAAACCACTACACCCTCCGCAAAATCCGGTGTGTCGTAGAACGCGACCTCGAATGGTGATGCGGGATTCGTGATGTCCACCACCCGCAGACCACGACTTCCATTCGTTACATACGCGTAACTTCCCGCTACCGCTACGCCATACGCATCGCCCCTTATGGTGAAGGAGCCGACCACGAACGGAGCGGAGGGATTCGCGACATTCACCACACGCAGGCCGCCGTCCATTAAGTACTCTCCCGCATACGCCACGTATGCATAATCCCCGGCCACCGCCACGTCATAAGCATACCCCGTTTCGCAGAATCCTGTCTCCGCGGGCGATGATGGATTCATGATGTCCACGACCCGAAGACCGCCGCTCTCGCATGACAAATAGGCGTAATTCCCCTCCACCGACACGTTGATCACAGACCAAAGAGAGTCATAGAACCCTACTTCCACCGGTGAAGAAGGATTCGTGATGTCCACCACCTGCAGACCGCGATCATAGTCCGCCACATACGCGTAATTCCCCGACACCGCCACACCCACTGCCCACCCCGGCGTGTCGAAAAAGCCCACTTCTACGGGTGTTGAGGGATACATAATGTCCACCACCCGAAGACCGTAACCAAGATCTGCCAAGTAAGCGTAATTCCCCGCCACGGCCACATCCCAGGCCTTTTGCGGCGTTGCGTACAGCCCAGCCTCAAAAGGTGATGCGGGATTCGTGATGTTCACCACTCGGAGACCGCCCTCTCCGTCTCCCACGTACGCGTAACTCCCCGCCACCGCTACGCCGAACGCGTATCCCGGCGTGTCGTAGAACCCCGCCTCAAACGGAGCCGAGGGATTCGTGATGTTCACCACCCGAAGACCCGTCGAACCATTCGCCACGTACGCGTAATTCCCCGACACCGCCACACTCTGAGCATACCCCGGCGTGTCGTAAAAGCCCACCTCCGTGGGCGCGGTCGGATTCGTGATGTTCACCACCCGCAGACCACCTTCTCCATCCGCCACATACGCGTAGTTCCCCGCCACCACCACGCCACTCGCGTGTCCCGGTGTGTCGTAGAACCCTACCTCAACTGGGGAAAGGGGATTCGTGATGTCCACAACCCGAAGACCAGCCCCATAGTCCGCCACATACGCGTAGTTCCCCGTTGCTGCCACGCCCTCAGCATAGGTCGGCGTGTCGTAGAACCCCACCTCCACCGGAGAAAGGGGATTCGTGATGTCTACCACTCGAAGTCCACTATCATAGTCTGCCACATACGCGTAATTCCCAGCCACCGCCACACCAAGCGCCTGCCCCGGCGTGTCGTAGAACCCCACTTCCACCGGTGAAAAGGGATTCGTGATGCCCACAACACGAAGACCAGCCCAAACATCCGCCACGTACGCGTAGTTCCCCGACACCGCTACACCCGTAGCCCAATCGGGCGTGTCGAAACAGCTGATTTCCACAGGATGCGCCGGATTAGCGATACTGACAATTCGCAGGCTGGAGGAATAGGAAGGAGAACCGATGCCCACATAGGCAAGGGTGTCCACCACGGCCACGCCGTAAGCATACCCCCAATAGTGAAGCATACCCAACTGCCGTACATTCAGACTGTCCTGTGCCGAGGCGGAAATGGCTGCGATCAGGATGATCGCTGAGAATACGGCGGCTCTCGTTGCAGGTCTCATGGCAATTCTCCCCTACAATCAGTACGTTTTTGCCTAAGTTAGCATGTACCGGACAAAAGAGTTTCCAGAAGCGTCTATGCTTCCTATGCGCACTGTCCTGAAGAATCAGTTGGTTGTCGGTGCCACGCGTATCACTCCCGTCCCCACAAATTCTCCGTTCTTGAGCGCGAGCAGATGTTCGTTCAGATGCTCGAAGTCGAAAACGGTGATATCCGGTTTCAGTCCGATCTTCGCCGCCAGCGCGAGCAGCTCACGCACGTCGGCGCGGGTGGAATTGGCCACGCTGCGAATCATGCGCTCGCCCCACAGGATTTCATAGGGAAATTCGGGAATGTTCGACATGTGAATGCCCGCGCAGGTGACCACGCCGCCCTTGCGCACGTGGCGCAGCGCGCGCGGCACCAGTTCGCCCGCCGCCGCAAAGATTATCACGCTGTCCAGCAAAACCGGCGGCGTGTCCTCCGGCCCGCCCGCCCAGACCGCGCCTAATTTGCGCGCGTGCTCCTGCCCCGCGTCGCCGCGCGTGATGACGTAGCATTCGAAGCCCAAGTGCCGCGCCACCTGAATCGTCACATGCGCCGACGAGCCGAAACCATACAATCCTAATCGTCCGCCGTCGGGAACCTGCGCCAGCTTCAGCGCACGATAACCGATCACTCCGCTGCACAAGAGCGGCGCGGCGTGCAGAGCGTCGTAGCCTTCGGGAAGCGGGTACACAAAATCCGCGGGCGCAATCATGTACTCGGCATATCCCCCGTCCACGTGCTGTCCCGTGAACTTGCCGTCGTCACAGAGATTTTCGCGATCCGTCCGGCAATAATCACAATGTCCGCAAGTGGAGTTCAGCCACGGCACGCCCACATGCGTTCCCAGCCGCGGTTCGTGAACGCCGAGGCCAAGTTTGTGCACGACCGCCACCACCTGATGGCCGGGCGTGATCGGCAGCTTGGGAAGCGGAATCTCGCCCTCGACAAGGTGCAGATCGGTGCGGCACATGGCGCAGACCAAGACCCGCAGCCGCACCTCGCCGCGCCGTGGCTCGGGGAGCGGCGCATTCACCAGTTCGAGCGGATTTTCCTCGATGGGCCTTGGCTCTTTGAGAATCCACGCGCGCATGTCAGGGCTTCCGGTTCAGGCTCCAGTATCCGCCGTTGTGGCTGCCAAGAACTCCTCCCTTTCGTCCCCCCCACGAAGTGGGGGGAAATACTCCGGCGTGATCGGTTGCACGGTGCCCAGAATCTCGTATATTTGGAATATAAGAGCTTTTGCCACAAGTGCAATCAAACTCTATAGTTTCCAAAATAGCTCAGGTGGCCCATGCTGGGCAAACGAAAGACCACAATGGCTGTTGATACCGCTCCTGAAGACCGCTACAACTTGGTGGTGATCGGCGGCGGGCCGGCCGGTCTTGCTACGGCCCTGGGCGCGGCTGCTCTGGGGGCACGGGTCGCGCTGGTGGAAAAAGTGGCCTTGGGCGGCGACAGCCTGCGTACCGGATCGGTTCCCTCCAAGGCCCTTGTGCGGGTGGCGCGGGCCGCCGCCGAGGTGCGCCGGGCGCCCGAGTTCGGCCTAATCCTCCGGGGTGGAGTGGAAGTGGATTTCGGGGCCGTGATCGAGCGGCTGGAACGGTTGCGCGCCCGCTTAGCCGGCCGGAACGACGCTTCCCGTCTGACCGAAAAGGGTGTGGAGGTATTTTTCGGCCACGGCCGCTTTGCCGACCGCGCGCACGTGGAAGTGGAAGGCCGCCTGCTGCATTTCAGCCGGGCGGTGGTGGCCACCGGCAGCCGCCCGCTGATTCCGCCTCTCCAAGGCTTGGCCGATGTCCCGTTTCTGACCACCGACAGCCTCTACTCCCTTCGCGAGCGCCCGCGGCGCTTGGCGATCATCGGCGCCGGGCCGGCGGGCTGCGAGATGGCACAAGTCTTTGCCCGCTTCGGCAGCGAAGTCACCGTCTTCGAAAAGGAAGAGCGCTGCCTGACGCTGGAAGATGCCGACGCCGTGGAAATCGTTCAGCGGGCACTCGAGCAGGACCATGTCGCATTCCGTTTCAGCACTCAGGAGATTCGCTTCGAGCGAGTTGAAGGCGGCATTGCCGTGCACTCGCATTCGGCCGGCCGCTGGTTTGTGGATCATTGCGACCGCCTGCTCTTGACCGCCGGACGCGCGCCGCGCATCGAGGAGCTGAACCTCGAAGCGGCAGGCGTGCGCTGTGACGAGCTGGGGATCATCGTGGACAGCCTGCTGCGCACCACCAATCCCCGTGTCTTCGCGGCGGGAGATGTGTGCTCACAATACCGCTACACGCATGCCGCCGATGCGCTGGCCCGCATGGTCATCGCCAACGCGCTCTTCATGGCGGCCGATCGCGTGGACAAGCTGCTGGTTCCCCGCTGCACCTACACCGAACCCGAGATCGCGCACGTGGGCGTGCTTGAGGAAGATGCGGAGGCCGCGCATTGGGGCACGATCAAGCTGTCCTTCGATGAGCTCGACCGCGCCATTCTTGACAGCGGGGAGGCGGGACTGCTCAAGATCCACCACGATCACCGTGGCACCATTCGCGGCGCCACCATTGTGGCCGCCAACGCGGGCGAACTCATCAGCGAAATCGTGCTGGCCATGAATCACGGCGTGAAGTTGGGCGCGCTGGCCTCCGACATTCATCCCTATCCCACGCAGGCGGAGATCATCAAGCGCGCCGCCGATCTCTACCGTTCAAGATTGCTTACGCCCTCCATCCTCCGCCTTCTGAAGCGCTTCCTCGCCTGGCGGAGATAACGCATTTGCCTCGTCGTTTTCCATCGCGGTAGTGCCGCACGGCCGTGCGACTCTGCAAAGAGACCCCCCTTTGATCCCCCCTTATTCTAAGGGGGGAGAACTCCGGTCGCGACGCTTTTCCCTTTTGAAAAAGGGGGAATAGAAGGGGGTTCTTCGAGCCGAGGCAACCCCCATTCTATGGGGGAAGTCAGAAGGAGGTCTTGCTTCATCAGAGCAAAAACGCAATGCGGCCTGCCGATCGGGCAGGCCGCTTCGCTATCCATCTCTGTTTCGGGATCAGCCTTCGTCGTCTTCTTCGGCCTCGGGCGTGAATCCGGAAAAGCCTTCATCTTCCCGCTTGCGCTGCGACAACCTCCTCTTGAGACAGGAAAAGCAGAGCCCGTCCACCGATAGCCAGATGAATGTTCCACCGCATCCCGCACAGGTGTGAGCCCGGCGCTCGGCTTTGGAGAGCTTCGGCTTGGGCTTGGGCGGCGTGGGCCGCGGAACCTCCACCAACTCGGGATCTAACAGGGTTAGCGGAATCCCAATGGGGTCGAGTTCGATGTCATCGGGGACGACCAACTCATCTTCCTCCAAAACGAGATCATCCTCGATATACTCCTCGACCAGATCCGCTTCCACTCCCCGCGCATCCCGGGGCGGAAGAGGGGACGGCGAGAGAACCTCCCGTGGCGGTTCCTTGGCCGTGTCGGCCTGCGGCCTTCGTCCACGGAGCGAGGGCGCAACCGGCGGCTTGACCTGCACCACCAGCGGCTCTTTCACGCTCGCCTTGTTGGAACGCACGCGCGGAGGACGAGCCTCGGCCGTCTTGGCGGACTTCTTCGTCTTTTCGGCCTTGGTCACGCGTTTCTGCTTGGCTTCTCCGGAGGCGGCGCGGGGTGCAGGTTTGGGCTTGGGGCGTACCACCTTGTCCGTCTTGCGCGCCCGCACCGCTTTCTCGATTGCACGGGCCGGACGCGCAACCGCCGCCTTGCGGGCGGTCTTGTGCTCGCCGGTCTTGGATGATTTGCCGCTATGAGAGTTTCGGGTTGCGGAGGGCGACATCTGCACTCCTTCGGCTGCTGAACCTGCCGTGCTGGTTCGAGTTGCGGCGGCACAGGTCGGCCCATTTCAAGGGCAAGACATGTGCCGTCTTTCAAACACACCCTTCTGCGCGCAGCAGAAGGCTCTCCCGATGACAACGGATGTGGCGCTCTGAGGCTGAAAGCAGGACGGGGTTCTGCGTGCACTTTCGCGGCCGGGAAGGCTGCCGCTCAAGGCCGTGTAATATACCAGCTTGAATAGGGCGATGTCAAGTTCCGCAGTCCCGTGCCCCGCTCCCTTCCAGCACCCCCACATAGCTGTTATTATTAGAATATGTATAGATTTATGTTGAACCTTCGGGCGGCTGCCCGGAGGCAGTAAAGGGCGAGATTCCAGACACACCGGTCAGTGCCTCTCACTTGCGGGTGGGAAGGCCAGTGCTCATGCGATTAGTTTGCCGCGGCAAAGCTGACCAGCCGTCGGCTTGCAAATCGTGCACAAATCGTGTAAATTTCGCCATGACTTCTTGTTTGCGAATCGCCTTGCTTTGTTGTGCTGTCGCTCTGGGTGTGGGCCCGGGCTGCCGGGGAGCGGCGCCTTCGCACGGACCGTACCGGGAGTTTGCCTTCAGCGTGGACTCCGCCCGGCTGGGCGCGGAGACCTTGATTGATGATGTGTCCCTGCGCGTGCCACTCGGCTGGACGGCTGCCGACAGCGCTGTCCTTCAGAGCGTCCGTCAGGCGGTGCGGCTCGACACGGGCGATTTTCCCGTGGAACCGCGGGCCGTCTTCGTCGGCGCGGGCCCCAGCGTTCTGCTCGCCACCACCTTCCGCACCAAGCCCGAGGCGGCGGAAGGCTTCACCGGTTGGGCGCGGCGGTATGTGGAAGCCTATCGCGCCGCGCGTCCCAGCCTCGACGTGCAGGAAGAATGGCTGCTGTTAGGTGGCATTCACGCCGTGCAGCTTCTGGCGATGGATACTCTGCGTGTTCAATTCAAGTTCCTGATCGAGTCCGATCCCGTCGTCGGCCTCGATTATTCCGTTCCGCGCGCGGCCTGGGAGCAGGAAGTCCGCGCCGTGGAATCGTCTCTGGGCACGATTCGGAAACGATGATCCCATCCGTTCTCCCCCCGTTCTATGGAAAAAAAGGACCTGTCCTGAAATAGTCGGGAGAGTCTGGATGTGTCATCCTGCAAGGCCGCTCTTCGTGTCTTGGCTCTTCGTGTCTTGCGGCCTGAAGGATCACTCAGAGTATCCGGACTTGACTTTCAGTGATCCTTCACCCCCTTCGAAGACTTGGGGGTTCAGGATGACAGCCCCAAGTCCATCGCCCTTATTTCGGGATAGCCTCAAAAGGGGGTTTTTGTGTCGAGTTTGAGAGTCCGGCACTCTATCTCGGAAGAGTCTTTTTGTCAACCCGTTTTTCAGGAGGAAGGAACATGAAGAAGGTCATGGCGGCGATTCTGTTAGTGGTGTTCTGCTTTGTGATGGTGGGCTGCTTCACCATTCAGCATCAGGTGGGCAAGGGCGCGCAGACCGGCGTGTCGGTGGAGAAGAAGCAGTGGTTCATTCTGTGGGGTTTGGTACCGCTGAACAATGTGAGCACCAACCAGATGTCGGGCGGAGCCACCGACTACACCATTAAGACCGAGTTCAGCGTGGTGGACGTGGTCATCGGCCTCTTCACCGGCTACGTGACGGTCTATCCGCGCACGGTGACCGTGACGAAGTAGCGCACGGCTCTCCTTCTGCCACGGCAAAGGCCGCTCCGAATTTCGGGGCGGCCTTCTTCAAAAGGCTGAAAAGCTGAAATCCTGAAAGTCTGAAATTTCAGCCTTTCAGCCCTTTCAGCTTTTACTATTTCACCAGCACAATCTTCCTCGTCTGCGCCATTCCTCCGGCTTCGAGCCGGCACAAATACACTCCCGACGGCAAGCCGGAAGCATCGAATGTGAAACGGTGCCGCCCGGCGGTCTGGATTTCATTCATCAGCACCGCCACTTCCCGCCCCAAGACATCATACAGCTTGAGTGACAGCCGCTGTGTGGAAGGCAAAGCGAATTCAATCTGCGTGGCGCTGTTAAACGGATTGGGATACGTGGTCAGGTGTAGGTCGTGGGGTAGGACATCGCGCACGGTCTCCACCGCAAGCGGCACGAAGTCCAAAAACAGATGGTAGGAAGAATCCACCACCGCCCCGTAGTTCTGGATGTGGTACACCCACATGTTCATCAGCGTGATTTCAATGAACGGTGCATGGGAAGAACCTCTATTTTAAGGTGTCCAATTGATGGAGGAAAATCTCCGCTTGCTCCCGGATGTCCATGCCAATGCTATTCTCACGTACCCGTTCCAAGGCCGCTCGAGCATAGGGCTTGCCACTGTGGGCCACATCACCGAGATACCGCACCGCCCACGAGCGCAAAGACGCATCTTTGCCGTTGGTGGCCGCTTCCTCGAGCGCTTCCACATCGGCAACATCAGCAGAGGCTTTCAGCAATTCCATCGCACGCAGCGTTGGACCTTCCCACACATCCGACATCACAAGAGCTCGTGCGGCTGGCAGCAGATAAGAAGAATCTCCGTGACGCCGCGCCAGAGCATCGGCCGCCTCGTACCGTCGTGCTAGATCCGACGAGGCGATGCCAGCCATGATCAGTGGGACTGCCCGCGGGTCGTCACCGAGCGACCAATAGGCGGAGGCATCGGCCAGGATCGGTGCGCAGAGATCCCACTGTCCCCATTTGATGGCGGCACCTGCGGCAACGGAGACCAACTGAGAATCACTTACCAGTGATTCGATATAAGCGTGGTTCTGTGGATCGTTCAGACGAACCAAAATTTTCAAACTGGTGCTTCGGCAGTCTCGGTTGACGGACTGATCAATCCCGAGCTTGCAGAGCTGGGCGATGGTGTCTTCGTATGCACCGATATCGCCCGCTTCAACAAAGACCTCCCAATAGTAGTCGAAGTTCTCTCCGGCGTAGTCGGGAATGGTGCGAAAGATATTCCAGACCTGCACCATTTGGCTAAATTTCTCCTGCTGAGATTGGCAAAGTCCCTCACTTGCAAACGCCAACATCAGCAGAGAAGTCAGAATCGGAACCCGCATCGCCCGGAAAAGAATTGGTGTTTTCATATTTTCCTCCTGGCCAAGTTAGGCCCGTATCTGGAGAAACCCTGCCGCCTACACGACGACAAGGTCCAGATTGAATCCGCTTGTCCAACCGATTCCGAAAACCGCCACCAAGTTGCCCGTCCCGAAACCTGCCCATGGCTCCCCTCCCGGAGGAAGTGGCCGCTGAATGTACAAATCAAAGATACGGACCATCCCGCCGGATGTCAAGAAGCGCGGTGCAGGGCAAAGGGCGGGCAAGGAAAGAGGCCGCAAGTGGCTGCACTCACGGCCTCAATCCCGATGGCTGGGGGACAGGGACTCGAACCCCGACTCTCAGATCCAGAGTCTGATGTCCTGCCAATTAGACGATCCCCCAGTAACCATTGGCCGAATAATCGCTTAAGGTCAACGTCTGGCCGGCGCGGTGAGGAAATATAAGCATAAAACCCGCCTCAAGCAAGCCTGTACCGGACGTGTCATGGCCAGCAATTTGCTCTGACAACCGGGGTAGAGCCTCGCGCAAAACAAGTCTTTATATAGCATGACTGGGAGCTGACCGGTGCCGCCCAATCTGGACATTCCCCGCACATCCGCACAACCTCCGCGGAACTCCCGCTTTCTTGAGATGTTGGACTGTTTCTCCGGGCCAGTTTGTGTGCTCGATCTTGAGGGGAACATTGCGGCTGCCGGCACAAGCTGGGACGATTTCGCTTCCCGCGCCGGACGGCTGGACCTGACCCGTGAGCTGATCGCCGGCCGTGCTCTGGGGAATCTCCTGCCCGATGACGAGCAGCGATCCGCTCTCCAAGCGGGTTTGGCCGCCACCGCCGAAGGCGGGCAGGATTTCTTCACGCTCACCGCAGAGCTCGGGTCAGGCGGAAAGTTGCTCACTTTCAATCTGCACGTCCAGGCGATCCGCGAAGATGACCGCCTCAGCGGCTATCTGGTGCAAGGCACGGACGTCACCGCCGAGCATCTCAGCCGCCTCGCGCTCTTAGATCGCGAGCGCAAGCTGCGCGAGTTGCGGGCGGCGTACCAACGTCAGGCCGACGAGGTCGCATCGCTGCAGAATCGGCTTGAAACCGTCAGCGAGCGCCGCGACGATGCGGTGGGAGCGTTGCTGCACGCCTTCGAGAGTGAACACGAGAACTTCGCATCGGCTCTCTGCCGCTTGAGCGCGGAAGCCGGCAATGCACTTTTCGCCGCGCTGAGTGTCTATGTGCCGGAGACGCAGACGCTGCACTTTGCCGCGCAACACAATGGGCCCGAATATCCCCGCCTGCTGGTGGAAGCCGGTCTGGCGGAGCTGGCGTTGGGAGAAGGTCCGGCCGGAATCGCCGCTCAGAAGAGGTGTCCCACGCCGTTTAATCATTTGCTCGCGCGCGAGGATCTCGCCGCTTGGAGACCTTTAGCCAAGGAACTCGGCAGCAATTGCGTGTGGGCGTTTCCCGTCGGCGATGACAGCGGGCTCTACGGCGTGCTGCAACTCTACTATGCAGCGGAGGAGGTGGCGATTCCGCTCGAGCCTTATGCGGTTCTGACCACGCTCTGTCACTTGGCCGCGCCGCTGCTGCGCGCGCATGACGCTTGGAACGCATCGGCCGCAACGCAGGGCGCATCCAGCAAACCTGCGGGCTTCCGCGTGTTGGCGGCCGGTCTGGCGGAGGAGTTTGCGAATCTGCTGACCGGCGTGTTGGGACATTCTTCGCTGATCGCCGCCGAGATGGGAGAAGGTCATGCGGCGCTAAACGACGTGCGCTCCATCGAAAAGGCCGCGCGTGGCGCGGCACGGTTGACGCGCAGACTCACCGCGCTCTGCGGCAACGTGCATCACGGTCCCGCGCCACTCGATGCCGCCGCCTTTCTTCGCACCTATGTCACGCGCGATCGCGCGGACTTTTTCCCGGCCGGTCCCGCCGCGTTGGAATTGCCCGAGGGCCGCTTCCTGATTCCCGTGGAAGGACCGACGCTCGAAGTCATTCTGGACGGCATGGCCGAACATGCGCGCACGGTGGGCAGCGGTCCATCCCCCGCGTGGTCTCTGCAAGCGAAGGACACTGCCGCCTTGCTCACGCTCACCTATGACGGTGCTCCCTCGCTGCCGCCGGAGTGGTCCAGCGAGACATGGACTGCGCATTCCCGCAGTCAGGTCTCCGAGTTGCTCCTTGCGCGCGAGGCGGCTGGGGCCGCGGGCGGAGAACTCACCGTCGAAGAACAGGCCGAGCGCACTCTTCTCACCTTCACGATTCCGCTCGTGCCCGAGCCTTCGCCGCGCGAGCAATCCTGAGTGTTGGCATGGTCTCTTTCGGGCGCTTGACGGGGCGCCCGCAGTTAGCAGAAGAGGGCGGACCTTCGTGGCCCGCCCTCTTTATTATTCGGCGTCACGATCCGACTTTCACTCCCCGTCCGGTGGCCCTTCAATATCGAAGGAAATCTCTCGACCGAACAAGATGGCGTTGGCTTGTTCCAGCTTGGTACGAAGCTCTTTTGTCCGGCTCCGGACTTGTCGAAAAACAGCGGTGTCTACGCCACAGCAGTACCGATAGATCGAGAGGTCAACCACATAGCGCAGACGCTCCGGTGGCCAGGGTTGACCCTGCACGAATTGATACTCACCTACCTCTTCGTCATAGTCTATTCCATACGGGCTAAGTGCGCCCTGTGAGTGGGCATGCACAGCCGTGCTGAACTGTCTGAAGCCCTGAAAATAGAGTGACTCAAGGGTCTCCCCTTCGATTGTAGCTTCCTTGGCTCTTGCCCTGCATCCCCCTTGGGCCTTTGGCCTTCGCGATCTCGGGACTGCGCCGCAGTATGTACGCCTTGCGCTTTTGGACGAGCTGCAACTGAGACTGAAGGTCTCGCAATGCGGAATCTTTGGCGCCCTCGCGCCTCTGCCGTTCAATCTCCCCCTTCAGTGTCCTCTCAAACTCGTCGTCTTCAGAAAGCGCGATTCTGTCTATGTTAAGGAGCGGCTCCTGTGCTACCCAACACATTTCTATCGCTTTCTCTACAAACCAGCGCACGGCCATCTGCGCAGCAATGCTGTGCCGATGCTTAATCAACAAATCGAACTCTTCTATCACGCGGGAGAAGATTAGTCGGTCGAAGAGTACGTGATGCTTGACGACATCCATCGCAGCCTGCAAAGAGACCGGCCGTGTGGTTTCGTCGAAATGGGTACGGGCGAAGCCGTCAAGCCTTCGAATTGTTTCTTCGATCAACTGCTTCTGAGACAAGGGACACATCAGAAACTATCTCCTGATGGTTAGCACACCGCGGACGGCCAGTGGAAGATTCCGGCCGGGTTGCGCGCGGTTCAGTCCTCATCACTGGAAAAGCCGTGCGGCGCTTAACCCGGCTCGGCGGTTATTCGCCCATCTTCTCTTTCAGCCACTCGCCGACTCTGAGCCCGACCTCGGCGGTGAAGCGGTGCGGGACGTCCATTTGCTCGAGTGTCGCGTCCACTCCCGCCTGCTTGAGCAAATTGAATGCGTATACCCCTTCCATGAGCGGCACGGACGGATCCTCTTTGCCGTGCGTGAGAAAAACCTTCACTCCGGCCCGCGCTTCAAAGGCAAGCTGTTCCGGCGAAATCGCGTTCTTGACAAAATATCCGCCGTGCGCGCAGTAGCCCGCCACGCGCGTGGGATGATAGGCCGCCGTGATGTGCGCCAGCGCGCCGCCCTGACTGAAGCCGATTATCCAGAACGTCGAGTCCGCCACCGGATAGCGCTTGGCTACGTCGTCGGCCACGCGCACCACCCAATCCGCCGCTGCGGCTACGCTGTTCACGTCCTCTGAAAAATCATCGCGCTCGCGGAAATAGCTGAACCCCTTGCCGTCGGAATCGCGCGCCGTGTACGGCCCTTGCGGCAGCGCATAAATGTAATCGTGCGTGTTGATGAAGGCCGTTACCTGCGCAAATTCCTCGGGCGCGGAGCCGTGGTCGTGCAAGAGGATCACTAACGGATAGCGGTGCGCGGGATCATACTCTTCCGGCAGAACCATCAGGTACTCGCCCACACGCTCCTGCGCGCACACGTGGCCGGTGTAGCCGCCGTGCCGGGTGCGGGCGTTGCGTGCGATGTCGGAAAGCAGTGCTTGGAAATCGTCGCGGGATCGCAAGGACTCCAAATCGGAATCCTCGGAGGTGTGCAGAGAATCGCTCCAGCCGGCATCGCTGGACATTCTTAATGCGCGCATCGCTTCATCGGGCCGCTTCAGCATCGCTTCGCAGCAAGCCAGATTGTAGAGCGAGACCGCGTCGGTGGGATCGGCCTCCACCCATTTGCGATAATGCACCGCGGCCGTCTGGTAATCGCCCTGTTGGATCGCGTCCATCGCCATCTGTTTCCAGCTCTTGGGCGCGGCCAGAACCGAAAGCGCAAACACAAAGATCGCAATGATTAACAATGCTCGTTTCACGTGGATCACTCCGGTAAGTTTCCCGCTGTCACGCGAACACCGACAGGTGCGCCGAGCAGGGGTCGCTGACCCTGCCGGAATCGGAAATGGACACAGCAGGCTGTGTCCCTACCGGACTCACTCCGCCGAGCCGGGTCGCTGACCCTGCCGGAATCGGGAATGGACACAGCAGGCTGTGTCGCTACGAAGATCGCACGAAGACGGACACAGCAAGCTGTGTCGCTACGAAGACTTCCTTCTCTTCTTCCACCACCGCTTGAGGCGCTCGGCGATTTCCGCCTCGCGGCCCTGATCGCTCGGATCGTAGAAAATCTTGTCTTTGTACTCCGGCGGAAGATTGTCACTCTCCACGAAATGGCCGGGATGATCGTGCGGATAGACGTAGCCCTTGCCGTAGCCTTCGCGCTGCATGAGTCCGGTCACCGGATTGCGCAGGTGCAAAGGAACGGCGGCGGGAAAGGCTTCGCTCTCGGCGGCGGACATCGCCTCGCTGATGGCCTTGTAGGCCGCATTCGATTTGGGCGACGAGGCAAGATAAGTCGTCACCTGCGCCAGAATGATGCGCGCTTCGGGCATGCCGACCTGATGCACGGCCTGATAGCCCGCGTTGGCGAGCACCAGTGCGGTGGGATTCGCGTTGCCGATGTCTTCGCTGGCCAGAATGATGAGCCGCCGCGCCACGAAGAGCGGATCCTCGCCCGCGTTCAGCATGCGCGCGAGGTAATACACCGCCGCATCCGGATCGGACGCGCGCACAGACTTGATGAACGCGGAAATCGTGTCGTAGTGCGCATCGCCCTTCTTGTCATAGACGGGCATGCGCTTGAGAACGCTGTGCTCGATGAGCGCGCGGTTGATGAGGATTTTCTCGACCCCCCTTTTATCCCCCCGTGAACGGGGGGAAATCGCGTTCCCCCCTGCTTGCGGAGGGGCAAGGGGGGGTTCTACGTCTTCAGTTTCAGCCACCCCCCTTTTATCCCCCCGTCCACGGGGGGAAATCTCGACCGCCAGCTCGAGCGCATTGTAGAGCATGCGCGCATCGCCGCCGGAGAGAGCCAGGAGCGCGGTCTCGCCGTCCTCGGGAATCTCGATGGGCAGAGTCTTGAGCTTCTCATCCGTTTCCAGCGCGCGGTGGAGAAGCGTGCGCAAATGATCCGCGCCCAGCGGCTGAAAGCGCAGCACGCGCGTCCGCGACAAGAGCGGCGCGATCACTTCAAACGAGTGATTCTCGGTGGTCGCGCCTAACAGTGTCACCGTGCCGTCTTCCACCGCGTGCAATAGCGCATCCTGCTGCGCCTTCGACCAGCGGTGGATTTCGTCCACGAAGAGCAGCGTGCGCCGACCCTGCGCGCGAAAGCGGCGGGCGGTTTCGAGGGTCCTTCGCAGCTCGGGCACGCCGGTCATCACCGCCGAGATTTGCACGAATTCGTAATCCAGAGTTCGCGCCAGAATTCTCGCCAGAGTGGTCTTGCCCGTGCCCGGTTCGCCCCAGAAGATGAGGGAGGGCAGCGTGTCGGCGGCGATGAGCTGCGTCAGCATTGCCCCCTCGCCCAACAGGTGTTCCTGACCGACAAAGCCGTCCGGCGTGTGGGGCCGCATGCGCTCGGCCAGCGGAGCGTCGGGCTGAGTCATTGGCGATTGATCCATAGCAGGAAGATACGCAAAAAACTGGCCGCAGTCAAACGGGCAGAAAACAAGAAGCGAGCGGCAGAGGCCGCCCGCACATAGTTCAGCCGCGTGGCAGGAGTCGGTCAGTGCACCTCGCCGCCGGGATTCCCCTTTTCCTCGTAGGCCTTCTTGATCATGCGGTCGAGGAACACGTCGGGGTCGGCCAGCATGTCGGGCGTCACCTTCTGCGACTGGACTCCGGCCAGCTTCATGCCGTACTCGTAGTTCTGAAACATCTCGGCGAGCCGATCCGCAATGCGCGCCGGCTCCCCGCCCAGATTCTCGCGCACCCAAGTCACGCTCTCCTTGGGAAACTCCAACACCAGACCGCTCCGCTCGAGGAACTTGCGCTGGAACACGGCCACGCCGTCAGAGGCGAGAATCTCCAGAGCCACGCGCTCGGGTTCGAGAATCAAATCGCGCGTGACGTGCAGCTTGCGCACGCCCGACGTGGGCAGCAGTTTTTCAAACCGGATGAGCGACCTCTCCATCACCGTCATCAGGCCGCGCGCGCCGATGCGGGCCTGATAGGCGCGCCGCGCGATCTCCTTCAGCGCGTCGTCATCGAAACTCAGTTCGACGCCGTAGGCGGCGAAGTCGCGCATCTTGCCGCGCGTGACCGCCGAATGCGCATTCGTGAGCACGTCGTAAAGCGCCGTCTCGCCCAGTTCGTGAAGCTGCGCAATCACCGGCAGCCGGCCCACGAATTCGGATTCAAAGCCGTACTCCATGAGATCGGTGGTGGTCACTCGCCGCAGCACGTCTTGATCGCCGCGCGGCAGGTCTTCGTCGCGCCGGAATCCCATCGTTCCTTTGGCCAAGCGGCGGCGGATGATGTCGGCCAATCCACTGAACGCGCCCGACACGAGAAACAGCATGTTCCGGGTGGAGACCTTCTTGCGCTCGGCGCGGCCGGTGCGCTGCGTTTCGATGACCGCTTCCATCTGACTGGCCAGATCGTGCGGCGTGCGCAGGTCCACTTCCGTCTCTTCCATGAGCTTCAAAAGCGCGCGCTGCACGCCCGAGCGCGACACGTCCGGCCCCACCAAATTGCCCGAGGACGCGATCTTGTCAATCTCGTCCACGTAGATGATGCCGTACTCGGCCAGCTTCATGTCCCCCTTGGCCTCGCGCACCAGCGACCGCACCAAGTCCTCCACGTCGCCGCCCACGTAGCCGGTTTCCGAAAACTTCGTCGCGTCGCCCTTCACGAACGGCACGCCGATCTTGTCGGCGATGAGTTTGACGAGGTAGGTCTTGCCCACGCCGGTAGGGCCGATCATCAGAATGTTCGACTTGATTTGGCCCGCGCTGGTCTCGCGGTCGGGATGATCCAGCTCCCACTTGCGGCGATGAAAGTGCGTGCAGATCTTGGTGGCCAGAATCTCCACCGCCTCTTCCTGATGCAAAACGTACTGCCTGAGATACTCCTCAAGCTCGGTGGGCTTGAGCGTGAAATCTATCTGCTCGAAGAGCGAGGACTGCGTGGTGGCTGTGCCTTCGTGGGGGATATTCAGGTCCACGTCGGTCACGGCCACCTGATTGCCGTACCTGTTGCGCAGAAACTCGCTGATCTCTTCGCGCACCTTCTCCGGGTTGGGAGGGTTCGTCATGCTTGGTCTTCCTCTGCCTGTGGGGTTAATATAACGAAAAATCTCGATTTCCGGTTCCAAGCTGACATCCAGCCTTGACCAATCCGAGGCGTGGCAGCTTGCGGTCGGGTGTACTGCTTTGGCGGCAGGCGGCTTGCAAAAGTCCTATGTCTTTCGTATCATTAAAGCTATGCAAAAACAGCATCTGCACGTGATTCTGCTGCTTGCGCTGGTAGCCGGATGCAAGCCACTTCCGTGGGGCGCAGACAATCCGTATCTATCTAATAAAAATAGAATTGTCATAAGCTTTGACGACGAGACCCAGGGGGTTCTCTTCCATCAGGGGGCGGATTTGCGACTTTTCGGGCACACGGCGCCGCTCCTCGGCCTGCGGGTCTCGCCATTTCTCTCCGGATTTGTGCAGGCGGTCTGGTGCCGGGCCGACGGTCAACCCCTGAGACTTCCGCGCCGCACTTCCTATCGCAGTCTCACGTCCCTGTGGCTGGAAGATCCGTCCGAAGAGATCGTTGAGCGCGTCATTCCGCTTCCCGGCGGAAAGGGGGCAGCGTTCGCACTGGAGAGTTCACGGAAGGCGCGCTACCGGTTCTCGTTTACCGCTCCAGCCGCCGACTCCGTCCTGCAATCGCCGCCGGTGCGCGTCGGTAAGAAAACAATGGTCTTTCGCGGTCCGCGCGGAGTGTTGGTGGTGGCCGCATCGGTGCGCATGGACTCCGTTCACGCTCCGTCATCCGTTTCCGATTCTTCCGGCTGCTCCTTTTCTCTAACAGCGGCTCGCCGGCCGCAAGTGGTTCTGCTCTTTGACCGCAACGAAAAAGCCGCCCGCAAAATAGCTGAACGGCTGGTCGGAAGTTCACCCGCCAAGCTCGAAGCGCTCGCGCTGGCGGATTTGCGCTCGCGGGCGGCCTTCGCGCTGCGCACAGAGGACGATTCCACCAACCGCGCTTTCGTTTTGCTCTCCTCCGCGTTAGTGGGAGCGACTCCGCGGGTGCCCGTCAAAACCCGCGCGCAAATCGCCGAGGCCGCGACCCTAACACCGGCTCTGTTTCTGGCCTCGCGCGAGCGGCCGGCCGTGGTCTTTCCCGAGACCGCTTTCACCGATGAGGAAGCGCGCGACAATCTGCGCTGGGGAGGCCCGGCCTATCGCGCCGCGCCGGACTACGGCATGGCTCCGGATGACTCGCTGCACGCTCTGGCCTGGCGCGTGGTGGCGGGCCTCTCATCGGTGCAGCGGGACTATGCCTCGGGCGACATGGAACTGTTGTCGGACTGGACCAACAAGGACGAACTCATGCGGCTGGCGGTGGCGCACGTGCAGCTGGCCGATCTCATGACCTTGGGAGAGGAGATTTCGCTGGCCCAGGGTGAGCACGAAGCGCAAGGGGCGTATCGCAAGGAAGCCTTGCGCGCGCGCCGCACGGCTCGAAGGCTCTTCACCGAATCGGCGCGGCAGTATCGCGGCCTTCCGGAGAGCAAGCAAGAGAAGCTGAAGGATGTCCTCGATTCCACCGATCTTGAAGATTTTCCCGAGCCGCCGTTGCCGGTAATGCTGGAGACGTTTCCGGACACCGTTCTTTTCTTGCAGGCCGGCGCTCGCTACGGATTCAACTGGCTGGATGACCGGCCCGAGCGGTTCTGGAATCCGCGGCTCGGAGTGGGCACGTTCGTTTGGCAGCGCTGGACCGCTCACCGCCTGCGATCCGACGTCGCGCTGAAACGCAGCGCCGATTACGACAGTCTGCTCAGCTATCTCTTCAACGGCGGCATTCCCGGAATGCTCACCACGCGGCCGCGCGTTCCCGATGAGCCGTCGCTGCCGGCCATGGCGGCGGCCTTTCAGAATCTGGCCGAGGTCTATCTCGGAGTACGGCCCGACGCGTTTCGTCACCGGGTGGACATTGAGCCGCGGCTGCCCGAGAGCTGGGGGCACACCACCGCGCGCGTTCCATTCAGCGACGGCTTCCTTCTGATCGAGTATGATTTCGCCCGCGAGTTTGCGATCGTGGGTGCAGCGGGCTTGAGCGATCCGCTCGAGGTGTTCTTCGGCTATCCTTTGGAAACGGCGGGCTACTTGCGCACGCAGTTCGTCCTCCAGCCCGGCGATCATCCCATGCGCATCAACCTCGAACACAAAGCGGAAAACCGTCTGGACCTCAACTTCTTCGAAGTGCCGTGAAACAAGGGATGAGGGCGGAGGGATGAGGAATGAATCCCGAAAACTTGAAACCTGAAACCAGTGGTGTCCCGCTTTTGGGGGTTGTTTTTTAAGGGGCGTTACGTGGCGGTGTGGGACTTGACCGCCAGCAGCGCTTGCAAGTCAATCGCCGTCAGCAGGTGTTCTTTCACGGCGCGGGAGATGCGGAACAGCG
>JAPKYT010000062.1 GCA_026394155.1 bacterium | reverse complement strand
TGTAATGTAAGGGCTTACATTACACCGAGGGCGGGAGACGGAAAGGAAAAGCACGGATCGTGGTCTTGACTAAAATGGCCAAAATTGCTTAATTTGTAAGTCTAAGCCCAATTACGGACGGAGAGATTCTTTGCCGACGGTCCAACAACTGATCCGGGCCAAACGTCAACCCCCCAAGTACAAGACCTCCGCGCCGGCACTGTCGCGCTGCCCGCAGCGCCGCGGCGTGTGCACGCGTGTCTATACCACCACGCCTAAAAAGCCCAACTCGGCGCTGCGGAAAGTCGCCCGCGTGAAGCTCACCAACGGTATGGTGGTGACCGCCTACATACCCGGCGAGGGGCACAACCTTCAGGAGCACTCCATCGTCATGATCCGGGGTGGCCGTGTGAAGGATCTGCCCGGTGTTCGCTACCACATCATCCGCGGGATTCTCGACGCTGCCGGGGTGGAAGGCCGCAAGCAAGGCCGCTCCAAGTACGGGACCAAGAAGAAGGCACCGGCGTCCACCGCCAAGGCTAAGTAGCCGGATTTCGTCCTGCCTCCGCGTTCCCCGCGTTCGGTTTTGAAACCACCGCAGTTAGTTTTGTCGCATGCCAAGACGTAAACGAGTCTTCAAACGCGAAGCACTCCCGGATCCGAAGTACGGCTCCGTGGAAGTCGCCGCCTTCATCAAAGGTCTGCTCCGCCGGGGCAAGCGCTCGGTGGCCGAGAGCATTATGTACGATGCTCTCGGCATCGTCGCCGCCAAGACCAAGAGCGATCCCATCGAGGTCTTTCTCAAGGCCATGAAGGGGGTGGCTCCGGTGGTCGAGGTCAAGAGCCGCCGGGTCGGCGGTTCGACCTATCAGGTGCCGGTGGAAGTCCGTTCTTCGCGGCGGCAGGCGCTGGCCATCCGCTGGCTGATCAACTATGCCGTCGCGCGCGGGGAGAAGACCATGTCCCAGAAGTTGGCGGGCGAGCTCATGGCCGCCGCCAAGGGTGAAGGCTCGGCCGTCAAGAAGCGGGACGACACGCACAAGATGGCCGAAGCCAACAAGGCCTTCGCGCACTTCCGCTGGTGATCGAGTGTTGATGTCGAAAGTCTGATCGAGTTTGTTCACGTGACCGTTCCCTGGTATCCACCAAGAAAGGGTCGGGCGCGTCTTCCAAAGGGGGCAAGCAGCGGCTTCCGCTGACGGCGACGCGCAATATCGGCATCATGGCCCACATTGATGCCGGCAAGACCACGACCACGGAACGGATCTTGTTCTATACGGGCCGCCTGCATCGCATGGGGGAGGTGGACGAGGGCAGCGCCACCATGGATTTCATGGAGCAGGAGAAGGAGCGCGGCATCACCATCACTTCCGCCGCCACCACCTGCTACTGGCGCGACCACCGCATCAATATCATTGACACTCCCGGCCACGTGGATTTCACGGCGGAAGTGGAACGGTCGCTGCGGGTTTTGGACGGGGCGGTGGCGCTGTTCTGCGCGGTGGGAGGAGTAGAGCCGCAGTCCGAAACGGTGTGGCGGCAGGCCAACCGCTACAACGTGCCGCGGATTTGCTTCGTCAACAAGATGGATCGCGCGGGGGCGGACTTCTTCCGCGTGGTGGAGATGATTCAGAGCCGCCTCCACGCGAATCCGGTGCCCATCGCCATTCCCGTGGGAGCGGGGGACCTGTTCAGCGGCGCCATAGACCTCATCACCTTCAGACACGTGGTGTGGGTCGAGCAGACGCAGGGCCTGCGCTTCGAAGAGTACGAGGTGCCCAAGGACATGTACGACTTGGCGCACCACTGGCGGGAAAAGCTTCTGGAATCGGTGGCGTCCTACGACGATCATCTGCTGGGCAAGTTCTTAGAGGGGGAGGTCATACCGCCGGACGAGATCTGCGCCGCGCTGCGCAAGGCCACGCTGGACATGCAGGTCTTTCCGGTGCTGTGCGGGTCGGCCTTCAGGAACAAGGGAGTGCAACGGCTGCTCGACGCGGTGGTGGATTATCTGCCCTCGCCGGTGGATGTCGGACCGGTGAGCGGCATCCATCCCAAGACCGAAAAGACCGAAGAGCGCAAACCGGATCCCGACGAGCCTTTTGCCGCGCTGGCGTTCAAGATCATGAACGATCCGTACGTGGGCAAGCTCACCTTCTTCCGGGTCTATTCGGGCACGCTGCAGGCGGGGACGATGGTGCTGAACGCCACCACCGGCAAGCGGGAACGGGTGTCGCGGCTGCTGCTGATGTCGGCCGACAAGCGGGAGGATATCGGCGAGGTCGCGGCCGGTGACATCGCCGCCACCGTGGCCTTGAAGGCCGTGCGCACCGGGGATACGCTGTGCGTGGAGAACAAGCCGATTCTCCTCGAAAGAATCGAGTTCCCCACGCCGGTGATCGAAATCTCCATCGAGCCGAAGTCCAAAGCCGATCAGGAGAAGATCGCCGAGGCACTGGCGAGGCTGGCCGACGAGGATCCCACCTTCCGGGTGGGGTTCAACGATGAGACCGGCCAGACCATCATTTCGGGGATGGGCGAGCTGCACCTCGAAATCATCGTGGACCGGCTGCTGCGCGAGTTCCGCGTGGACGCGGTGGTGGGCCGCCCGCAGGTCGCGTACAAAGAGTGCATCCGCCGGCCGGCGCATCAGAACACAAAATTTGTCAAGCAGACGGGTGGGCGCGGTCAGTACGCACAAGTGGTGATGGATATTGAACCCGCACCCGCGGGCAGCGGCCTGATCTTTGAGAACAAAGTCGTCGGCGGCACCATTCCCAAGGAATACATTCCGTCGGTGCAGAGGGGGTTGGAAGACGCGATGAAGACCGGCGTGCTGGCCGGATATCCGCTGGTGGATATCAAAGTCGCGCTGGTGGACGGGTCTTATCACGAGGTGGATTCGTCCGATGTGGCCTTCCGCGCGGCGGCGGCCATGGCGCTGCGCGACGCGGTGCGGAACGCCGATCCGGCGCTGATGGAGCCCATCATGAAGGTGGAGGTGGTGACGCCGGACACCTATCTGGGCAACGTGGCGGGGGACTTGAACTCCCGGCGGGGACGCATTCTGGGCATTCACCCGCGCTCCGACGGGCAGGTGGTGAGCGCGGTGGTGCCGCTCTCCGAGATGTTCGGTTATGCCACCACCCTGCGTTCGCTCACTCAGGGCCGGGCGATCTTTACCATGATGTTTAACCACTTCAAGGAAGTTCCTGCTTCCGTTTCCGAAAAAATCCTCGAACGAAGATAGCGGACCGGGTGGGAGGCGGCGCCGTCGCCTCGCCATCGCGGCCGCGAGCCTAAGGCGGTTGGAAAGGTGAAGAAAGGTTTCATACGCATCCGGTTGAAGAGCTACGATCATAACCTGATCGACAAGTCAACCGAGAAGATCATTCAAACGGTCAAGGCCACCGGCGCGGTGATCTCGGGCCCCATTCCGCTGCCCACGCGGCGGCAGGTAGTCACCGTCAACCGCTCGCCGCACGTGGACAAGAAGTCGCGCGAGCAGTTCGAGACCCGCATACACAAGCGGCTGATTGACATTCTGAATTCGACTCCCAAGACGGTGGATGCGCTGATCCGCATCGAACTGCCGGCCGGAGTGGATATCGAAATCACCACCTGACCGGGCGGCGGCGCGGCGGCTGACGTTGAGATAGAACATGATCGGACTCATCGGAAGAAAACTGGGCATGACCCGCGTCTTTGACGCCAAGGGGAACGTGATTCCCGTGACCGTCATTGAGCTGGGTCCCAATCAGATTACGGGCCTGCGCACGCCCGACGCAACCGGCTATGCGGCTCTCTGTCTCGGGTTTGAGCAGAAGCGCGACTCGCTCGTGAACAAGGCGCAGCAGGGTCACTACGACAAACTGGGCCTCACCGCGCCGCGTGTGGAGCGCGAGTTTCGCGACATGGACCTCGAGGGCAAGAAGATCGGCGACACGCTCAAGTGCGATCTGTTCGCGGTCGGCGATCTGGTGAAAGTGACCGGCACATCCAAGGGGCACGGCATGACCGGCGTCATGAAGCGCCATAATTTCGCCGGGCCGGTGGACAGTCACGGCACGCACGAGTTTTTCCGTCACGGCGGCGCGATCGGTGCGCACACTTTCCCCGGCCGCGTCTGGAAGGGGATGCGCATGCCCGGCCGCATGGGCCATGATCGCGTGACCGTGCGTAACCTCCGGGTGATCCGCGTGGATGTGGAGGCCAACCTCATCATGATAAAGGGCGCGGTTCCCGGACCCGACAAGGGCATCGTTTACGTTCGCAAGTAATGAAGGCTGCCATGCAGTTGCCGGTGTATAAGAGAGACGGCTCGAAGACCAGCGAGACAGTGGAGATTCCCGACGGGATTCTGGCCGCCGAGCCCAACGATCATGCCATTTGGCTGGCGGTGCGCAGCGAAGAAGCGGCCCACCGTCAGGGCAACGCGGCCACCAAGACGCGCAGCTTTGTGCGCGGCGGCGGCCGCAAACCGTTCCGTCAGAAGGGACGCGGCATGGCCCGTCAAGGGACCATCCGTTCCCCTCTCAATCCCGGCGGCGGCACCATCTTCGGTCCGCAGCCGCGCGAGTACACGGTGAAGCTGACCGACAAGACGCGCCGAGTGGCCCGGCGCAGCGCGCTCATCTACAAGGCCCGCGAGGACCGCATTCGCGTCGTCGAGGATTTCGCGCTGGAGGCTCCGCGCACGCGCGAAATGGTGGGCCTGCTCGAAGCGCTGGGACTCACCGGCGAGAAGGTGCTGCTGCTGACGTCCGATTACGATGTGACCATTGCCAAGAGCGTGCGCAATCTGAAAAACGCCTGTTCACAGAAGGCGGCGGCGGCCTCGACGCGCGAGCTCATGGACTGCACCACCCTGCTCCTTCAGAAGAGCGCGCTGTCCAAACTGTTGCAGGTGCTCGATCATGCTGCATAGGAGATCCGTGCTCCGCAGGCCGTTGCTGACCGAGAAGATCGCGGCCATTCAGGACGCGCACAACCAGTACGCTTTCGTGGTGGATCCGGCCGCCAACAAGATCGAAATCAAGCGCGCGGTGGAGCAGAAATATAGCGTGACCGTGCTGGAAGTCAACACCATGCGCGTGCAGGGCAAGGTCAAGCGGCTGGGCCGCTTCTCCGGCAAGCGGGCCGACTGGAAGAAGGCGGTGGTGACGCTGAAAACCGGCGACCGCATCGAGCTGGCGCAAAACGTTTAGCGATTCACGAATCCCGATCATGCCTGTCAAGAAGTTTCGACCCCTGACGCCTTCGCTGCGCTTTCGCACGGTTCTCGACCGGAGCCACCTGTCCAAAGAGGGCCCCGAGAAGAGTCTGCTCGAGCCTTTGAAGCACAGCGGCGGGCGCAACAATCAGGGCAAAGCGACCAACATCAATCGCGGCGGCGGCGCCAAGCGCAACTATCGGGTGATTGACTTTCATCGCAGCAAGTTCGACGTGCCGGCGCGGGTGGCTCGGCTGGAATACGATCCCAACCGCAGCGCCAATATCGCGCTGCTCCACTATGCCGACGGCGAGAAGCGCTACATCCTCGCGCCCGACGGTTTGCAAGCCGGCGACCGCGTGATGTCGTCGCGCAAGGAAGCGGAGATCCGCGTGGGCAACGCCATGCCGATTGAGAAAATTCCGCTGGGCTCGTTCATTCACAACGTGGAAATGCGGGTCGGCAAAGGGGGACAGATATCGCGCTCGGCGGGCGCCGCTTGCCAACTGACGGCCGTGGACGGCAAGTATGCGCTTCTCAAGCTGCCGTCGGGGGAGATGCGGAAGGTGCCGGCTCTGTGCCTGGCCACTGTCGGTCAGGTGGGCAATCTCGAGCACGAGAAGGTCAGTTTCGGCAAGGCGGGACGCACCCGCTGGCAGGGCCGCCGCCCGCACGTCCGCGGCGTGGCCAAGAATCCGGTGGATCATCCCATGGGCGGTGGAGAGGGCAAGAGTTCGGGCGGCCGTCACCCCTGCACGCCGTGGGGCAAGCCCACCAAGGGTTACAAGACCCGCAATCCGCGCAAGCTCTCCAAGAAGTTGATCGTCCGCCGCCGCAACGTTGAGACACGAGGCTAAGGCTCCCATGGCCAGATCGCTCAAGAAGGGACCGTTCATTGACCCCAGGCTCGAGAAGAGGATTCTCGACATGAACAAGGCGCGCGAGAAGAAGGTTCTCAAGACCTGGTCGCGGCGCTCGATGATCTCGCCGGATTTCGTGGGGCACACGCTGGCGGTGCACAACGGCAAGAAGTTCCTGCCGGTGTACATTACCGAGAACATGGTCGGGCACAAGTTGGGCGAGTTCGCTCCCACCCGCACGTTCAAAGGTCACACGGCGAGGAAGGCCGAGAAGACGGTGACCCGCACCGGCCCCAGGAAGTAGGAAGAGTCATGGAATCGCGTTGTGTGGCAAGATACCTGCGGGTGACTCCGCGCAAGATGCGGCTGGTGGCTGACATCGTGCGCGGCCTGAACGTGAACGACGCTATCGGGCTGCTCAAGTTCACGCCCCGCGCGGGAGCGCGGCCGATTCTGAAAGCCATTCAGTCGGCGGTGGCCAACATCGTCAACCGCGACGACGCGCGCGAGGTGAATCCCGACACGCTGGTGATCAAGACCATCCTGGTGGACGAGGGGCCGTCCTTCCGCCGCTTCATGCCGCGGGCCATGGGCCGGGCCACCCCGATTCGCAAGCGGATGAGTCATGTGACGGTCACGGTGGGCGCTCCCGAACCGGAAGAGGCCGAGGCCGAAGCGATTCCCGATGAAGAGGCGGCGGCTCCGCCGGTGAAGGAAACGAAGAAGGCTGCGGCGAAACCCGCCCCGAAGAAGAAAGCGCCGGCCTCTCGCGGCACGACGAAACCAACCGTCAAGAAGAAGAGAACGGACTAAGCAGTGGGTCAGAAGGTCAATCCTATCGGCATGCGCCTCGGCATCATCCGCACCTGGAACAGCGCGTGGTTCGACGAGCGGAACTTCGCCGACAAATTGCATGAAGATCTGTATCTGCGCCGCTATCTCTCGCAGCGCTTGAAGGGCGCGGGAGTGGCGGGCATCCAGATTGAGCGCACTCCCAAGCAGCTTACGCTCACCATCCGCACCGCCCGCCCGGGCATCGTCATCGGCCGCAAGGGCGCGGAGGTGGACAAGCTGAAAGCCGAACTGCGCAATTTGACCCACCGCGACGTGCAGGTCAATATTTTCGAGATCAAGCGTCCCGAACTCGAGGCCAAATTGGTGGCCGACATGATCGCGCAGCAGTTGGAAGGCCGCGTGTCTTTCCGCCGCGCCATGAAGAAGGCCATGCAGACCACCATGCGCATGGGCGCCGAAGGCATCAAGCTCCAGTGTTCCGGCTGCCTCGGCGGAGCCGAGATGTCGCGGCAGGAAGGCTATATGGAAGGGCGCGTGCCGCTGCACACCTTGCGTGCGGACGTGGACTACGCGCTGACGGTGGCCAAGACCAACTACGGCACCATCGGCTGCAAGGTTTGGATTTGCAAGGGCGAGGTGATCGGCAAGAATCAGCTCGCCGCCGGCCAGATTCGTCCCCGTGAACGAGCGAAATAATTCCATCGTATCATGCTCACTCCCAAGAGACTCAAATACCGCAAGCAGCAGCGCGGCCGCCGCAAAGGTTCCGACTACGCGGGCAGCACGGTGGCCTTCGGTGAATACGGGCTGAAGGCGCTGGGCGACTGCTGGATGAGTTCGCGCCAGATCGAGGCCGCGCGCGTGGCCCTCACCCGGCACGTGAAACGCGGCGGCAAAATCTGGATCCGCGTTTTTCCCGACAAGCCCGTGACCAAGAAGCCGCTGGAAACCCGTCAGGGCAAGGGCAAGGGGCCGGTGGAATTCTACGCGGCGGTGGTCCGTCCCGGGCGGATTCTGTTTGAGATCGAAGGGGTGGACCGCGCCACGGCGGAACAAGCCATGCGTTTGGCGGCGCATAAGCTGCCCATCCGCACGCGTTTTGTCGAGCGCGAGGTCACGCATACCTAATTGAACGGATACGATTTATCATGGTGAAAGGTTCTGCTGCACCGCTGAAAATGACCGAGCTCAAGGAGTTGTCGCTCCTCGAGCTCCAGCAGCGTTTGCGCGATTCGCTGGACAATCTCGAAGCGCTGCGATTTCAGTTGGATTCAGGTCAGCTTCCCAACACGGCGCGGGTGCGCACCCTCAGGCGGGACATCGCGAAGATCCGGACGCTGATCCGCGAAATCGAGTTGGGTATTCGCAAGCCCAAAGGGAGCGTCGCATGACCGAGACCAACCCGAGCACGGCGAGCGCCGCCCGCGGCCTGCGCAAGACCCGCGTGGGCATGGTGGTTTCCAACAAGATGCGCAAGACCATCGTGGTGGCGGTGGAGCGCCGCGTCAAGGATCCGCTCTACAAGAAGTACATCCGCCGCACCAACAAATTCATGGCGCACGACGAGAACAACGAATGCCAGATCGGGGACCGCGTGCGCATCACGGAAACGCGGCCGCTCTCCAAACGCAAGCGATGGCGGCTGGTGGCGATCGTGGAAAAGAAGAAGTAGCCGGCCATGATTCAGGAATACTCGATACTGAACGTCGCGGACAATACCGGCGCCAAGAAGGCCCGCTGCTTCCGCATCTACGGCGGCACCCGCAAGCGCTCGGCCAGCTTGGGCGACATCATCATGGTCTCCATCCGCAGCGCGATTCCGCAGGGATCGGTGAAGAAGGGCGAGAAGTCGCGGGCGGTGGTGGTGCGCACCAAGAAGGAAGTCCGCCGCAAGGACGGCTCCTACATCCGTTTCGATGAGAACGCGGTGGTTCTGATTGACAAGGAGAACGAGCCGCGCGGCACGCGCATTTTCGGGCCGGTGGCCCGCGAGCTGCGCGAGAAGCAGTTCATGAAGATCGTGTCGCTGGCCCCCGAAGTCGTCTGATCCCTTACCCGATTGAGCGAAAGTCATGTCCGCCCATCTCAAGATCAAGAAGAACGACCTGGTAGTCGTCATCGCCGGCAACGACCGCGGCAAGCGCGGCAAGGTGCTGAAGGTCTACCCGGATAAGTTGCGCGTGGTGGTGGAGGGGGTGAACTTCGTGAAGAAGCACCAGCGTCCCACGCAGAGCCGCGCGCAAGGCGGCATTATCACGCGCGAGGGCGCCATTCATATTTCCAACGTCATGGTGATTGATCCCAAGAGCGGCAAGCCCACCCGCATCGGCCGCAAGGTTCTGACCGGCGGCGAGAAGGCGCAGCGTGTGCGTTACGCCAAAGTGTCCAACGAGATGATTCGCGATGAGCGCTGAACAGGCGAAAGAGGCCAAGTCGGCCAAACCGGCCAAACCGGCCAAACCGGGCAAACCGGCCAAACCCGCGTCCCCCGCCGTCAAGAAGGGCGGAAAGGAAGGGCAGAAAGGGCCGATGACGGTGGCCGGCAATCGGCCCCCGCTGCCGGCCGGCTATGTGGCCCGCATGAAAACCCACTATCTGACTAAGGTGGTGCCGGCGCTGAGCAAGCGTTTCGACTACAAGAACCCGATGCAGGTGCCGCGGCTGGTAAAGATCGTGGTGAACGTGGGCGAGGGCGATGCGGTGGGCAATCCCAAGGTGATTGAGAGCGTGGTGAGGGATTTGTCCATCATCACCGGGCAGCGTCCGGCGGTGTCCAAGGCGCGCAAGGCCATTTCGAATTTCAAGCTGCGCGTGGGCATGCCCATTGGTGCGTTTGTGACCCTGCGCCGCACGCAGATGTGGGAGTTTCTGGACCGGCTGATTTCGACGGCCGCGCCGCGCATCCGCGACTTCCGCGGATTGCCCGACAAGGGCTTCGACGGCCACGGCAATTACACGGTCGGTTTCAAAGAGCAGATCATCTTTCCCGAGATTGACCTTGACACTGTGGACAAAATTCGCGGCATGGACGTGACCTTCGTGACCACCGCCCGCACGGACGTGGAAGCGTATGAGCTGCTCAAGGAGCTCGGGTTGCCCATGCGCAAGCGCGAGACGCAAACTCAGGTGGCGGACGCCGCCTGACGGACGACCAAGCCGGTAACGAATCGTTATGGCCAAAACCTGTCTCATCGCCAAGTCGAAAAAGCAGCCCAAGTTTCCCGTTCGCGTGCACAACCGTTGCCGCCGCTGCGGCCGCCCGCGCGCCTTTTTGCGCAAGTTCGCCTTATGCCGCATTTGTTTTCGTGAGCTGGCTCTGGCCGGAGAGATTCCCGGCATCGTCAAGGCCAGCTGGTAAGAGAACCCGGGACAACGCCAACCGTCAGCCAATATGCCAACCACGGATCCCATCGCGGACTTTTTAACCCGCATTCGCAACGCCCTTCGCATCCGCAAGCCCAGCGTGGACATTCCCTATTCGGGGGTCAAGTCCGAGCTGGCGCGGGTGCTCATGGACTGCAACTTCATTCACGATTACGTGCACGTGGATGAGGGTCCGCAGGGCTATTTGCGCCTTTATCTCAAGTACAATCCACAGGGCCCGGCCATTCAGGGGTTGCGGCGGATTTCGCGATGCGGCCTGCGCCGCTACGTCGGAAACCGTCAGATTCCGCGCGTGCTGAACGGCTTGGGCGTGTCGCTGATGACCACCTCGCGCGGCATCATGACCGGCAACGAGGCGCGGCGGCAGGGATTGGGCGGCGAAGTCATCGCCGAGATCTGGTAGGCGGCGCCGGCCACCCGCAGGATTGAAGAGAGAGTTCTGAGGAGATTGTAGCGTGTCACGAATCGGTCGCGCACCCATCACGGTTCCCAAAGGGGTGGACGTCAAGATCGAGGACCACACCATCACGGTGAAGGGCCCTAAGGGTGAATTGCGGCGCACGTTCCATACCGACATGACCGTGCAGTGCGCCGACAACATCATCACGGTTCAGCGTCCCACCGACCAGAAGCAGCATCGCGCTCTGCACGGGCTTACCCGGGCTTTGCTCAACAATATGGTCAAGGGCGTGACCGAGGGCTTCAAGAAGGAACTGGAACTGGTCGGGCTGGGCTATCGCATTGAGGCCAAGCCGCGCGGACTCCTGCTCAACGTTGGTTTCTCGCACGCGATCTTCGTGGCGGCACCGGCGGGAGTGAAGATTGAAGTGCCGCGGCCCAACGGTATCGTCGTATCCGGCTGCGACAAGGAGCTGGTGGGACTGATGGCGGCCCAGATTCGCGCCGTGCGCAAGCCCGAGCCGTACAAGGGCAAGGGTCTGCGTTACGTGGGCGAGACCGTCAAGACCAAGGCCGGCAAGACGGCCAAGTAGCCGGCGGTGCGGCACTGAAATTTCAAGATACTATGGCAACGAACCTCGAAAAGAAGCTCAAGAGCCGCCTGCGGCGCAAAAGGCACATCCGCAAGGTGGTGCGCGGAAGTGCCGAACGGCCGCGGCTGGTGGTCTTTCGCTCGATGCGGCAGATTTACGCGCAGATCGTGGACGACGTGGCCGGGAAAACGCTCACCGGCGTGTCCTCCCTTTCTCCCGGTGTGCGCGAGCAGGCCGCCAAGCTGAAGCCGGTGGACGTCGGCAAGTTGGTGGGCGAGGCGTGCGCGCGCAAGGCGCTCGAACGCAACATCAGCAAGGTCGTTTTTGACCGCAACGGATTTCCCTATCACGGCCGGGTGAAGGCCGTGGCGGAAGGTGCCCGCAAGGGCGGTCTTCAATTCTAACAGGGTGTGATGGACCAGCAAACAGAACGCGGCCCGCGGCGGCGGGACCGGGACTCGAGCGGGAGCGACTTCGCCGGCGCCGAGGCCCTAATTGAGAAAGTGGTCAATATCAACCGCGTGGCCAAGGTGGTCAAGGGCGGACGCAACTTCTCGTTCAACGCGGTGGTGGTGGTGGGCGACGGCAAGGGTCGCGTCGGCTACGGCATGGGCAAGGCGAACGAAGTGGTGGACTCCATCACCAAGGCCACGCAGCAGGCCAAGCGCTCCATGAAGCACTACCCCATCGTCGGTTCGACGTTGCCGCACGCGGTGTACGGGAAGTTCGGAGCGGGGAAGGTCTTCCTCAGACCCGCCTCGGCCGGCACCGGCGTGATCGCCGGCGGCTCAGTGCGTCTCGTCATGGAGTGTTTGGGCGTGCGCGACGTGCTGACGAAAGTGATGGGCACCAACAACCCGCACAACGTGGTGAAGGCGGTGTTCGCGGCGTTGGAGAGCATGAGCGACGTCCGCATGGCGGCCGAGCGGCGCGGCGTTTCGATTCACGAAATTTTCAGGACTTGACTCAGGCGAAGGGAGCGGCCGCATGGCGAAGAATCTGAAAGTCACGCTGATTCGCAGCACCATCCGTCGCCCGCGCGCGCAGAAGCTCACGGTGAAGGCGCTGGGATTCCACCGTTTGCAGGAGACTCGCGTGTTGCCCGACAATCCCGCCACCCGCGGCATGATCAACCGGGTTTCCCACCTGTTGCGTTGGGAACCAGTCGAAGAATAATCCTATGCCTCTCGATAACCTCAAACCGGCATCCGGTTCAACCCATCCCAAGCGGCGCCGCGGCCGCGGATCCAGCTCGGGTCTGGGCGGCAGCGCCGGGCGCGGCGAGAAGGGCTATCTGGCGCGCGCCGGCTCGCACAAGAAGCGCGGCTTTGAAGGCGGGCAGAAGCCGTTGCATCTTCGTCTCCCCAAGCGCGGCTTCAAAAACATTTGGGCCGACGAGATACAGGTGGTGAATCTGAAGGATTTGGCGCGGCTTCCCGAGGGTGCGGTGGTGGAACCGGAAGCGCTCAAGAAAGCCGGTCTCATTCGCAGGGTTTCGCAGCCGGTGAAGATTTTGGGAACCGGCGACGCCGTTCGCGCCTTTGAGATTCGCTCGTGCAAAGTCTCCGCGGCGGCTGAGAAGAAAATCACGGAAGCGGGCGGCAAGGTGGTCGCGGCCTGATGTTAGATCGCTTCACCAACGTTTTTAAGATCCCCGAGCTGCGGGATCGCATTTTCTTCACGTTGCTCATCTTTCTCGTGTACCGCATCGGCGGGCACGTGCCGGTGGCCGGCATCAACGCCGGCGCGCTGGCGGAGTTCTTTCAGCAGAACGCGAACACGCTGTTCGGGCTTTACGACATGTTCGTGGGCGGGGCCTTCCAACGGGCCACCATTTTCGCCCTCGGCATCATGCCCTACATTTCGGCCTCGATCATCTTCCAGCTCATGGGAACGGTGGTGCCGTACTTCCAGAAGCTGCAAAAGGAGGGCGAAGAAGGGCGCAAGAAGATCAACCAGCTCACCCGCTACGGCACGGTCATCATTTCGGCGTTGCAGGCGGGCGGCGTTTCGATTTTTCTCGAGCGGCTGGTCGCGTCGTCGGGCGCTCCGGTGGTGCCCAATCCCGGTTTCGGCTTCCGATTCCTGACCATGGTGACGCTGGCCGCAGGGACCACGCTCATCATGTGGCTGGGCGAGCAGATTACCGAGCGCGGCATCGGCAACGGCATCTCGCTGCTCATCTTCATCGGCATTATTGACCGTCTGCCCTACGCCATCATGGAGGAAGCGCAGATGGTGGCGGCCGGCACCCGCCACATCATGGTAGACCTGCTGTTTGTGGCCATGCTTTTCGCCATCACCATGGCTGTGGTGGGGCTTACGCAGGGCATGCGCAAGATTCCGGTGCAGTACGCCAAACGGGTGATCGGCCGCAAAACCTACGGCGGCCAGAGCACTCACATTCCGCTGCGCGTCAACTCGGCGGGCGTGATGCCCATCATTTTTGCGCAGTCCATCATGTTCGTTCCGTCGTCGGTGGCCACCTTCCTTCCCGAAGGCGGCCTGCGTGACGCGCTGGTGAACGTGTTCTCGATGCAGGGAGGCTTATACCTGACTCTGGAATTCCTCCTCATCGTCTTCTTCACCTATTTCTACACCGCCATCGTTCTCAATCCGGTGGATTTGGCGGACAACATGAAGAAGAACGGCGGGTTCATTCCCGGCATCCGTCCGGGCAAGCAAACGTCGGATTTCATTGACTCGATTCTGTCGCGGGTGACTCTGCCCGGCGCCGTTGCTCTGGCGCTGATCGCGGTGATACCCACCATTATCGTCTCGCAGTTCAACACTTCCTATAACTTCGCGTCGTTTTTCGGCGGGACCACGATTCTCATCGTCGTCGGCGTGACCTTGGACACCTTGCAGCAAGTGGAGTCGCATCTGGTCATGCGTCACTATGACGGCCTGATGAAATCGGGGCGCATCCGCGGCCGGCGGCGCATGTAAAAGGCGAGGAAGGTCTGCGGACGGCGGGATGAGCAGCAGTAAGTACGTTCTGATTTTGCTGGGGGCGGTGGGTGTCGGCAAGGGCACACAGGCGCAGCGTTTGGCCGCCGAGCTGAAGATTCCGCAAATCTCCACCGGCGACATCTTGCGTGCCGAGGTTCAGGCGGGCAGTGAGCTTGGGCTCAAGGCCAGGGAAATCATGAACCGCGGCGAACTGGTTCCCGACGACATCATCGTGGACATGGTGCGCAAACGTCTTTTGGAACCCGACGCGGTGCGCGGCGCGATTCTGGACGGATTTCCGCGCACGGTGCCTCAGGCGCAGGCGCTGGACGAGCTTCTGAAGGAGCTGGACCTGCCGCCGCCCCGTGTGATCTCGATTGAGGTGCCGCGGGAAGCGATCGTGGAACGGCTTTCATCCCGTCGCGTTTGCGTGGCCTGCGGTGCGGTGTTCAATTTGAAGTCGCAGCCCGACGCCATCGAGCGGCACAAATGCCCGAAAGGGCAGGCGCAGATCATTCAGCGCGACGACGATCTGGCCGAGACGGTGCTGCAGCGGTTGCGGGTCTATGAAGAGAAGACGGCGCCGCTCATCACCTACTATCACCGCGGCGGCAACCTGCGTCAGATTTCGGGCGTGGGCACGGAAAACGAGGTTTTCGCCCGGATTCTGATCGGAATGGATCCCGATCTCTCGTGATTGTCATCAAGAGCGACCGCGAACTGCAGATCATGCGCGAGGGTGGGAAAATCCTCGCGCGGGCCTTTGAGGTCGCTGCGCCGCTGATGGTTCCCGGAACGGTGGCGTGCGAGATTGACCGGACGGTGGAAGCGCACATTCGCGCGGCGGGGGCTGTGCCGTCGTTCAAGGACTATCCCAACGCGGCGGGCGTGCCCTTTCCCGCGTCGGTGTGCCTATCCATCGAAGAAGAAGTGGTGCACGGCATCCCCGGCGATCAGATTTTGAGGGCGGGGACCATCGTGGGGCTCGATATCGGGGTCTACTACCGCGGCTTTCACGTGGACGCGGCCTGGACCTACGCGATCGGCGAGGTGGACGAGTCGCGCCGCAAGCTGCTGGCGGTGACGAAGCAGGCGCTGGAGCTGGCGATACAGCAGGCGCGCGCCGGCCGTCACTTGTCCGACATCGGTCACGCGGTGCAGGTCTATGCGGAATCGCAGGGTTGCGGCGTGGTGCGCGAGTTGGTGGGGCACGGCGTGGGCCAGCGGCTGCACGAGGACCCGCAGATCCCCAATTTCGGCGACCCCGGCCGCGGTCCCGTTTTGCGGAAGAACATGACTCTGGCCATCGAGCCCATGATCAATCTCGGCACGGCCGAGGTGGACATGATCGGCGAGTGGCAGGTGCTGACCCGTGACCGCCAGCCTTCGGCTCATTTCGAGCACACGGTGGCGGTGACGGCCGGCGAGCCGGAGATACTGACGATTCCCTGAGGCAAGCGAGGAACGGCCACGAGCAAAGAGCAGGCGATCAAGGTGGACGGCGTGATTGAGGAGTGTCTTCCCAACGCGACGTTTCGCGTGGTGCTGGAGAACGGACACAAGGTTCTGGCTCACATCTCCGGCAAGATGCGGATGCACTTCATCAAGATCCTTCCCGGCGACAAAGTCACCGTGGAACTGTCTCCCTACGATCTGCATCGGGGCCGCATCACCTATCGCTACAAGTGAGCGCGCCGGCCTTCTTTCGAAGACACAGGAACCGCATCCATGAAAGTCCGTACCTCGGTCAAGAAAATGTGCGAGCACTGCAAGGTGGTGCGGCGTCGAGGTCGCGTTTACATTATTTGCACGCGCTCCAAGAAGCACAAGCAGCGGCAGGGCTGAGAGTCCGCTTCCGTTTTTTTGCGGTCTGACACTTTTTCGTTTGAGGCACAATCCTTATGGCGCGCATAGCCGGTGTTGACATTCCTCGTGACAAGCGCATCGAGATCGCGCTCACCTACGTCTATGGCATCGGACGCCCTCTCTCACAGAGGATTCTGGCCGACTGCAAGATAGATTTGAACAAGCGCACGCATCAGCTCACCGACGCCGAGCTGGTGGCCATTCGCAACCGGGTGGCGGATGTGAAGGTGGAAGGCCCGCTGCGCAGCGAGATTCAGATGAACATCAAGCGCTTGATGGATATCGGCTGCTACCGCGGCTTGCGTCATCGCAAGGGTCTGCCGGTGCGCGGCCAGAACACCAAGAACAACGCCCGCACCCGCAAGGGCAAGCGCAAAGGCCAGCTGGTGCAGCACAAGAAGGTCGAGAAGAAGTAGCCCGGCGGCGGGTCATAGGCCGCGTAACCGGAGATTTTACGCTTGGCAACGGCAAAGAAGGAAACGAAGAAGAAGAAGGAGCGGGTGGAGGCGACGGGCGTCGCTCACATCAAGTCGTCCTTCAACAATACCATCATCACCATCACCGATAACTACGGGAACACCATTTCGTGGGCGTCGGCGGGGAAGATGGGACTTCGCGGTTCGCGCAAGAACACGCCGTTCGCGGCGCAGCTCGCGGCGGACAGCGCGGCCAAGGCGGCCATGAGCCTCGGGCTCAAGCGGGTGGTGGTCGAAGTTCGCGGTCCGGGCGGCGGTCGCGACGGCGCCGTCCGTGCGCTGGCCGCGTCCGGTCTGCAGATTCAGACCATTCGCGATGTGACTCCGCTGCCGCACAACGGCTGCCGTCCTCCCAAACGCCGCCGCGTCTGAGGTCGTCTGTCATTTTCTGGAATACCGCACGTTACGGATAAGGGCTCATGGCTGTTAATCACAATCCCGTTTGCCGCATCTGCCGCCGCGAAGGCCGTAAGCTGTTCCTCAAGGGCGACCGCTGCGTGGGCGCGAAGTGCACCTTCGAAAAGAAGGGGTACGGGCCCGGCATGCACGGCCGCAACCGGCGCGGCAAGATCTCGCAGTACGGCATTCAGCTTCGCGAGAAGCAGAAAATCCGCGAGAGCTACGGACTGCTCGAGCGTCAGTTCCACCGCTTCTTCACCGAGGCCCAGCGTCAGAAGGGCGTGACCGGCGAGAACCTGATGGCCATGCTTGAGAGCCGCCTCGACAGCGTGATCTACCGCATCGGCTTCGCCAACTCCCGTCGTCAGGCCCGGCAGCTCGTGAGGCACCGGCATTTTCTGGTCAACGACCGCGTGGTGGACGTGCCTTCCTACGTGTTGCGTCCCAACGACCGCATCCGCGTGTGCGAGCGCTCCAAGAAGTTGGCCGTGGTTCACGAGGCCATGCAGAAGACCCGCGACGCCAAGGGCATGCCGAATCTTCAGCTTGACAAGGCCAAGATGGAGGGGGTTTTCCTGTCGGTGCCGAACCGTTCGGAGATTCCCTTCGAGGCCAACGAGCAGCTGGTAGTCGAGCTCTACTCCCGTTAATCAGACCGCGAGGAGATACATGAACGGTTCGAACTTCCAGATGCCCGAGGCGGTGGAGATTGACGAAACCACCCATACGGATACCTATGGCAAGTTCCTGATTCAGCCGCTGGAACGCGGTTATGGCGTGACCATCGGCAACAGTCTGCGCCGTGTTCTCATATCTTCGCTCCAAGGGGCGGCCATTGTCTCCGCCCGGCTTGACGGCGTGCTGCACGAATTCTCCACCATCCCCGGCGTCACCGAGGACATGACGGAGATCGTGCTCAATCTGAAGCAGGTGCGCTTCAAACTGCTGAACAAGAAGCCCGACAAGGTCGTGCTCCATTTGCGCGGGCCCAAGGAATTCACGGCCCGCGACATTCAGATCGGCAACAACGATTTCGAGGTTCTCAACCCCGAGCACCACATCGCCACCCTCAACCGCGACGCGGAAGTGAAGCTCGAGCTGCAAGTCCGCCGCGGCCGCGGCTATGTGCCCGCCGAAGAGAACCGCCCGGCCGATGCGCCCATCGGACTGATTCCTCTCGACGCGATTTATTCGCCCGTCCGCAACGTCACCTACACCATCGAGAACACCCGCGTCGGTCAGCGCATTGACTACGAAAAACTGACGCTGGAGATTTGGACGGACGGCTCGATCACTCCCGACGACGCGCTGACCTTTGCCGCGCGCACGCTGCGCGATCATATCCAACTCTTCATTAACTTCGACGTCAAGCCCGAGAAGGAAGAGGAAGAGGACATTGACGAGGAGACGCTGCACATTCGCAAGCTGCTGCGCAAGCCGGTGGAAGAACTCGAGCTTTCGGTGCGCAGCGCCAACTGCCTGAAGGAAGCGCGCGTTCGCACCATCGCCGATCTGGTGCGCCGCGACGAGCCCGATATGCTCAAGTTCAAGAACTTCGGGCGCAAGTCGCTGGTGGAACTCAACGAGATTCTCAAGGTCAAGGGGCTCCACTTCGGCATGGACGTGGACAGGTACCTCAACCCCGAACACGATAAGAAATGAGACATTTACACGTGGGGCGGAGTCTGAGCCGCTCACCCGCTCATCGCAAGGCGCTGCTCTCCAACCTCGCGCAGGAGCTTTTTCAGCACAAGCGCATTCGCACCACGCTGGCCAAGGCTCGCGAGCTGCGGCCATTCGCTGAGCGGCTGGTGACCAAGGCCAAGAAGGGACATCTGGCGGCGCGCCGTCACGTCTTGCGCTTCCTCAGCCGCAAGTCGGTGGTGAAGAGCCTGTTCGAAGAAATCGCCCCCACCTACGCCGACCGCAACGGCGGCTACACGCGCATCATCAAGCTGGGTTCGCGGGTGGGCGACAACGCAGCTATGGCCATCGTAGAGCTGGTGGGCTACGAAGGCGTGATGGCCGAGAAGGTCAAGGCCGCCGAATCGAAAAAGGCGGAGAAATCGGCGAAAAAGTCCGGCGGTTCCACCACTAAGCCTGCGCGCGAGAAGAAACCGCCTAAGAAGGCCGAGAGCAAGGCCAAGCCGGCCGCCAAGTCGGGCACACGCAAGGCGCCCGCCGCGACCGGAAAGAAAGCGGCCAAAAAGAGCAGCGAGAAGTAGAACGGGCCAAGACATTCTGCGAGCCACATCCCCCTCGGGTGTGGCTTTTTCATTGGTTTCCTTGCACTTGACTTTCGACGGCAGGGGATGTATATTTGTCAAACCCTATGGCGACAAAGAAGCCCCTTCCTTCCGCCTTGTGAGCTGCCGAATTCCTCTTTGTAATTGATTATCCTGTTTTTGCAGGTCTGATCTGAGCACTATGACCACGGCCGAAATCCCCCGCACACCGCACGGATCCTCCCTGACCTGCAAAGGCTGGATTCAGGAAGCGGCGATGCGCATGCTGCTGAACAATCTCGATCCCGCCGTTGCCGAAGACAGAGATCAACTCATTGTCTACGGCGGCGCGGGAAAGGCGGCGCGCAATCGGGAGGCGCTGTTCGGAATTCTCGAAGCGCTCAAGAAGCTCGAAAATGACGACACGCTCCTGGTGCAATCGGGCAAGGCGGTGGGAGTGGTGAAAACGCACCCCGACGCGCCGCGCGTGCTCATCGCCAATTCCAATCTTGTGCCGCAGTGGGCCACCTGGCCTTATTTCCACGAGCTCGAAGCCAAAGGTCTCATCATGTACGGTCAGATGACCGCAGGTTCGTGGATCTATATCGGCACGCAGGGAATTCTGCAGGGGACATACGAGACGTTTGCCTCGCTGGCCGCCAAGCACTTCGGCGGCACGCTGAAGGGCAAGTGGACGCTTACCGGCGGACTGGGCGGCATGGGCGGCGCGCAGCCGCTGGCCGTGACACTCTGCGGCGGCGTGGCCTTGTGCGTGGAAGTGGATCCGGCGCGCGCGCGGAGGCGAGTGGAGATCGGCTTCTGCGACCGCTCCACCGAAAACCTCGATGAAGCGCTGCGCTGGGTGAATGAAGCGGTGAAGAAGAGCGAGGCGCTCTCGGTCGGTTTGGTGGGCAACTGCGCGGACGTCTTGCCCGAGCTCTTGCGCCGCAACGTTCTTCCCGACGTGGTGACGGATCAGACGTCGGCGCACGACGAACTCAACGGCTACGTTCCGCACGGGATTTCTTTCGCCAAAGCGCTCGAACTACGCAAGCGCGACCCGCAGGAGTACATCCGCCGCAGCGTGCAGTCCATGCTGGTGCACACGCAGGCCATGGTCGAGTTTCAGAAGCGCGGCGCGGTGGTCTTCGACTACGGCAACAATCTGCGCGGGCAGGCGTTCAAAGCCGGATTCGCCGACGCCTTCGCCTATCCGGGTTTCGTTCCCGCCTACATCCGGCCGCTCTTCTGTCAGGGCAAAGGGCCGTTCCGTTGGGCGGCGCTCTCCGGCGATGCGCGCGACATTCGCACCATTGATGAAGAGGTGCTGCGCATCTTTCCGCATGATGAAGGCCTCGCGCGCTGGATCAAGATGGCCACACCGAAAATTCCCCTTCAGGGTTTGCCGGCGCGCATCTGCTGGCTGGGACAGGGCGACCGCGCGAAGTTAGGTTTGGCAATTAACGAACTCGTGCGCAGCGGTAAAGTGTCGGCACCGGTAGTGATCGGGCGCGATCATCTCGACTGCGGCTCGGTGGCCTCGCCTTATCGCGAGACGGAAGCGATGAAGGACGGCTCGGACGCGATTGCCGACTGGCCGATTCTCAACGCGCTGGTGAATACGGCGTCGGGCGCGTCGTGGGTGAGTTTTCATCACGGTGGCGGTGTGGGAATCGGACTTTCGCTGCATGCCGGGCAGGTGATTGTCGCGGTGGGAACCGATGCCGCCGCCGCGCGGCTCGAACGCGTGCTGACGAACGATCCGGCCATGGGAGTTCTTCGCCATCATGACGCGGGCTACGAGGAAGCAACGGACACCGCGCGCCGCCATAACGTGCGCGTTCCGGGATTGAACTACTGAAGTTGTCCAACCGGGAGAAGCGGAAATGGAGAATCTGATCGTCGAACGCGACGGGGCGGTGGCCGTGGTCACTATCAACCGCCCGAAGACACTGAACGCCCTGAATTCGGCCACGCTCACGGAGCTCGAAGAAGTGTTCGGCGGATTCGGCAAACCGGACTCGGGCGTTGGCGCGGTGATTCTCACGGGAGCAGGCGAGAAGAGTTTTGTTGCTGGAGCGGACATCGCCGAGATTCGCGACCTCGATGTGATCAGCGGAAAGGACTTTGCCGCGCGCGGTCTGCGACTCTACTCCCTGATTGAGAAACTGCGCGTGCCGGTGATTGCCGCGGTCAACGGTTTCGCCTTGGGCGGCGGCTGCGAACTGGCCATGTCCTGCCATTTGCGCCTCGCTTCCGAGAACGCGAAGTTCGGACAGCCGGAAATCAACCTCGGAATCATTCCCGGTTACGGCGGCACGCAGCGTCTGCCGCGATTGGTGGGACGCGCACGCGCGCTGGACTTGATCCTCACGGGTCGCATGATCGCGGCGGAGGAGGCGCTGCAATGGGGATTGGTCAACGCGGTGGTGGCGCAAACTGAATTGATGCCGGCGGCGCGCAAGCTCGCCGCTGATCTGGCGGGCAAGCCGCGGCGCGCGGTGGCAGCCATTCTCGAGGCGGTGGAGGCTGGTTTGCAGCTTGGCTTGGATCGCGGCCTTCAGGTCGAAGAGAACTTGTTCGCCTACGCCTGCGGCACTGAAGACAAGAACGAAGGCACCTCGGCCTTTCTCGAAAAGCGCAAACCCGAATTTCGCGGACGTTGAACCTTTCCGTGTCCGACTTGTTGATTCACAATATCGGCTTGCTCGCCACGCCGCTGTCGCAAGATCGCGCGCAGTGGGCAGAGCGCGTTGAGAAGATTCCGCAGGCGGCCATCCTGATCCACGATGGCCGCATTGCTGTGGTGGGAGCGGAAGCGGAGGTGCTGGCGCAGAGTCCCGCGCAGGTGGAGCGGTTCGACGCTCAAGGAGCGCTGGCTACTCCGGGGCTGGTGGATTGCCACACTCATCCCATTTTTGTCGGCAACCGCGCCGCCGAGTTCCATTTGCGCAATGCCGGCAAGACGTATTTGGAAATGGCGGCGGCGGGTGGCGGTATTCAAGCGACAGCGCGAAAAGTCCGCGAGGCGACGACGGAACGGCTGATCGAGGAGTCACTGCCGCGCTTTCATCGCTCGCTGACCTGCGGGGTGACGACGCTTGAAGCCAAGTCCGGTTACGGTCTCGACTGGGAGGGTGAGCGCAAATCGCTGCGGGCGATTCGCGAAATCGAGACGCACATTCCGCAGCGCGTTCACAGCACGTTTCTGATTCACGCTCTGCCGGCGGAGTACCGGGAGCGACGCGGCGACTTCTGCGCCGAAGTCGTGGAACGCATGATTCCGTCGGTCGCCGCCGAGGGTTTGGCGGAGGCGGTGGACGTGTTCTGCGAGAACGGCGCTTTCACGGTGGAGGAGTCGCGCCGCTTTCTGCGCGCGGCACAGGAGCGCGGCCTGTCGTGTATGGTTCACGCCAATCAATTCGGTCATTCCGGAGGCGCGCTGCTGGCCGCGGAAGTCGGAGCGGGCAGCGCCCATCACCTCGAGTATCTCAACGAAGAAGAAATGCTCGCTCTGGCCGCCGCGCGCACCACAGGCGTGGCGCTTCCGGCGAGCGTGTTCTTTCTCGGTGATTTGCCGTATCCGCCGGTGCGACGCATGATCGCGCTGGGCATGCGCGTGGCCGTGGCCACCGACATGAATCCCGGATCGGCCATGACCGAATCACTGCCCTTTTGCATGACCGCGGCGGCGATTTACTGTCAGATGACTCCGGAGGAACTGCTTTGGGCCACCACCTTCAACGCGGCGGAAGTGGTGAATGCTGAAGATGAAGTCGGATCTCTGGAGGCGGGCAAGCGCGGCGACGTCGCACTGTGGAAGCTGCCGGATCTCGAATCTCTTTCGTATCACTTCGGCGAATTGCGCGCCGCGGCGGTGTTTATCGGCGGCAAACCTGTGTGGCGGGACCCGGATGCATCCTCGCGCTATTGACATCGGCACATCCGGCTGGAGGTTTGACGACTGGGCGGGCAGCTTCTACCCGCTGCGCGTGCCGCAGAACCAATGGCTTGAATACTACGCCGCGCGTTTTTCCGTCGGCGAGATCAACAGCACCTACTATCGCATTGCGCCGGCGCGGACCTACGCGGCCATCGAACGCAAGACGCCGCCGAATTTTCGCTTCATCGCCAAAGTGCACGCCGAGGTGACGCACCAGCGGCAGGAACCGGCGTCGTCCATGCGTGAGCTCCTTGCGGCGTTGGAGCCGCTGCGCGGAGCGAACAAGTTGATCGGCGTTCTGGCGCAATTTCCCGCTGGTTTTCGCCATTCGACGGAGGCCATAAGTTACGTGCTTGAGGTTCAGTCGCACTGTGACGGCGTGCCCCTGTGCGCGGAGTTTCGCAGCCGCACTTGGCTGAATGACGAGGCCGTCAGCCGCATCCGCGAGGCGGGTATTACGTGGGTGTGCGCGGACGAACCTGATCTGCCGGATTTGATGCCGCACCGCCTGCTGACAACCTCGGAGCTGTTCTACGCGCGTCTTCACGGCCGGAATGCGCGCACTTGGTACAACTCGCGCGCCGGTGACCGCTACGATTACAACTACTCGGAAGAAGAACTGGGGGCTTTCGGCCGGGAGCTGGTCGAGTTAGAATCGCCGGCCCGACACGGCGTAGTTCTCTTCAACAACTGCTATGCGGGACAAGCGCCGCGCAATGCGTGGTGGCTGAAATCGTGGCTGGAAGCGGCGACCTCCGGCCAGCAACAACTCTCCGCCAATGGACTCGATCTTTCAGCGGATTAGCGGCTCGCCCAACGCCGATCAGTGGCATCGCTACCGGTGCTCGGCGGAGCGATTCCGGCGCCTGACGGAAGCCGTTCAGGCTCTTGGCTTGACGGTGAACTCGCTGGACTCCGCCGATTCGGCGGTTCCTTCGGCGCGAATCTTGGATGCAAGCGGCGTGCTTTGCGTGGCGGAATCCTCCGCGCGCTGTCCTTCGCCTTTCCGTCAATCTCCCGGCGAATACTCGCTTGCCTTCACTTCGGATCGTGGTGCCGCCTCAGAGGTCAGCAGGTGGCTCGGCGAACGGCTTGAACAGGCGCCGGCGAACGAGAGTGAGGCGCAACGTTCATCGCGCCTGCTGACTCTGCTTCAGGATCATGAGCGGCAGGCCTGGCTGGAACTGGAGTGCGTGGTGCTCCGGTCGGCGCAAGCCTTTAATCAGCTCGATCTCGAAGGAGAGCCGCTGTTCTCAAGCTTGAGCCGCCTGGTGGAGGAGCTGCTGGAGCCCGAGCTCTTCGAAGTGGAAATGACGAATCCGTCCGAATTCTGGCCGGGACGCGAAAGCGGCTGGACGTGGCAGCACGCGTCACAACTTGAATACGCGATTCCGGCAATTCTGACCCCTCGCTTGCAGCGCCTGCTTCACCGCCGCGAACGAGTGCTTTACGTGGAAGACCTTGCCGCGGCTCCGGACGTGCAGCTGGCAGGCTCTTCACGCGGGAGTCTTTTCCGGTCGGCGTTTCTCCTACCCATGCTGGGCGGCGCACAACTCCTCGGCATCATCAAGCTTCTCTATGCGCGGACTCTTTGCCCTTTGGCGGGCGAGGTCGAAGCGCTGGAAGTTCTGCGCCGCGAGCTGTCGCTTTACCTGGACCGTACGCGAACTCTGGTGCGCATGCAGCGCATGGCCATGGTGGACGGCCTGACGAATCTGTTCAATCACCGTTTCTTCCGCGATCAACTGCGCACCGAGTTCCAACGCGCGGTGCGCTATCAAAAGAGCATGGCCCTCATCATGATTGACATAGACGATTTCAAGGGCTACAACGATACCTACGGCCATCTCGCGGGAGATCGCGTGCTGGCCGAGACGGCATGCACCATCCGCGGGTCCGTTCGCGACATAGATTTCGTGGCGCGCTACGGCGGTGAGGAATTCGCGCTCATCCTGCCCGAAGTGGACGCGCAGAGCGGCCTCATCGTGGCGGAAAAAATCCGCAAGACGGTAGAAGCGCAGCGCTTCATCAGTGAAGACGGCGAGATGATCGGCTCGATTACCGTGTCGTGCGGAGTGACCGACAACCGCGACGCGGCCTCGCCGGACGTACTCATCGAACGGGCCGACCGCGCGCTCTACTGGGTGAAGCGGCACGGACGCAACTTGGTGCGGCTCGCCTCGGAAAGCGATCATGAGTAGGGCGGCGCGGCGCGTCCTCTTTGTGTCATCCGAAGTGGCGCCGTTCAGCAAGACGGGTGGACTGGCCGACATCAGCGCCGCTCTGCCGCGGGCCTTGGCGGCGGAGGGCTGCGAGCTGCGGGTGCTGACGCCGCGCTACGGCTTCATCAACCGCGAGCAGCACGGCATTCGCAACTGTGACGGCGCGACCGGATTGCGGGCCGACTTCCGCGGGCGGTCGCTGCGATTCGGCTTCAGCCGCGCGCCGCGCACCGGTGACGTGGAAACCTACTTTGTGGAATGCGACCCGCTCTACGACCGGCCGGGCCTGTACGTGGACCCGTTCACCAACGGCGACTACATTGACAATGACTATCGCTTCATTCTCTTGTCGCGAGCGGCGCTGCAGTTGTGCCGGGTGACCGATTGGGAGCCGGACGTCATTCACTGCAACGATTGGCAAAGCGCTCTGGCCGCATTTCTGGTGAGTCGCAAGCGCGGCGCAGGGGCTTTCGCGCGGACGCGCACGCTGCTGACGATTCACAACATCGCCTATCATGGACTGTTCGGGCCGGAATCTGTGAATCGAATCGGCGATGGCGCGGAGCGATTCTACTTTCCGGGCGGCCCGCTGGAGTTCTACGGCCATGTGAACTTCCTCAAGGCGGGTCTGGAATTCGCGGACATGCTGAACACCGTATCGCCCACCTATGCTCGTGAGATTCAGAGCAGCTACGAGTACGGTTACGGTCTGGAAGCGGTGCTGCACGCGCGCGGCGACAGCGTGGCGGGCATTCTGAACGGCCTGGATACCGACGCGTGGAACCCCGCCACCGATGCGCACCTGGCCGCGACCTACGATGCGAACGCGCTCGAGAACAAAGAGCGCAACAAGCTGGCGCTCTGCGCCCGCATGGGACTAAGCTACGATGCGTCGGTGCCGCTTTTCGGCAGCGTGTCCCGAATCGCCGGTCAGAAAGGATTCGAGATTCTCATTCCGGTGCTGAGTGACATCTTCCATCTTCCGGCGCGCATGGTGCTCTTGGGCAGCGGCGATCCGCATCTGGAGCACGTGTTTCACGAGTTCGCCCGGCTCTATCCCGACCGCTTCGCCGTGCGCATCGGCTACGATGAGGGATTGGCGCATCTGATCGAGGCCGGGGCCGACATCTTCCTCATGCCGTCCAAATATGAGCCGTGCGGATTGAATCAAATGATGAGCATGCGCTACGGGACTTTGCCGGTGGTGCGCGCGACGGGCGGGCTGGCCGACACCGTGGTGGATGCCGCCGACGCCGCAGGCGGCACGGGTTTCAGTTTTCGGGAGTACCGGCCGGACGCGCTGCTGCAGACTGTGCGCCGCGCCGTGAAAACGTTCCGGGATCGCGAGCGATGGATGGCCTTGCAGCGCAACGCCATGGCACAGGACTTCTCGTGGGCGCAGTCGGCGCGTCGCTACCGTGAGCTCTATGATCAATGCTTGCGGAATCCGCCGCGGGTCGTCGCATGAAAGCCCTGCTGACAGCGGCGCTGCTGGCCGCATGGCTGCCGGTCGCGGCACAGATACGGTGGACGCGAATCGTTCCCTCGCCTACCGTTGAGCTGCGAGATCCGCGCAGCATATCGGTGGCCGCCGACGGCCTGATCTACGTGGCCGACACAGGCCATCAGCGGGTGGTGGCCTTCGACAGCAGCGGAACGGTGGTCGTTGAAACCGGCGGTTTCGGAGACGCGCACGGGCAATTTCGTTGGCCGCGCGCGGTGGTGGCCGACCGCGGGAATGCGGTATGGGTGCTCGATTACGGCAACCGGCGCATTGAGAAGTTCACGCGACTGCTGGTGTATCAGGGCACGCTGGAGATCCGCATCGCGGGCAGTGACCGTGCGAACCAGCCGGAAGCTTTGGCGCTGTCCCCGCAGGGGGACCTTTTTGTTTATGATCGCGACCGCGGCAAGCTGCTCCGTTATGATCCGTTGTTCACGCTGCAGGCGGAATCGGGCAGCGGCAGCGGTCTGCAATTCATCTCAAATGTCGCCAGCATGGCGTTTGTGCCTCGACGCGGACTCTTCTGGTGGGAGCGGGGCGGCGGAGCGGTGCGCCATGCCGATCCTCTTCTGAATCCGGCGGCGGCGCTTCCGTTGCGCATTTCCGAGGGCGACGTGAACTTGTCCAGCGCGGACACGTGCCTGATCATTGCCTCGATGCAGACGGTGTTGCGCGTGTGCGCCCAAGACTCTCCACCTGATACGTTGTTGACAAGCGGAGACCTGAGCGGGCTTGGCGAGTTCCGCACCACGGCGGCCTGCCTCGCCGGCGAGGTTCTTTACCTGCTCGACAAGAGTGCGGGAGCGGTGTACCGGGTTGACTACACATCGAAGTGAATGAGAGCCGTTCCGATCCGCCCGTCCGCGTTGCCGCGCGGAGCGCTCCTGCTGGTTCTTGCCGTTCTGCTGCCGATAGCCGCGTTGTCGGCCGTACCGAGCCGTAGCGGCGTGGCGGTTTTCCACGGATCGGGCGCGCCGGACACGCTGTTCACCCTGCCCGTGACGTGGGTCGTGTTGGACTCGGTGATGATCTTTCGCAACGGCGAACCCATCGCGGAATTCCGCGATTGGCGAATCGCCGAGCCCGGCAACCGGATTTGGGTGTATCATCCGCTCTTGGCGGGCGACTCGTTGCGGGTGGAGTACGTTTATCGCGCCGTGCCTTTGTACCGCAGCTACTCGCGACGCAGTCTGCGGGACATCCTGCGCGCGCGACCTGACAGCGCGGGACTCGACACCGCGCGTATCGCTCTCGCGCCCTCGATGGAAAGCGGGGAGACGGAGGGGTGGACGCGGCTCAGCAAGTCCGGTTCGCTGATTCGTAGCGTACAGGTCGGAACGGGACAGGATCTCCAACTCGAATCCGCTCTCAATCTCCAGATCCAAGGGCGGGTCGGCCGCGACGTGGACGTGGTGGCCGCTCTCACCGATCAGTCCACGCCCATCCAGCCGGAGGGAACGACCGAGACGATCAGTGAACTTGAAAAGGTCTTCATCTCGGTTCGCACTCCGCGATTCTCCGCGACTCTCGGCGACTACACGCTCGATCTGGCCGGCGGGCAGTACGACACCTACACGCGCAAGCTCACCGGTGTGATGGGACAGGCCGCACTCGGACCGGCCTCGCTGACGGCGGGCGGCGCCGTCAGTCGCGGCCAGTTCTTCACCAATTCTTTCTACGGTCAGGAAGCCAATCAGGGCCCGTACCCGCTTCATGGCCGCAACGGCGAGATCGGCATCATCGTTCTGGCGGGAACGGAGACGGTGTGGCTGGACGGGGTAGTTTTGCGGCGCGGCGAGGGCAATGATTACGTGATTGACTATGCCTCGGGGGAAATTTCCTTCACGTCCCGTCGTCTGATCACGTCGGACTCGCGCATCGTGGTGGATTTCGAGTATTCAACCGAAGAATACGAGAGATTCTACGGCGCGGGAAAAGCGGAAGTCCGATTCGGCGGTGAGCGCGCCGGGGGCAGCGTGACGTGGATCACCGAGAGCGATGATCGCACGCGGCCCATCGGACTGGGACTGAAAGACGAGGATCGTGCATTGCTCTCGGCCGCGGGCGACAACGCCGGTGCGGCGGTCTCGCCGACGGCGGATTCTATCGGTGTGCAAGGCGGGGACTACGTGCGCCGGGATACGCTCACCTACTCGATCTTCGTCTTTTCGCCGCGCGATTCTCTCAATCGTCCGACCGGACAATGGCGCGTGTCCTTCGGGGATTTTGGACTGGGGAACGGAGACTATGAAGCCGCGGCGGATTCGCTGGGACTCAGCTACTTCCGCTGGATGGGGCCGTCGCGCGGGCGCTATCGTCCGTTTCGCCGCCTGCCGCTGCCGCAGCAGCACACCTTGGCGGACGTCCGGGTGCATGGATCGCCGCTGCGCGGGCTGACAATGCAGGGCGAATTCGCGGGCAGCCGCCGCGATCTGAATTCCTTCTCCAGCATTGGTGACGGCGACAACGACGGCGCCGCGTACGTGATCTCGGCGGAATTCGCTCGCGAACAGCCGAAACTTCTCTGGGTGCGGCCGCAGCGAGTTGAGTTGGGAGGACGCGTGCGCCACCGCGACCGGCGATTCGTGGAGCTCAGCCGCGTTTCGGAAGTGGAGTTCGAGCGCGAGTGGGACGTCGCGCGCAACACGGGATTCGAGGAAACCATCCGTGAAACGAACCTGAAGTTCAGCCCGCTGAGCGCGCTGACGCTGTTAGGAGGATACGGCGATCTTCGTCGCGGGGACGCATTTTCCTCACGCAGGCGGAGCGTGGGCGGGAATCTGACGGTGTTGCGGAAGTGGAATGTGGCCGTGTCGCACCTGACGTTGCAGAGCGATGACAGCGTGAGCGGGCGGCGCGGCAACTGGATGCGGCAGGGTGGGCGCGTCAACGGCAGACTGTGGCGGCTGGCCCCGCGATTCACGGTTGACCGCGAGCGCAAACGTGACCGGATCGGCAGCGGCTATGGCGGGTTCCGGTTTCTGGATTGGTCGGCGGGCACAGACGTAGACTTGCCGGCGCATCTGGCGGTGAGTGGCGGCTATCAGCGCCGCACGGATGATCTGCTCGCGCCGCAAGGAACGTTTCACCGTTCCGCCGACGCGCGGACCGTGAGTTCGGAAGGATCATGGTCGCCTCCGGAGATCGGCCGCGTTCTGCTGCGCTATGCTCACCGCGAGAAGAATTATGCGGCGTCGGATTCTGCGGACGTGACCTCGGACGTGGGACATCTCGAGGCTCTCATCACGCCGCGTAGCCGGATCGTCGAGGCCAATGCGGTTTACGACGTGGCCAAGACGCGCACGCAGAATCAGTTATTGGTGGCCCTTCAAGTGCCCGAAGGAACCGGCAGCTACCGGCGGGAAGGCGATCAGTACGTGCCGGATGATCAAGGGAACTACATTCTGGTTCCCCGCTACACCGGTTCCTACGAACCGGTTACGGAGCTCTCCTTCAGTTCGCTGGTTTCGCTGCGCCCCGATGAGCTTCCACCGGGAAAATCGAGCGCACTCGTGCGGGCCTTGTCGCTGGAATCCGAGCTGACCATCGAAGAGCGCACGCGCTTGCCGCTGAGCGGACGACTCCTGCTGCTCGACCCTTCGCGGTTTCGCGGCGACTCGACGCTCTTGGGCAATGCCACCTTCCGGCAGGATGTGAACGTGTGGCGGCTCAGTCAGAAACTGGCTCTTCGGCTGCGCTACCGGGAATCGCACTCGCTGCAGAATCAGTTCCTCAACGGCGGACAGTCGCGCGCGCTGCGCGAGGTCGGCGCCCGGGTTCGCGCGCGCTATTGGCAGTTCTGGCGCGGTGAGAGCGAAGCGGATTTGTCCACCGAGACCATCCGTTATGGCGCGCGAACCGCTCCCGACGGTGATGTGAAACGCTTGGATCTTTCCCAGATCAATACGGTCGCGCTGGGTCGGCGCTGGGAAACGGGAATAGACCTGAAGCTCGGCGAAGCGCGCGACGAGCTGACGGCGACGCAAGTCAGTCTGCGCGAGGTGAAGCCGCACGCGGCGCTGATTCTGCTGGGCAAGGGACGCTTCGACGCTGACGCCGCTTGGATTCACGCAGCATCCAACAAGTCGCTGGTTCCCTATGAGCTCGGGCGCGGCGCCAACCGGGGAGAGAACTATCGCTGGTCGGCCCGCGGGACGTATCAGTTCGGTCAGAATTTCTCCGGTTCGCTGAATTACATGGGGCGGCGCGACGCGGGCGAGAAAACCTATCACACCGGCCGGCTCGAAGTGAGGGCCTACTTATGAGCCGGGGTCATCTGATTCTGCTCATGGGGATGCTGCTCGCGGCGGGAATGACGGCCGCGGCGGCGAAGCGAGTCGTTTTTCACGGCAACCGCGAATTCTCCTCGGGCGAGTTAGAACGCTTTCTGGCGTGGTCGGACTCGAGTGTGAAGGACTCGGCGGATCTTGGGGCGCAGGCGGGTGCACTCCAAGACTCGATGATCGCGCACGATTTTGTCGCTGCGCAGGTGGACAGCACCGTGTGGTGGTCGGACGCGCGGGGACGAGGCACGCTGCACGTGTACATCCGCGAGGGCGAGCTGGGGAAGATCGCGGCCGTCCGCTGGCTGGGAGACAGTTCGCGCGTGCCGGCCCCCGCCGCGCGGCGCGCCTTCTGCCGGCCGGGAGCGGTCTTTCGCTGGTCGCAGATCGCTGACGATGCGAATCTGATCGTCGAGCACATGGAGAACTCCGGTTATCCGTTTGCCCGCGTGGACGTGGACTGGACGATGACGGATTCCCTCGCGCCGCAGATTGAGATTCATTTTCTGGTGAGCAGCGGGCCGCTGACGAAACTCGATTTCATTGCCTTTCCCGGGAACCGGCAGACGCATGAATACCTTCTGCGGCGCGAGACCCGTCTTCAGACCGGGGAGCTGTTCGATCAGCGCAAGGTGGAGACGGCGCGGCGGCGGCTGTCGCGTCTCGATTTTATTCGTCGCGTGGGACGGTCTGAGATTGCGGTGAATGACGTCGGGCAAACCGGTGTGCGATTCCCCATCGAAGAAGCCCGCTCCACGAGACTGGATGCCGTGGCCGGGTACCTGCCTGCCTCGCAAGGTCGGGCGGCCGTTCTCAGCGGTCTGGTGAATCTGGAGTTTCTCAATCTTTTCGGAAGCGGACGGCGCGGCCGCGTTCACTGGGAGCGTCCGAACGAGCGCATTCAGGCCGTGGAACTCTCGTACCGCGAACCGTGGATCTTCGGGCAGCCGCTGGCTCTGCGGATGGATTTCGGACAGCGCGTGGAGGACACGCTCTACGTGTCACGCCGCATCTCCACGCGCGCGGAACTGGAACTGGGCAGCAAGACGACAGTCTGGGGAGCTCTGCAGTACGAGGCCGTCTTCACCGACTCTGCCTCGGCCTCGCAACTCAATCTTCCCGATAACCGCACCACCTACGCAGAAGCGGGATTTGCCTTCGATACGCGCGACCATCCGACCAATCCGCGAAACGGCGCGTTTTTTTCCACACAGGCCGGAACCGGTTGGCGCCGGTGCGAGGACTCCGCGTCCGGGGAGCCTTCCGGCTCGTTCCGCCATCACCGGGCAGGCGTAGACAGCGAGATTGCGCAGGAGTTGTTTCCATTCTGGGTGGCCGACGCGAGCGTTCACGCCCGTGTTCTCGAGACGACCGAGCCGGAGGCGCTGCTTCCCGATCTCTACCGTTTGGGTGGCGCGCGCACGCTGCGCGGCTACCGCGAAGAGCAGTTCCTCGGATCGCGGGTCGGATGGGCCTCGGCGGAGCTGCGCTATCTGCTGGGAACGGCCTCCCGCGTTTTCACATTTTGCGACGTGGGAAGCGTCTATCGCGAGCGAAAAACGGACAGCGGGCTGGAAAGCAGCACGCTGATGCGGGCGGGAGCGGGTGTGGGTCTGCGGATCGAGACCAACATCGGAGTATGGGGTTTTGACTACGGCGTAGGGCAGGATGACCGGCTGCTCAGCGGCAAGATACACGTCTCGCTGCAGAGTTCGTTCTAATCGTCCGCCGGCGCCGCACAGTTTGAGAAAGAAGATGCCGCCTGAGTGGGACGGCATGAACCATAGAATCTCACTGGTGGGAAACGTGAAAAAGCAAATGGTCATCAACTGCACCGTCACCGAGACGCGTATTGCGCTGCTCGAAGAGGGTGTGCTCGTGAATGTGTTCGTGGAACGTGCCGAGCACGAGCGGCACGTAGGAGACGTCTACAAGGGTCTTGTGCGCCGGGTCATTCCCGGCATGCAAGCGGCCTTCGTCAACATCGGCTGGGACGCGGACGGCTTCATTCATTTTTCGGACCTGTTCCAATCGGCCGTGGAGATGGCGGAAGGCATGGACATGGACGAAGTCTCTCTGCCGACCAAGCGTCCGGGTTACCGCCGGCCGGTGCGGCCGCGGCCCGAGCTCAAGTCCGGTCAGGAAATTCTCGTGCAGGTCATCAAGGAGCCGCTGGGCAACAAGGGGCCGCGGCTGACGTCGCAGATCTCTCTGCCCGGGCGGTTTCTCGTTCTGATGCCCGGTGACAATATGGTCGGGGTATCGAAACGTATCCCCGACCTGAAGGAGCGCAAGCGGCTGAAGAACATTCTGCGGGCCATCCAGCCGGAAGGATTCGGACTGATTTGCCGGACGGTGGGCGAAGGCAAGTCCGACGAGGAAGTGCGCCGCGACCTGCGGACAATGATGCGCCACTGGAATCTCATCGAGCGCGCCATCGAGAAGAGCAAGGCTCCGGTGCGCGTGCACAAGGAAGCGCCGCTCACCAGCAGCGTGGTGCGCGATCTATTCACGCCCGACATGAACGACGTGGTGGTGGACAGCCCCAAGCTTCATCGCGAGATCCGCGCCTATGTGCGCTCGGTGGCTCCGACTCTGCTCGACCGCATCCAGCTCTATGAAGGCAAGGAGCCGGTCTTCGACTCGTTCAACATCGAAGCGGAGATCGAAAAAGGCATCGCCCGCAAGGTCTGGTTCGGTGGCGGCAGCTATCTGATTATCGAGCAAACCGAGGCGGTGGTGACGATTGACGTGAATTCGGGCCGCTTCGTGGGCAAGGAGAATCAGGAAGAGAACATTCTGCGCGTCAATCTCAAGGCGGTGAACGAAGTCGCGCGGCAACTGCGGCTGCGCGATCTGGGCGGCATCATCATCATAGACTTCATAGACCAGACCGAGGAGAAGAACCGCCGCCGCATCTTTGAGGCCATGCGCAGCGCGCTCAAGGATGACCGCGCCAAGTGGGACATCGCGCCCATCAGCCAGTTCGGCATCATGGAAATGACGCGGCAGCGCAGCAAGGACTCGCTGATGTTCGCCTTTAACGAGGCTTGCCCCACCTGCCGCGGGACTGGCATGGTCATCACCAAGGAATCGGTGGTCACGCAGCTTCAGACGTGGGTGCGCCGCTTCCGCGCCAAGACCGGGGAAATGGGTCTGACAATCAAAGCGCATCCGACGGTTGTGGACTATATCACACAAGGACTCCGCTCTCACCTGCGGCAGATCATGTGGGACTCTTTCATGTACATCAAGCTCGAACCCGATGACGCTTTAAGTCTCGATGAATTCAAGTGTTACAGTTGGAAGCAGAAGAAGGAGGTGACTGACGAATTCAGAGGGAGGGCAGTGGGCTAATTTGCGGGATCTTGTCCTCGGCCGAGTACTTCCTCTAACAGTGGGAAGTCTGTTTCATCACCGCCCAGCGGACAGTGAAGTACGGCTGTTTCACTGACCAATGCCGGAACGCGCCATGAAGCGCAGCCTCTTCCGTGCCTCCGGGAGGACTGATCAGTGTGCCGTTGCTGCGCAAGGGTTATGCAAGTTGCGCAGCCGAATTACACTTGTGATGGATAGAGCTTGTTAATCTCTTGATTATTTTAGCACAGAATCTCTGGCCCGACATCTGCTATAATATTACTATTCCACCATGAAGATCTCACTTGCACAGGAGTCCAGGATGCTGAAACATCGTTTGTTTTCTCTCGCAGCCAGCCTCCTCTTGCTGGCCACGGCCGTTTTCGCCCAAGTTGGAACCATTGACGGGATTGTTCAGCTTCCCGACAATGGCGGTCCGGCCGTTGGCGCGACGGTCACGATCCACCGCATGCACCAAGACAGCCTCAGCACCGTCACGGACAGCTCAGGTCAATTCAGCTTTGATTCTGTTGCCGTCGGTGAATGGGGAGTCAACGCTTTTCTGGCCCCCTACTTCCCGGCATTCGCGGTGGCTCGCGTGCGGGCTAACGAAACGGCTCACCTCACTCTCAACCTGATGAATCCACCGACCGGCTATGGTCGGGTCGAGGGGATTGTGCTGCTCCCGAATGAAGGCGGCCCGGCAGCAGGTGCGACGGTGGTTCTGTTTCGGGCGCGCGGCGATAGTCTGGTCACCGTGTCCGATGATTCCGGTCACTTTGCCTTTGATTCGGCGCGGGTCGGAGAGCACGACATCCACGCCAGTCTGACGGGCTATCTGACCGTTTATGGCGAGGTGCGTGTTCCGGATGGCGGGACTGCCCATGTGACTCTGATTTTGAGTCCGATTCCGACCGGCTTCGGCCGAGTCGAGGGGATTGTGCTGCTCCCGAATGAAGGCGGCCCGGCGGCAGGTGCGACGGTGGTTCTGTTTCGGGCGCGCGGCGATAGTCTGGTCACCGTGTCCGATGATTCCGGTCACTTTGCCTTTGATTCGGCGCGGGTCGGAGAGCACGACATCCACGCCAGTCTGACG
>JAPKYT010000118.1 GCA_026394155.1 bacterium | reverse complement strand
AATATACAACACAGATTGCCTGAAGTCAAGAAGAAAGGAAGTTCCTATGGCATTGTTAATTAGGAAAGAGGAGGAAAAAAAGAGAGGGCGCCGGGGGCAATGACTCTCTCCTGAGCGGGGCAGGCCCTTCCTTCGTCAGGGTAAACATCCGACGCCTGCCGCCGCGAGTCCTCTTCATCCTTCATCCGTCATCCTTCATCCCTTGATCGCTCCGAGCGGCTTGAGCCTGGCCACCGGCCGCGCCAATCCCACTCCGGCCGCCACTTTGACCACCTCTTCTACGTCCTTGTACACGTCCGGCTGTTCCTCCGCCAACGTAGCGCGGCTGCGCGCCTGCACGATGATGCCTTGCCGCGCCAGCTTGTCGCGCACGTCTTCGCCGCGCATCAGCTTCGCTCCCTGATGCCGCGACATCAAACGGCCCGCTCCGTGCGGAGCCGAGCCGAACGACTCGGTGAGCGCCGCGTCCGTTCCCACCAACACGTACGATGCGCGGCCCATGTCGCCGGGAATCAACACCGGCTGCCCCACGTGACGATACGCCAGCGGCACCAGCGGATGCCCCGCCGGCAGCGAGCGCGTCGCTCCCTTGCGATGCACGCACACTTTTCGCGTCTTCCCGCCGACCAAGTGCTCTTCGATCTTGGCAATGTTGTGGCACACGTCATAGACCAGTCGAATTTCCAGCGCGCTCTCCTTCAGCCCCATGACCTCGGCGATCACTTTGGCCGCGTGATGCTTCATCACCAGCCGGTTCACCCACGCATAGTTGGCCGCACACTTCATGGCCGCCAGATAGCGCCGCCCTTCATCGCTCGACACCGGCGCGCAGGCCAATTGGCGGTCGGCAAGCTGCACGCCGTAGCGGTTCGCGGCCCTATCCATCACCGGCAGATATTCAGTGCAAACCTGATAGCCGAAACCGCGCGAACCCGAGTGCACCATGAGGCAAATCTGTCCTTCAAAGAGTCCGAAGGCGGCCGCTGTTTCGGGATCGAGCACGCGCTCCACCACTTGCACTTCCACGAAGTGATTGCCTGCGCCCAGCGTGCCGATCTGATCAAAACCGCGTTCGCGCGCCTTGCCGGAAACCGCATCCGGGTCCGCACCTTCGAGACAGCCCTCATCTTCCATGTGCAAGCGGTCCTCTTCGCTTGCAAGACCGTGTTTCACCGCCCATTGCGCGCCCTGCACGATCACGCGCTCGAAATCGTCTCGCGAAACCTTGAGCGCACCGTGCGAACCCACGCCCGTGGGAATGCGTTCGAACAAGCGATTTATCAGCTCGCCTAACTTCGCCTGCACGTCACCGATGCGGAGCGAAGTGCGCGTCAGACTCACCCCGCAGTTGATGTCGTAGCCCACGCCGCCCGGAGAGATCACACCTTCATCCACATCGAAGGCGGCCACTCCGCCGATGGGAAAACCGTAGCCCCAGTGCATGTCGGGCATGGCCAGACTGTCGCCCACGATGCCGGGCAGGGTGGCGACGTTCGCAACTTGCTGCGGCGAGGCATCGGCCTGGACTTTTTCCATCAACGCATCGTTGAGGAACATGATGCCGTCGGTGCGCATGTCGGCGCGGGTTTCGCGCCGGATGCGGTAGCGAAACGGACCGATCTTCTCAAAGGAGATCTTGTCACTGGGCATATTGCCTCCGTTCTTCTTTGTCGAGCGCACTGCCGTGCGGCACTACCAACCTTGAGCCCAGCAAGCTGGGCGCTACAGAAGGCCAAAGCGGGGCAGGCCCTTCCTTCGTCAGGGTAAACATCCGACGACTGCCGCCGCGAGTTCTCTTCATCCCTCAGCCCTCATCCCTCCTTAAATCACAAATCACACACGAACTGAATCGTGGTCACGCCGCCTTGGCGCTGCACCTTCAGATCGTGGTACGTCACGGCCTTAATTTCGTATTTGAACCGGTGCCGCGCGGGATCGCACGGCTCGCCCGCCACCACCGCTTCGATCACGCGGCAGCCGGTCTTGGTGCAGCGGGTCATCGTTCGCACCCGTCGCGGCAGCCAGTGGCGGGCGTAGGTCAGAAACAGCAGCTCGTTCAGAAACGCCGCCGCCAGCGCCGGATCGTCGTCGCCCTGCGCCTTAACCGGCCGCTCTTCCCTCTCCTCGACCTCCCCTAACGGCACAATCTGGTTCATCATGCCCTCGGAGGCATTGGCCAGAGCCTCAAGGAAGTCCCGGCCCTGCGCCCTGATTTTGAGGTCGCCGGAGTGCTCAAGGATGGTCACTGGGTGATAGGCTGGCCGTCTCACGGTCGTTGTGGATAAGTGGATAAATTCAATATTCTGAGGTACTTTTTGGGCATATTCACACCGGCCGATCCGCGCCGAGCTGCACTATTATTCACAAATCTGTCCACCTGCAAGCTCTTGTGGCAACGATAACAAGGTAAATAGGTCATCTTTGGGCAGATAAAAAAGGCGTTGACATTTCGTTCAGAATTTGCTATAATTCAGGTTAAGGTTTCCCATTCAACATCGGAGAAACGACCATGTCGAAGAACAAGACCATTTTGGCTGTGATTCTTCTGCTTACGCTGATCCCGCTGACGGCGAACGCGACCATCACCCGGGTGACCGGGCTGGGTGGTGAGGGCGCCAACTACATCGTCAAGGACGCGTTCAACCCCAGCATCTGGCCGCAGTTGTTACGCGAGTGGCCCAATCTGGCCGGTGCCGAATTCTACACGCCGCCCCCGGCGATAGGTGGCGGATGGGACTTCTACAAGGCGTACATCAACTACGACTTCGGCGTAGACAAGTGCGTCATGCAGATTGCTCTGGACAAGGAGCCGGGCCGCAAGTACGAGATGGCTCCGGCGGATCTCGACGCGGTGGCCGGGACCTACAACCGCCTGAGCGTGGCGCTGGGCCGCCCCATGGGCGATCTGTTAGTGGGCGTGGCCATCAACTACACCGGCAAGTCCTACAAGGCCGACAGCATCAGCGCGATGGTACCCGCCTTAGACATCTCCTATGCCACCTACGGCATCCGCCTCGGAGCCACCGCGCTCGAGAAGAAACTGGATCTTGCCTTAGGCATCGAGATTGCCAGTTTCAGCGAGGATGTGGGCGGCACCACGACGATTGACAATGACGGCTCCATGTCGCTGGGATTTGCCGGCCGCTACTGGTACAAGCTCAATGACCGCTACTCCCTCATCCCCAACCTCAAGTTCTCAACGGTGAAGGACGCGAGGAAGGAGGGCCAAGATCTGAAGGACACCGACGGACTGACCACCACCACGTTCGGCCTCGGGATCGGCAACAACTGGACGCCGGTGGAGAACATGCTCGCCATCTTTGAACTCGGCGTCATGTCCACCAGCGAGAAGTACGAATCGAAATCCGGCGGCACCAGTTTGGACAATACCGATTCCGAAATGGACATCTACTGGCGGCTAGGCTTCGAGTCCAAGGTTTTCGGATGGCTCGACGGCCGCTTCGGTGCGGAGCGCTCATGGCGCAGCCTGACCGTTGAGAGCTTCGGCGGCAAGCCCGAGATCGGCACCACTAACACCGCCACCTATCTGGGCGCCACCGCGCACTGGAACCGGCTCAATCTCGATCTGTTAGTCGCACCGGCGTTCATGCAGTTCGGCCCGTACTTCCTGTCGGGCGTGCCCTGCGAGACCTTCAGCCGCGTTTCGTTGAAGTACGACTTCAACGAGTAATCGTCACGCACGACGAGCGTTTGAGAGCGGGCCGATCCTTCGGCCCGCTCTTTTGTCTGTTTCCCCCCGTTCACGGGGGGACAAAGGGGGGTCGTCTTCTACTTCAGCAGCAGCAGCTTGCGCACCGCGCTGTAGGATCCGCTTTCCATGCGCACCAGATAAAGTCCGGAAGGCAGGCCCGCGCCGTCAAAAAAGACCTCGTGATAACCGCCCTCTCGCCTGTCGTCTACCAGCGTTCGCACTTCCCGGCCGGTCACGTCGAACACGGTCAGACGAACGTGCGCCGCTCGCGGCAGCGAATACGCGAGCCGCGTCACGGCATTGAAAGGATTCGGATAGGCCGCGCGCAACGAAGTTTCCAAGGGCAGCCGGTTCTCGCGATCCGGCGCGTCCAACACCGTGGCCAGCACGGGTATCGAGTCCGTGCTGTCCGGGCAGGAATGCGCGTGCACATCCAAGAGGCCGTAGTAGTCGTAGGCCCCATCGTCGGGTGCGGAAGGGCTGATCACCACGCTGACCACTACCGAGTCCCGCGGCGGCACGACTCCCTGCCCCGGATTGACCGAAAGCCAGCTTCCCTCCGGAACCAGTGCATGAGCCTGTACCGAAAAGTCCATCGCCCCCGCACCGTGGTTGTAGATTTTCAGCGGTTCCACCGTCTCCACCCGGTTGTGCACGACCACGTTGATGGATGTCTGCCGCACTTCATAGCGCGGTCGAGCGGCAACCAGCTCCACCCACGTGACCGAATCCTCCCAAACCGTCAGGCCCTCGATGGTGCCCGAAGTGACGCAGGGGCCGTAGACGACAAGATCGTATGTGCCCGGCATCAGCAAGAGCCGGAATTGGCCTTGATCATCCGTGACCGAATGCTGCACCCGGCCCGTCACACCCACATAGACTCCCGTTAGTGGCGCTTGCGTCTCCGCGTCGGTGACCGTTCCGCTGATGCCGCTTCCCGATCCCATGCGGATCAAATAGCCTTTGCGCGCGCCGCCTTCCACGACCGTGCCGTAGAGCAGGAAGCCGCCGTTCGGAATGGAACAAAGGCCGTAGAGTTGTCCCTGCTGAAAATCTTCGCCGATCCACAGCGAATGCAGCGTCCCATCGGATGTGACGTTCGCGATCCACGGTTTGGGCGCCGCCGCGTTCACCCCCGCCCAGCCCACACAGAGCACTCCACCGATGTCCAGAGGCGCCACGCCTCGAAACTGCTCTTCAGTCCGGCCGACCGTGAAGGACCGCGCCCAATCCATGATGCCCGACGTGTCCGCCTTGACCAGATAGGCGTCGTTGTCCACCGACCCGGTGGCCGCGGTGCGGCCGGCAATCCAAACGACTCCGCTGTCCATTCCCATACCGTAGCTGCGCTCGGTGCCGCTTGTGCCGGCCGTGGCCGTCGAGAGTTGGTTGCCCAGACTGTCGGTGATGAGCAGCCACACATCGTAGTCACCCGCACCGAAGCTGGTTGAAGAACCAGCGATAATCAACTTCCCGTCCGGGCCGGTTAGAATGCCATTGCCGAGATCGGTGCCCCCTCCGCCGTGCACGCGCGTCCACAATGTGTCCCCGTTGGGCGTGCACTTCAGAAGCCACAGGTCGGAATGCAGCAGGTCCGTGCCCAACCGGTAGCCGGTGATGATGATGTTCCCGTCGGGCAGAAGCTGGGCGCTGCTCCCTTGGGTCGCGCCCGAACTGCCATAAGAGCGGGTCCACAGCGAGTCGCCAGTCACGGACAGCCCCCAGATCATCAGCAGGTTGGAAGTTGCCCCATACCCGCCGTAACCGACCACCACAAGATTGCCATCGGAGGTCTGCACGACCGCGGTGGCCGTTTCATCGGCAGTCGCCACCCCCAGAGACCGGCTCCATGAAACGTCGCCGACGGCATTGATTCGAGCCGCGAAAATGTCGGTGCGGTCGCTGCCGGGGTCGGCCACACCCACCACCGCAAAGCTGCCGTCGGAGAGCGGGGTCGCACCGTACAAGACGGGGCTGGCCGTGGCCGATCCCGCCTGAATAAGTCGCGCTGTCCACAGAGTGTCCGGCTGGGCCAGAGCACAAACGGGAATCAGCAGCCCGCACAGAAAGGAGAGTGAGCAAAGCACCGCGTGCATGAATTGGACCTCTTTGTACCGGCAGAATATACGAGCTTTCTGTTGCGAGGTCAAGGACTTTCACTCCGCACGGGACGCGGCTTGCCGCCGAGCCGGGTTAAGTCCTCGCAACCCGGACGGAATCGGAGAACGCCGGGCGGGTCGCGGACCCCACCACGGCGACAAAGGATGCGGGGTGGGCACCAAGTGACTACGCCGCAACACCCGCCGCGCCGAGAAGAGAAGAGCCCAGCAAGCTGGGCGCTACACAGTCTCTCGGATAGCCACACGACCTCCCTTATTCCACGATCAGTGTTCCCGCCTGCCTTTCTCCACCGACGATCATGGCAAAGCGGCCGCGCTTCTGCGGATTGAAGGAAATGATGGTTACGTGCAGGGCCGGAAGTAATTCATAAATTTCAAGCTCTTCGATCTCAAACAGCTCGTCGGGCGGCTGTTCGTCGAGGCGATGGATCACAAGTTGCGCAAAATTGCCGCATTTTGTTCGCACTTCCTGCGGTGTAAATGTACCACAAAGCTTCACTTCCAAGCGTGAAGGGCCATGCCTCTCCTCTTTTGCAGGCAACTTTCGCCGTCCCAAGAAGTACCACAGAAGGCCCGCAGCCAACACAATCTCTGCTGCTAAAACCCAAGGATTATAATTGCTTACAACAAGCACAGGAATACTCTCTCGGACGGTCAAAAACGCCCGTATGGTGAATTCCGTCGCAATATCTCCCGGTCTGGTCTGAATTACTCAGGAATTTGTTGACACAAACGGAGAAAATTGCTAAATTATGGAAGTGGGAACCTTTCAGTGACTCAATGGTACAAAAAATGCAGCCAGTGACGAATGGAATAGAATACTCTACGTGTAGAGTGGGATTTCAACACAGCGAAAGGACGATGAAGCCATGGTGATCCTCAACATCCAGCAGGCTGCGAAGTTTTTAGGCAAGACTCCCGCTGCGCTTCGGAACGGTTACAAGCGATGGGGAGTTCCGCATTTCCGGCTTGGCGGCCAGATCAAGTTCACGCAGGAAGCACTCCAAGATTGGGTTGGCAAGAACATGGTCACGGCCACCCCGGAACCGAAGGAGAAGCCGACGTCCGGCGACGGACGTCGTGCCAAGCGCCCTGCGGGCAAGGCCTCTTCGCGGCCATGACACCAGACTTCGCGGGCTGCGCGCCCGCAAGTTCGAGAGGGTGTTCCGGATTCCGGGACACCCTCTTCGTTTATGCAGACTTGAGATTTGAAACCTGAAGGAAATCGCAGACCGGGGCCGGTGGTTTCCGGTCTCAAGTCTCAGGTCTCAAGTCTCTCTTCATCCTCCGCTCTCCACGCCGGATCCACCACGCACAAGAATTCGAGCCACTGCGGGCCGTGGGCGAAAATGCGCTGGCGGCCGCCCGGCGGAATATAGACCGCATCCCCCGCCTCCACCTCCCGCCGCTCCCCGTCAATCTCCATCGTGCCCCGCCCCGCCAGAACGTAGTAGACCTCGCTCGTGCGCAGCGCGTGAAGCAGCGACCAAGTCTCAGGCGGCAACTTGGTGTGGGCCAAGCTGTAGCGCACCGCCGCCGGATCGCGGTCGGGATGCAGAAGCTCCCGCAGCACGGTGCTTACCAGCATGCCGCCGCTCAGCTCTTGACCCACACGCCCAGACGGTAACCGTCGGGACTCTGGAAAATCCCGTACGCGCCGAAGCCTTCGGGTAGCTCCGTTTTAGGCCGGATCACCTGTCCCCCCAATTTCTCGGCCAGAGTTAAGGCCGCGTCCACGTCCTCAACTTCCACATAGGTGTAGAATTCATCCACCACCGGCACCGCGTTCACCCGTGAGAGCCCGCCGATGGACTCGCCGCCGGGAGATAGAACCATCATGTAATCCTCGCCATAGAACTCGCGGAACTTCCAGTGAAACAGCGCGCCGTAGAAGGTGCTGGCTTGCTTCAGATTGAGGACCGGGATCTCGACGTGAGCAAAGGTGTACATGCGCTCTCCCTAAAGTTTCAGGATGTTCCGGCCGCCGTCCAAACCGCCGCAGCCTCGTACAGAGTAGCGTATTTGTCGCGGAATGTCAAGCCTGCCCGGCGGCCCAGAGGCGGGAACTCGTCCCCGCCCGGCTTCGTTTGCACTATAGTCAGTACCCTGCCGACGGAAATGACCCTGGAGACGGAACTCATGCGCAAAGCCACAGCGCTGGCCGCAATTCTCGTTTTGGCCTGTGTAATGGGGTCCTCGGCGGCCCCCATTGGAATCGGCACCCCGCTTCCCGCTTTTTCCCTCAAGAATGTGGACGGCCGCACCGTCTCGTCCGCAGACTTCGCCGACAAGACGGCACTGGTGGTGGTCTTTTCCTGCAACCACTGCCCGTACGCGCAGGCCTATCAGGATCGCTTGATCGCCCTTCAGAATCAGTATGCATCGCGGGGCGTGCAGTTCGTGCTCATCAATCCCAACGATCCCAAGCGGCAGCCGCAGGACAGCTTCGAGAACATGCAGAAGCGGGCCGCCGAGAAAGCCTATCCCTTCCCTTACCTCTTCGATGACACTCAGGCCGTCGCGAGAGCCTACGGGGCGGCGCGCACGCCCGAGGTTTTCACATTTGGCCCGGACCGCAAGCTCATTTATCAGGGCCGTATTGACGACAACACCGAAGAAAAACAGGTCAAGACGCACGATCTCAGGAGCGCGCTGGACCTGCTGCTGGCCGGAACGCCCGGCAAAATCCCCACACCCGTAACCAAAGCCTTCGGCTGCACCATCAAGTGGCGGCAATGACCATGAATCTTTCTCGTCTCGGTATCTTGCTTTCCGTTCTGCTCGCTGCCGCAGAGGCAGGATGCAGGCTGACGCTCTACAACATTCTTGGTCAACCGGTGGCCGAGCTGGCGCGCGGATCGTTCAGCGCGGGCACGCATCGCTTGCCGTGGAGTTCGGAATCCGTGGGAACAGGAATCTACTTCCTGCGCCTGCAGAGTGGAGCGCAAACTCGGACCGCCAAAGTGGTCGCGCTGAAGTAGCCGCTTGATACACTTGCGTCGCCGACCGGCGAGCGCGAAGTCAGATCAAGCCTGATGGGGCCCGCTCTTTCGAGCGAGCCTCTTTTTTGTGTGCCGCGTCATGACGAGTGCTCCTGCACAGCCCCCGGCTTTTGCCGGGGGCTTGGTATTTCTGACCCCGCCAAAGGAGAGGACTGGTGGTCTCGCATCTTTTCACTTTAACTTTAGGTTTTTATTGCAACAATCATATGAAAAACACGCTTTAATGCCGGAAATCAAGAGAGTTGCCCCCGGTGTGTCGAAAAGACAACGCGCGTTTCATAAAACTATAATAAATATTGCTTTTCGGACGGTCTGAAGCTACTTTTTAGGCGAGCGAAAGAACCGCCGGAGGCTGCCGCCAGGAACGAAGAAACCCGCTGGCCGGACGGACAGCGGATTTCAAAGGGGGGATGGTGGCGTCTCCCAGAGTCGAACTGGGGACACACGGATTTTCAGTCCGTTGCTCTACCAACTGAGCTAAGACGCCGAAGCTGCCCGAATGTAAACAGCGAACGGGCAAAAGTCAAGACCATCTTGGAGCGGCCCTGACAAGTTACGGGTCCAGCACGTTCGACCGGGCCGAATACCATACTAAGTATCCTCCTGCGTAGGAGCGTAACTCGTCGGATTAGAACATCTTGGGAACCGCTTTTTGACAGTAACATTTTTCACTTGCGAGCGCGGCTCCCTTGCAGACCGCATGGCCGCAGACTACCTTGATCACGTAACTCGGTGTCATACGAAATTTGAGTGCCCCTTCAGGTCTACGCTTCTTTAAGCTCATGTGATTCGCGAGTTTGACGTGGATGGCGGGGCATCAAACCGGACTTCCACAGACTTGGCTTTGATGATGATAGCGGATGATAAGGAGGACTGCCCGATGAAGCGACTCTACTGGTATTTTGGCATCCTGATCTGCCTCTGCTGGGCTGGCCCATCCCGGGCCTCCGACTTGCCCGGCATGTCAGGGTCACGCGATGCTACCACCTACGACAACAGCCAGCGCGACGGCTGCGGGCCGTTCACGGAAGTGGGTAGCCCGCCCTATCACAAAGACACCACTCTGGCTGAGGCGGGTGACCATTGCGGCATTCGCAACGCCCCCGATCACATTTATCGCCTGACGATCACGCAGGCCGGATCGTACACGTTCTCGCTGTGCGGCCCGCAGGAGTTCACCGACACCTATATCTATCTCCTCGACGGCTGTTGCAGCGGAACGGAGATCGCGCGCGACAACGACGGGTGCGGCACCTACGGCGGCCCGTCCCTCCTCGAGTGCATAACGCTCTCGGCAGGCACCTACTATCTGGTGGTGGAAGCGGCCGACACCAACAGCGAAGGCTCGTACTCCCTACATATTGACTCCTGTGCCAATGCCTGCGAGCAAACCGCTTTTGAGCCGGGCACGGACTCGCTCAGCGAGACCTCCCGCCGTTTTGTGCAGACTGTAGACAGCAGCAGCCCAGCGCCATACTATGGGGGTCCGCGGGTGGACGACTATAGATTCGGCCTTCGTGTACATCTGCGCCTGGGATGTGGACGAACCGTGCGAGATGGCGCCGGTTTCGCGGCGGGTTCCGTGTGAAATGGATCTCGTTTCTCTGGGCGGTGGCGGGGAAGCTCGACCTCTGCTGCCTCATCTCGAAGGCGTCAGCCAGGGCTGGTCAGTGACTCGCTTCCCGGTGGACTCGGCCGATCTGAGGGATGACAGCCTGCTCCATGTGCAACTTGAGATTGACGCCAATTCCCCGTCCTGCAATTGGGCGGTCAACGTGCATCGCTCGCAACTCGTGGTTTACTACACGATCAATCGTTCGCCCAATACGCCGGAATGCTCGGGCCCCATCTGCGTCACGGCGGAGTCGCTTCTTTGCGTGACGGCCACCGCCTCAGATCCTGACGGCGACAATGTGCATCTTGAGTACAGTTGGTATCTGTTGGGCGCACCCGCGAGTGACACCGACAGCTGTCTGAGCGAGGAGATACACGCTTTCGAGGACTGGACATGCAAAGTGTGGGCGGTTGACGAGCACGGTGTGCGCTCCGAGCCGTGTTCCACAGTGTTCAACATCATGGAATCCTGCCAGGAAAACCCGACGCTGGGTTACGATTACGGTGACCTCGATACCTGCTATCACACCGGTACAGTGAATGAAGGCGGACCGTCCAATCCCATCAAGCGCGACAATGTCGCGTGGCTGGGCGATGCGGTGAACGTCGACCAGTTTGCCCACAGTCCCTCGGACACTGACGATTACGACGACGGCGTAGTGTTCTTGAATCCCCTGAATTGGCTGCCGTGCGCACAGGTGTGCGTGGATGTCACCATCACCACCGGACCGGGCTTTGATCCCAACATTGACAGCCTGTATCTCTACGGCTTCAAGGACGGCTCCTTCCCGGCCAACTGCAGCTTCACCGACAGTTTCTGCAACCCTCGGGCTTACGAGTGCATCATTCAGGGCGTGGAGATCACTGGCTTGCAGGCCAATTCCGACACCACGCGCCGATTCTGCTTCACCGATCCGGGAGTGTTAGAGGGTCAGGGGCGGTACAACGGGATTTTCCGCTTCCGTCTGCTCACCCAATATGTCTCGCCCTGCGTGGACGCTGTAGCCACCAATGATCCCGTCGGCGGCGAGACCGAAGATTACATCATTACTGACCTGCAGTTGCCGGTGGAACTGCTGAGCTTCCAAGTCGCGCAGGATGGCAATGCAGTGGTTCTGCGCTGGGCCACGGCCTCTGAGCGGGACAACGATTACTTCAGGATCGAGCGGCGCACCAGCAGCGCGTGGAGCACCGTAGCCGCACGCATTCGGGGTGCGGGGTCGTCGTCCGTGACGCACACCTACAGCTACCGCGACGCCACCGTGGAGGCGGGCACGATTTATGAATATCGCCTGACCTCCGTGGACTACAACGGGACGGTTCATGCGCTCGGCACGCAGTCCATCCCGGTCGTGCAGCACGACCCGGTGATGGTGAGCGAGTACCGGCTCTATCCGAATTATCCGAATCCCTTCAACCCCACCACCACCATTGCCTTTGATCTGGCGGAGGCCGGTCACGTGTCGCTGCGTGTTTACGATGTGATGGGCCGCGAGGTGGCCGTGTTGGTGAACGGCAATTTGCCCGCCGGCCGTCATCGCGAAGTCTTTGACGCTCAAGGCCTGCCCTCCGGAGTGTACGTGTACAAGCTCACGTCGGGCAGCTTCACTGACATGCAGAAGATGGTTCTGCTCAAGTAGCTTTCGGCGGAATCTCCTCCCATGGAGAAACCCCCGGCCTCTTGGAGGCCGGGGGTTTCGCTTTTCCCCGCGCGTGCCTTTGCCGGTCAGAACTCGTAGATGAAGGCCGGCGCGATGCCCATCAGCCGCAGATAAACGGTCAGTTGCCCGCGGTGGTGCAGCACCTCATCGAATACGAAACTCACCATCTTCCACGCGTCAAACGGCTCTCCCCACGCCGTGATCTTGGCGGCAAGCTGCGCATCGGTGATCTTGGCCAGATTGGCGTAGCCTTTCTCGATTTGGCCGTCAATCCATCTTATCAAGTCGGCTTTCTTCGCGAACTTGGGCTCATCCCGCTGCGTGTGCTTGCCCGCTAAAACGGTTTCGGTGCTCTCGGTCAGGTACATGAACAGGTGAACGCACAGTTCCGCCACGGTAGGAACTTCGGGAACGGGACGGAAATCGAGCTTGTCTTCGGGGATCAGTTCCACTTGCTTGCGGGCATTGCCGAGCACGTTGCGCAGGTATGCCCATTGTCCTTCGATCATCTGTTTGTTCATAGAAAGCCTTCTGTGTTATGGAAAGTCGATGTCGCTTGTGGGCAAGATGCTGAACAAAAGTGCAAATGTGAAGTGACTTTCGATGTCGCTCGAAACTGCTGGAAGCCCCATGCGATCCATAATGTATTATATAACAGGCTTTTATATTGTGGGTTTCGACGAGGCGCTGATGTCTATTCGTCATTACGCTCGGTCTCTTCAGTTGGCACCAACGCACCGGTGGCGGAAAAAGTCTGAAGCCACAGTTCTGCTTCGGCCAGCAAACGAGCCAGAATATCGAACGGCCTGCGCGGCACACCTTGTTTGCGTTTCAGCAGCGAAATCATCTTGGGCAGCGCACCAAAGGCTACCTCAAGCGCCGCCGAAACCTGCCCCATTCCCCGTTTGAGAAACCACTGCACAATCGCCGGATTGCGCAATTCCACACTGATCGAGCCGAAAGCGGCAATCATCAGCACGGCCCGCAGGACCATCTGCAAACCGATGATGATCCCGTCCATCACACTCTCCGATCCGAGTTTTCCCAGAATCACTCCGCCCGCCAAACTGACCGCCAAGATCACAATCCACACGGTTGGTTTGCGCAGTCTCCGCCATGCCCGCGGATAGCGATAGGCGACCCACACGGCATAGATCGCAAGAAACGCGGCCACTCCATAGACGGGCAATCTCCCGATGGCAATCATGCCGGCCGGAACGAGAAGCAAATGTATCACGAGAAAAGGAAGGGAATAGCGCTGCGAGGAATCGGCTTGCTGGAAGCGATATTCTTCAGTCACATCATGGTTGAGCCGCACTTGTCCGCGGAGCGCGCGGGCTCGTTTGGCCACGATCAACCCGAGAGCAGCCGCCACCAGCCCGAAAACGGCATAGATTCCGTACAACACCATCAGCAAATCGCCGGCTTCAAAACCGGTGATTCCCAGCCGCGACGCGGCGAAGCGATAGAGACCGGTGTAGATTGGGGCAATGTTGAAACCGAAAGCAACGATAAGCTCGACGATGCGGTACGTGAGCGGCATGCACACCGCCAAAGCCCCACCGAGAAGAAATCCCACGATGTTACGGCCCAAAAACCTCACGGCCAATTCCATCATCAGGGATTCAGACAGAATGCCGATCATCGGTCCGATCAGAACCGCACTGGGCGAGATGGCTTTCATAAGCGCGCAGATCACACCGGCCCGCCAGACCAAACCGCGATCCGGCCACAGCGATTGCCCCGCCACAAGCAGACTCACTCCGACCGCCGTTAACGTCGTTCCCGTGAACGGCACGCGAAGATTGTGCAGAAAGCTGCCGAGGATAATCTCAACGGATGCCCATACGCTGCCGAGCATGGCCGCTCGCATCCAAACCGTGGACAATATCTTGGCAGACGTGCCTTCTGCGGTCATAGGCGAAACGATGATCGTGTCAACTCCGTTTCGCATTTGCCAAAGCCATTTGCTCGGCCTCGTGAATGGTCGGCCGGATGCGCTTGAGGACCAACAGCAGCAGCCCGGCCGCGCCCACCGAGGCAATGGTAAGAATCATGAAGAACGCGCTGTGCGGCATGTCATCCCAGAAGCTACCGACCAGTCCGCTCAGATAGCTGCCGGTGGCGGTGGCCGCGAACCACCCGCCCATCAAGAGGCCGCGCATGCGCGCCGGTGCGAGTTTGTTGACCAGTGAAAGCCCCATCGGGGAGAGACACAACTCGCCCATGGTGATGACCGCATAGGCCGAGATCAGCCACGCAATGCTCACCCGCCCGGTGTCGCCGCCCGAAAACCCGGCTCCCGTCATGATCGAGAATGCTCCCGCCGTGAGCAGCATGCCGATGCCGATCTTGGCGGCGGTGGAGGGTTCCTTGCCGCGACCGCGAAGCCGCGTCCAGAACCAGACCAGAAGCGGCGTGAAGAGCACCACGAACATGGGATTGAAGGCCTGCGAGAGTTCGGGTGAAAGTGTCGTGTTCGTGGCATCGCGCGCCCAGAAGGTCAGGGTGAAACCGTTCTGATGAAAGGCCATCCAGAACACGATGACGATGCCGAACACCAACAACAGAGCCGTGATGCGAGATTTCTCCTGCTGCGCGGTCAGCACGATCTGCGTCCCGCGGTTCGCCTGAGCCTTGTTCTCGCCCGCCAGAGTGTGACGGCGCAGCGAGATGAAAAGAATGAAGGAGACGATCATGCCCACGCCCGCCGCGGCGAAGGCGTAGCCCCAATCGTAGGTGTGGCGCAGGTAGGCCGCCACGAGGGGCGAGAAAAACGCGCCGACGTTTATGCCCATGTAGAAGATGTTGTAGGCGGCGTCGCGTTTCTCGGGCAAGTCCTGATAGAGATTGCCGAGCAGCGTCGAGATGTTCGGCTTGAACAGGCCGTTGCCCAGGATGATGCACGTCAGCCCGGTAAAGAACATGGGCAGCGTGGGAATCGCCAGCAGGAAATAGCCGGTGCCCATAAAGACTGCGCCGATCAGGATGGAGCGGCCGAATCCGAGGAAACGGTCGGCCAGAAATCCACCTAACACGGGAGTGAAATACACCAGCGCTACGTAGGCGCCGTAGATTTGCCCCACGGTGCGCGTGGAAAAGCCGAGCTTCTCGTTCATGTAGAGCGCGAGAATGGCCAGCATGCAGTAAAAGCCGAAACGCTCCCACATTTCGGTGAAGAAGAGCACGGGTAGGCCAGCGGGATGTTTGCGAACAGCGGGAGCAGTGGTCATCAAAGGTTCTCCGGGTTGTGAAGAAACCGGCGGAATATGAAACGACTCAGCCTTCCAACGCCAGAAAGAACGGCTGCTCGAGCGCTTCGCAGATCCAGCGCAGGAAGCGCGCGCCGTCCGCGCCGTCAATCACGCGATGATCGTACGACAACGAAAGCTGAAGCATGAGCCGCGGCACGAATTTCTCGTCTTTCCACAGCGGTTCCATGCCGGCGCGGCTGATGCCCAGAATCGCCACTTCCGGCCAATTCACGATGGGCGTGAAATGCGTGCCGCCCACGGTGCCGAGATTGGTGATGGAAAACGTGCCGCCCTCCAAGTCCGCCGGCCCGAGCTGCCGGGCGTGCGCGCGCTTCGCCATCTCCGACAGCTCCACCGCGAGTTCCAGAATGTTCTTGGTGTCAGCATCGCGAATGACCGGAACGAGAAGGCCGCGCTCGGTGTCCACCGCCACGCCGACGTGAACATAATGTTTCTCGATGATCTCGCGCGCGGCCATGTCCACGCTGGTGTTGAACTGAGGAAATTGCCGCAGCGCCGATGACACCACCTTGAGCAACACCGCCGTGAGCGTCAGCTTGCCGCCCGCCGCTTCTACTTTTTCCGCGTAGCGTTTGCGCAGCACTTCAAGTTCCGTAATGTCCGCGCTGTCGTATTGCGTGACCTGCGGCACCGTGGCCCAGGCGTGCGCCAAATGCTCGGCGGTGGCCAGCCGCACGTTGCTCATCGGTTTGCGCTCGATTTTTCCGAAACGCGCAAAGTCGGGCAGAGCTCGCGGCCCCGTGGCGGCGGCGATCCCGCGTGGAGCAGCCGCCGAAGCGGCGCGCACGTCTTCTTCGGAAACGCGGCCGCCCTCGCCCGTGCCTTTCACCGCCGACAAGTCCACACCTAACTCGCGCGCGGCGGCGCGCGTTTTCGGCGCGGCGGGAATCTCCGGCGCAGTTTTCGTCGGTTCCGATGGTTTCTCGACTGCGGGAGCGGTTTTCGGCGTTACCGGAGGAGCAGCCGTAGAGATGTCGGCCTTCAAGTCTGTCTCGATGGTGATGACCGTTTGCCCCACCGTTACCTTGTCTCCTTCTTCGACGAGAATAGCCGCCACGCGTCCGCTCAGGTCGGAGGGAACTTCCACCACGGCTTTGCCCGTCTCAAGCTCTAACAAGGGCTTTTCGACAGCGACAACGTCGCCCACCTTGACCAGCAGCTTCACGACTTCGCCGCTGTCTATATTCTCTCCCAAATCGGGAATCTTGAAGGCAACCTGCATGAGATCCTCCGCAATGTTGAGTGGGGCGAATCTGGAGATTCGCCGCCGCGATCCGATTGTCATCCTGAACCCCCTAAGTCTGCGAGGGGGGTGAAGGATCACAGAAAGTCAAGTCCCCGGATACTCTCAGTGATCCATCAGGCCGCAGGACAAGAAGAGCGGCCTTCTGGATGACAGACCCGGCCCTCCCGCGACTATGACAAATGCGGTTCCAGCTTCTCCGGGTCAATCTCTAATTCTCGCATGGCTTTCTTGAGCGTTGCCGCATCCAGCTCACCGGCCCGGAAGAGTTGGTAGAGCGCGGCGTAGGTCACATGACGCGCGTCCACCTCGAAGAAATCGCGGAGCGCGGCCCGGCCGTCGCTGCGGCCGAAACCGTCCGTTCCCAGAGAGAAGAGCGGACCGGGAAGCCACGCCGAAACGGAATCGGGCAGAGCTTTCACGTAGTCGCCGGCGGCAACGAACGGAATTTTCGATCCGGTGAACAGTTGCGTCAGATAAGGAACGTGCGCAGTCTCGCCCGGATGCAGCAGATTCCAGCGCTCGCAGGAAAGCGCATCGCGATAGAGTTCCTTGTAACTGGTCACGCTGTACACGTCCGCCGCCACTCTGAACTTCTCGGCGAGCATTTCCTGTGCTTTGATGACTTCGTTCAGAATCGCTCCGCTGCCCAAAAGATGCATGTGCGCCTCGCCGGTTACAGCGGCGCGGAAGCGATAGACGCCGCGCAGAATGCCGCCCTCGACTCCCTCGGGCACGGGCGGCTGCGCGTAGTTCTCGTTCATCACCGTGATATAGTAGAACACGCGCTCCTGCTCTTCGTACATCCGCCGCAGGCCGTCACGCACGATGACCGCGAGTTCATAGGCGAACGCTGGATCGTAACAGACGAGATTGGGGACCGGATAGGCGAGCAGATGGCTGTGGCCGTCCTGATGCTGCAAACCCTCGCCCGCCAGAGTGGTGCGGCCGGCGGTGGCGCCGATCAGAAAGCCGCGCGCCTGCATGTCACCCGCCGCCCACACCAGATCGCCCACGCGCTGCAAACCGAACTGCGAGTAGAAAATGTAGAACGGAATCGCGGGCACGCCGTGGTTTGCATAAGCGGTTCCTGCCGCCATGAACGAACACATGCTGCCCGCTTCGGTGATTCCCTCTTCGAGAATCTGCCCTTCCCGCGCTTCGCGGTAGTAGAGCAGGTTCTCGCGATCCACCGGTTCGTAGAGCTGGCCAACGTGCGAATAGATTCCGATCTGGCGGAAGAGCGATTCCATGCCGAAGGTGCGCGCTTCGTCGGGCACGATGGGCACGATGTGTTTGCCGATTTCGCTCTCGCGCAGTAGCTTGGCGAGAATGCGCACGAACACCATAGTCGTCGAGACTTCGCGGCCCTCGGTGCCCTTGAGGAACTCGTCCACGAAATCGGGAGCCGGCAGCGGCAGGGACGGACAAGAAATCACGCGCCGCGGTATCCAGCCGCCGAGCGCCTGTCGCCGCTCGCGCAAATAGCGGATTTCCGGACTGTCTTCCGGCGGGCGGTAATAGGCCGCGTCGGCGATCTGATCGGGCGAAAGCGGCAGGTCGAAACGCGAGGCGAATTCGATGAGCGAGTCTTCGGTGAGCTTCTTTTGTTGATGCGTGATGTTGCGGCCCTCGCCCACTTCGCCCATGCCGTAGCCCTTGATGGTCTTGGCCAGAATCACCGTGGGTTCACCACTATGCTCCACGGCGGCCTTGTACGCGGCATAGACCTTCTCCGGGTCGTGTCCCCCGCGGCGCAGACGGCGGATTTGTTCATCGGAGAGATGCTCGACCATTTTGAGCAGGCGCGGATCGCGGCCGAAGAAGTGCTCGCGCGTGTAGCCGCCCGGCTCGACCGAGTACTTCTGATAATCGCCATCCACCGCTTCCGTCATGCGCTGAACGAGAAGGCCCTCGCGGTCGGCGGCCAGCAGCGGATCCCAATCTTCGCCCCAAATCACCTTGATAACGTTCCAGCCCGCGCCACGGAAAACGGCTTCGAGCTCCTGAATAATTTTTCCATTGCCGCGCACCGGCCCGTCCAGCCTTTGCAGATTGCAGTTGACCACAAAGATGAGATTGTCAAGCCGCTCGCGCCCCGCCAGTGAAATCGAGCCGAGAGCTTCCGGCTCATCCGTCTCGCCGTCGCCGAAAAAGCACCACACTTTGCGGCCGGTGTCCTTCTTCAAGCCGCGGTCTTCCAGATAGCGGTTGAAGCGCGCCTGATAGATGGCTTGAATCGGGCCCAAGCCCATCGAGACCGTGGGGAACTCCCAGAAATCGGGCATGAGCCACGGATGCGGATACGAGGAAAGGCCTCCGCCGGGCGCGAGTTCGCGGCGAAAGTGATCGAGATCGCGCTCGCTCAGCCGGCCTTCGAGAAAGGCGCGCGCATAGACTCCCGGCGAGGCGTGTCCCTGAAAGAAAATGAGGTCGCCGCCCGACAGATGATCCTTGCCGCGGAAAAAATGATGGAAGCCCACTTCGTAGAGCGTGGCCGCCGACGCATAGGTGGCGATGTGTCCGCCGATGGAACCGTCGCGGCGGTTGGCGCGCACCACCATCGCCATCGCGTTCCAGCGGATGAGACTCTTGATGCGCCGTTCGATCTGCCGGTCACCGGGGAAGGGCGGCTGCTCGGAGAGCGGAATGGTGTTGACGTAGGGGGTGTTGAGCGTGAGCACACCGGGCACGCCGCGCTGCAACGAGTGGCTGCGCAGCCGGCGCATGATCTGAGCCGCGCGCTCGCGCCCGCCGCCGGCGATCACATAGTCGAGGCTATCGAGCCATTCGCGGATCTCGACGTCGTCCTCGCCGGTGTTGCCGGTGGCGTATGGAACTGGAGGTCTGTCGGCCATGTTGAAAGAGGGTGTGTCAATCGGTCGGCGCGGTCACCTCGGAGAAGGCGCGGCCGGGCCTGAGAATATAGTGATCTTGACCTGCAAGGTCAATTCGGAGGAAGATAATCGAGTTTGCCGCATCGCCGCCCTACGGGCGCATCAACTTGCCTGCCACATCAACAGTATTTTTCAAGACTTTGTGTTGAATATTGTAAGACCGGCGAGCAATACAGGCCCAAAACTTCACTGCGTTCGCGCATTTGTTTGCACGACCAAAGTGAACATGCGTTCAGGCGACACGACGGCTGCGTCGGATGCCGGGGAACACCCTCGAAAAAGGATCATCTCAACATAGGACGGATATTGGAATGAATCACCGGAAGCTTGGCAAGAACGGCCCCAGCGTTTCCGCTCAGGGTCTCGGCTGCATGGGCATGTCGGAATTCTACGGAGCGCGAAACGACGAGGAATCCATTCGCGTCATTCATCGCGCGCTTGAACTCGGAGTGAATTTCCTCGACACGTCGGACGCGTACGGCGTGGGCCACAACGAGCAGCTCGTCGGGCGCGCTCTCAAAGGAAAGCGGGGCAAGGTGGTGCTGGCCACCAAGTTCGGCAACATGCGCAACGAGAAGGGCGAGTGGCTGGGAGTGAACGGGCGGCCCGAATACGTGCAGGCTGCCTGCGAGGCCAGTCTCAAGAGGCTGGGAGTGGATGTTATTGACCTTTACTATCAGCACCGTGTGGATCCGAGCACGCCCATCGAAGAGACGGTAGGAGCCATGAGCCGCCTGAAAGAGCAGGGCAAGATTCGTTTTCTCGGGCTCTCGGAAGCGGGCCTGCAAACGATTCGACACGCTCACGTCGTGCATCCGATCACCGCTCTTCAAACGGAATACTCGCTGTGGGAGCGCAGCGTGGAAAAGGAGATTCTGCCCGCCTGCCGCGAATTGGGGATCGGGTTTGTCGCCTACAGCCCTTTGGGGCGCGGCTTTCTCACCGGCCGGCTTAAGGGGAGCAGCGATTTTGCCGCCGAGGACACCCGGCCGACCTTTCCGCGCTTTCAGGGGGAGAACCTCGTCCAGAACTTGAAATGGCTGCGCGAGATCGAAGCCATTGCCGCCCAGAAAAAGTGCACGCCGGGGCAGCTTGCCATCGCCTGGGTGCTGGCGCAAGGCGAAGACATCGTGACCATTCCCGGAACCAAGCGCGTCCCCTATCTCGAAGAGAATCTCGGCGCGCTGAAGGTCGTGCTCAGCGAGGAAGACCTCGCGCGCCTGAACCGCGTGGCATCCGTGGGCGTGGCCGCGGGAGCGCGCTATCCCGAGCGGACTATGCAGACCGTGGGACGGTAACGGGAAATACCGAATCCACCTCCCTTTTGGGGTCTATCGCGAAACAAAGTGAAGACTGGATGCGGAGAGTTGAACCGATGCCTCAACCCTCTCAGAGTCTTCGATTTGAGCAATCCGATTCCGGCCGGGTTGCGAAGACTTAACCCGGCTCGGCGGCCGAGATTCTGGACGCCCGCACGAGCAAGCGATCCGTAAGCGGGGCAGGCGAAGACCGAAGACGCCTGCCGCCGCCAGCAACGGGAAACACCGAATCCACCCCCCTTTTGTCCCCCCGCAAGCGGAGGGAAAACAGAGAATCCCCGGCCTTGCGGCCGGGGATTCCTTCTCGGCGGCGGTGATCCATTCCTCGGGCCGTCAGCGGATCAACCGAGCCGCCTCATGATCGAGAATCCACGTGCAGGTTCCCTCTTCCGGGAGCACTTGCGCCGCCGGGAAGCGCGGATCGTTGTGTTCCAAGACATCCCGCACGCGTTCAGCTTTTTCTGCGCCGGTCACCAGAAAGATGACCTGCCGCGCACCGTTCAGCACCGGCAGCGTCAGCGTCAGACGCCGCGGAGTCATGTCCTCCACCGCCTCAACCAGTGCGGACGAATCGAGGACGCGGTGGCCGGGAAAGAGCGAGGCCGTGTGTCCGTCGCTGCCCATGCCGAGCAGGATGGTATCGAAAACGGGAAAGCCGGGGCCGAGGCGGGAGCGCAGCGTGCGCGCATACTCATCGGCCGCTTCGCCCAAAGCAGCGGCCTCCGCTCTCATTCGCCACACGTTCTGCACCGCTACTTCTCGCAAGAGTGCGTCGTAGGCAAGGCGATAATGGGAGTCGGTGTGCTCCGGCGATACGGCCCGCTCATCGCTCCAGAAGACTTCCCACTCGGGCCAGTTCATCACCTCCCGCCACTCATCGGAAGCGAGGCGCTCGTAGAGCAGGCGCGGCGTCGCTCCGCCGCAGAGAGCGACGCGGTAGGCGCCACGGGCGGCCACGGCCTGCGTCTGGCTCTCGAAGATCAGATCGGCCGCCGCATCGGCCACATCGTCCGGTGTTTCACAGATGATGATGTCACGCATGGTCGAACTCCTCACCTGAAGCGCGCGGGCAGCATAGTTAAGGTCCTTATTCCGTGTGAGTTCGGAGCCAATTAGAGCTCGGCCCGCACCCATTTGAATTTGTGCGCGCTTTGTCCTATCTTACACAAGATTTCGGAAAAACGAAAGGGGCCGACCATGGTATGGATTCTGGCCGTCCTGCTGCTCGTCAGCAGCGCGCAGGCCGACGTGATTCGCAAGCATCGAACCACCTCGCAGTTTATGGGTGCGTCGGAAGGCACATCTACGGACTACTACACGGCGGACAAGTACAGCAGCGAGTCCACCGTGCGCTGGACCGCCGGCATGATGAAGACTCTCACCCGCGGCAAGGAGACCCCTTCCACCCAGATCACGCGGCTCGACCGGCAGGTCGTCTGGACGCTCGATCCGGTCAAGAAGACCTACGCGGAAATGACCTTCGCCGAGTTCCGCGAGATGATGAAGAAGGGCATGGCCGACATGAAAGAGACGGAGGAAGAGCAGCCCGACACGGTGGCCGAAGACATGTACGCATGGACGGTTCAGGACCTGTCCGATCCTCAGCCCAAGACCATCGGCGGCTGGGTGTGCCATAATGCGCGCGTTGAAGCTACCGGCGTGAACAAAGCCGATTCTCTGGACAAAGTCATCATCACCATGGATCTGTGGAACAGCACGGAAGTCCTCGGCGCGGGCGAGATCCGCGAGTTTCAAACGCGCTATCTGCAAGCTCTCGGGCTGGACAAATTGGCGCTGACTCCGGGACTGACGCAGGCCGCCTTTCTGTATCAGAAGCAGTTCGCGGCGCTCACGGAAGCCGCCAAGAAGGCTCCCGGCGAACCGGTGCAAAGTGTCACCGAGATCAAGCGCAACCAGCTCCAAGGGCCGTCGCTGGGAAAGGCGGTGACCGAAGGCGCACGGCAAGAGGTCTTGGGCAGGCTGCCGTTCGGCAAGAAGAAATCGGAACCGAAGCCGGAGAAGCCCGAATATGTGCTGAAGACCAAGTTCCGGGTTGCCATCGAGCTCACGGAAGCAACGACTGCGCCGGTGGAGACGGCGAA
>JAPKYT010000155.1 GCA_026394155.1 bacterium | reverse complement strand
CTGCAACTGGCAGAAGTTGGGAGCACGGTCATCCCAGGGTGTGTCCAGTAGCACACTGGGTTTGGACCATGTCTGGCCTCCGTCGCTGGAGCGCATGATTTCCGTACGACCGCCGCGCGGGGCATCGATGTCGGTCGGCATTCCGATCTTCTTCCACTCCTCCATCGCCGCTGCATTCTCCGCACAGTAGGCGGTGGGAGGCGATGCGTGCCAGTAACCAGACGAGAAGCCGACGAGCAGCGTGCCATCCTGTAGCACGATCGGCGACTGCCAACCGACGAAGCCCGCATAGCCCCAATACCGTTGAAATAGACATAAGTCACAGCCCCCTGCTATCTTATGGGCCGTTGTTTTGCGAACGATAGCCCTGACAGCAAGGAGGCTGTGACATGTTCGAGCAAGGACGCTGTACGTTGACGCCCGATGATTCGGGACGTGTTTTGGATCGGCTGGCTGGCTTGGAACAGGTTATCTCGAACGAGTCGGTGCGGCAAGCCTTGCTTGCCACCGGTTTGGTCGGACAGCGGGCGTGCAAGCTAACTCACGAGGTCATGCTGTGGGTCGTGCTAGCAATGGGCATCTTTACCGATCTGCCAATCCGTCAGGTTTTCAAACATGCTCGTCGGTTGCGAGTTGGCGAAGACTCGCCGCACCGATCCAGTCTGTGCGTGGCGCGACAGCGTCTGGGTGTGGCTCCGGTTCGACATTTGTTTCAGACCACGGTACGTCCGTTGGCTCCGCCGGATACCCCTGGAGCTTTCTACCGGGGTTTGCGTTTGGTCGCCATCGATGGGACGGTGTTCGACACGCCCGATACGGAGGCTAATGACAAAGCATTCGGACGCCCTTCCGCTGGCGACCGTGGCATGGGAGCCTTTCCTCAAGTACGCAAGGTAAGTCTGGTTGAAGTTGGCACTCACGTGGAACTGGCCATTGTGCTTAAACGAATTGCTTGTGGTGAAACGACCGCGATGGAAGGGCTGTGGCGACATATTCCTGTCAGTTCTTTGTTGTTGGAAGATCGTGGTTTTTTCAGCTATAGGCAGTGGAAACGTGCTCTTTCTGAAAACGTCGCGGTACTTGCGCGGGTCAAAAGCGGACTGATTCTCAAGCCGCTTCGCAATCTCAGTGACGGCTCGTATTTAGCCAAGATCTATCCCACGTCGTACGATCGCGAAAAGGACCGACGCGGGATTGTGGTACGCGTGATGCGCTACAAGCTCGACGATCCTCAGCGTGTAGGGCACGCGGAAGAACATGTGTTGATGACCACGCTCTTAGACGAAGAACTCTACCCGGCGTCAGAACTGATTTCGTTGTACCATGAACGCTGGGAAGAAGAGATGACCTTCGACGAGCAAAAGACGCACCAAGACCCACGGCGTGCTACGAAGCCAGCACACTTGCGGAGCGAAACACCAGCAGGCGTTCTGCAGGAAATGTACGCTTTATCGCTGGCACACTTCGTGATACGCGCCTTGATGTTCGAAGCCTCCGAGGCGATTGGCCTAGATTCGGATCGGCTTTCGTTTACGGGATGTTTCCAAATCCTCAAGTGCCGATTGCCGGAATGCGACACTCGGACGCCGTCATCGTTTCAGGCATGGTACGGAGGATTAATTTGGGAGATGCAACAAGAGAAAATCGAGCCTCGACGTAATCGAATCAATCCACGCGTGATCAAACGAAAGATGTCAAAGTGGAAAAAGAAACGCCCTGAACATCGCCCCTCGCCAAAACCAACGAAAACCTTTGCTGAAACAGTAGTTATGATTCGTTAAACGGTATTGGGGCTAAACGTGCGCACCGTTGCTGAACCGGGTCACCATCGGTCACGCAACCCAGACCCGGCAGCCCACGAAAAAGGCTCGACTTCACCGCCCAGTGAAAGTGTCGAGCCTTGAGGAAAGAACATGAACCATTCTAACCGGCATGACCGCGCCCGCACAGGGCCAGTGTTCTATGTGCCCGAGTCGTTTCACCCGGAATCATTCCTGCCTCCGAGCCTGCTGACGCACGCACAATCCGCGCACTATCTCATGCACGCGATCCTGGTGCGTGTGGCGTATGGAGAGCGC
>JAPKYT010000145.1 GCA_026394155.1 bacterium | reverse complement strand
AGCAGGAGAAGATAATATGGACACAACGTCACCGCGTATCGAGCACCCCGCGCTGCGTACTCCGTACTCCGTACTCCGTATTGGGCGGTCCACCGCCTCGTCGCCCCTCACCCCTCGGGCGTTCACTCTCGTGGAGCTTCTGGTCGTTATCACGATCATCGGCATCTTGATCGCGCTGTTGCTGCCGGCGGTGCAGTCGGCGCGCGAGGCGGCGCGAAGGCTCCAGTGTGCCAACAACATCAAGCAGCTCGCGCTCGGCTGCCTCCAGCACGAGGAGAAACAAGGCTTCCTGCCGACCGGCGGTTGGGGCTGGGGTTATGCCGGCGATCCGGACCGCGGATTTTCCAAGCGGCAGCCCGGCGGTTGGCACTTCAACGTCTTGCCTTTCATCGACCTAGGCGACCTGTACGACCTGGGCCTAAACGGCAACCGCGATGGCGGTCGGCGGATGGCCGAAACGCCCGTCACCGTCTTTCAATGTCCCACTCGCCGCAAGGCAATCGCCTATCCTTTCACTCACGGGAGCAATTTCGTCAACATCGACCGGCCACGCGCCATCGGTCGGAGCGACTACGCCGCCAACGCCGGCGACGGCTGCGTAGACACCTATTACTATGGCCCCGGGTCGTATGGCGAAGGCGACGCCATGAGTGAGGCACAATGGCAAAGCCAATGCGGCACGTCGCACGAGGCCACGGGCGTTATCTTCCGACGCAGCGAATGCAAGATGGCCAGCATCACCGACGGCGAAAGCTACACCTACTTGCTGGGAGAGCGCTATCTCAGCCCGGCCAACTACGAGGAGGGCGGCAGTTGCGACAACGACCAGGGCTGGGTACTGGCCTACGACTACGACGTGAATCGCTGGACAAGCTATCCGCCGGTGCAGGACCGGGCGGGCTACGGCGACTTCGGTTGCAACGTGGTCTTCGGCAGTTCCCACGCGGGGACCTTCGCCATGGCTCTCTGCGACGGCTCGGTCCGTTGGATACGCTATTCGATCGACCCGGAAAACCACCGCCGGTTGGGCAACCGCAAAGACGGTCGGTCGGTCGACGAGAGCAAGTTTTAGCAGTGGGGCCCCATCAGCTTCTATCAGATGGCGCGTCCATGCCGGGTTGATTGACTTTGATTCCTGCTACCGGCGTCATCTTGTGTGCGTTTCTTCTGGCGACGTTCGATGGTCTTCGCTGGAGGGCCTGTCTGCGCGCGGATTTTTCGGCGGGCCAGGCGGACGGAGCCGGAATTGATCCCGGGAATGAGTAGAGTCGAGAGGTGGCGCGGCGCGTCGTGGGGAACGATTGGCCCGTTGGGCCGACGCGAATCGAGACCGCACTCCCTCCCCTCAGGGCGTTGCCCTGGGTTGAGTGAACGGCGGGCCTTCGGCCCAGCGACATCTCTGTTTTCCACGGAACAGAACGGCAAGCGACTCGGCCGTCTCCCCGCGATGATTTCATCGTTCTTTTGCGCAGCCCAGCAGGCGGCTATTGAACATTGCTTTCCTCACGCTCAATGAACGGAGACGCAATCCCTTGCCCCGCGTCCCTTGCCCCTAATCGCGGTTGCCGGAGGATGTAGAACCACAGCGCGGCCGCGCACAGCAGCAGCACGATGCTCACGTTCTGCGAGATGCTGAGGCCCGTGCCATAGATGGCCGCCTCGTCGTTGCGCAGGCCTTCGATCAGGAATCGCGTGATCGGGTAGATCGACATCAGCAGCGCGAACACTTCGCCG
>JAPKYT010000101.1 GCA_026394155.1 bacterium | reverse complement strand
AGGGAGGCATGGCGATGCGCCCGTCTGTCGAATTCACATCATCGCACCGCGGGCGGAACGCCTTCCGCCCCTACACCAGATGATCAAATAACCGTAGGGGCGCATGGCGATGCGCCCGTTTACCGTGATTGCTTCGTGTCGCGGGCGGTACGCCTTCCGCCCCTACACCAGATGATCAAATAACCGCAGGGGCGCATGGCGATGCGCCCGTCTGTCGAATTCACATCATCGCACCGCGGGCGGAACGCCTTCCGCCCCTACACCAGATGATCAAATAACCGCAGGGGCGCATGGCGATGCGCCGGATGCGAAGATCTGTGCAGCGGCGGGCCTCGTCCCCACCGCGCCTTCACTCCCAGCGCAAGGCTTCGATGGGATCCAGTTTCGCGGCCTTGACCGCCGGCCACATGCCGAAACCGATGCCGACCACCGAGCAGAAGACAATCGCCAGGATCACGGCGAAGATCGGCACCGGAGCCGGATACTGAATGGCGGCGTTGACCGCGATGGCGATGCAATAGCCGATGACGATGCCAACCGCCCCGCCCACTTCCGAGAGCATCACCGCCTCGATGAGGAATTGCCGCAGAATCGAACGGCGCGTGCCGCCCACCGCCTTGCGCAAACCGATCTCCCGCGTGCGCTCGGTCACCGACACCAGCATGATGTTCATGATCCCGATGCCCGCCACTAAGAGCGAAATGCCGGTGATCCCGAAAGCCGCGTAGCCGATCCAGGCCGTCATCTTGGTGAAGGACTCCTGAAGCTGATCCGGCGTCCACAGCGCGAAATTGTTGGGCTGTCCCGGCTTCAGGCCGCGCTCGGTGCGCAGCACCTCGATCACCTCTTCCTGCGCTTGCTCGAAGAGCTCGGGCGACCACGCCTGAACGGTGAGATTCACGCTGCGGTCGTCTCCCCACGGCATCTTCTTGCCGAACATGCGGAAGAAGGTCGAGAGCGGAATCCAGTTGTAGGTGTCGTGGCTCTCGCCCAGCATGGAGCCGCGCCGTTCGAACACTCCCACCACTTCGAAGCGCTGCGGCCCCACGCGCACGAATTGCCCGATAGGCTCCAGATTCTCGAAAAGCGCGCGCCGCACTTCGTCGCTGATGACGATCACATAGCGGCCCGAGAAGTCGTCGAATTGATTAATGGGCCGGCCCTGCGCCACATAGTAGCCGTTGTTGTCGCCGAACTCCGCCGAGCCGCCAGCGATTTGCTGGCGCGCATTGGACTCCAAGCCGCCCCGGCGGACGGTGTGGCCGAAATCCCAACTCTCCACTCCCACCCGCCGCACCGCCGGACAGCGCTCGCCAATAGCGTCCGCGTACGACGCTTCAATCTTGGGCCGGTGGTCCCGCCGGTGCCCGCCCACGTGAAAGCCCATCTGATTGTCGTCGCGCTGCACCTGAAACACGTTCACCGCCAGCGCGTTGCGCATGCTGGTGTCGAGCGAGTTCTTGATGCCGCCCAGAATGGTCATGATGCTGATGATGGTCGCCACCCCGATCACCACTCCGATCAGCGTCAGCGAGGCCCGCATCTTGTGCGCGCGCATAGCGTCCAGCGCCTGCAACAGCGATTCCCAAAGCGACGCCATGAGCAGCCGGGTTTGTTCCAGCATGATCTACTCCTGCCTCAAGGCCTCGATGGGAGACAAACGCGCCGCCTTCATGGAAGGATAGAGTCCGAAGAAAATGCCGACGAGGGCCGCGAAACCCACTCCGAAACCCACCACCCACAGCGGCATCGAAGTGGGAATGAAATTGTTCATGACTTTGCTGCCGGCAAAAGCCAGCACCACGCCGATGATCCCGCCCAGTGCGCAAATGGCCGCCGATTCCAGCAGAAACTGCCAGGCCACCATCCAGCGGCGCGCGCCCAGCGCCTTGCGCAGCCCAATCTCGCTGGTGCGCTCGGTCACCGAAACGAGCATGATGTTCATGATGCCGATGCCGCCCACCAAGAGCGAGATGAAGGCGATGATGATCCCGCCCGCGTAAATGCTGCCCGTCACCTGCCGGTAGATGTTCATAATCATGCTCTGGCTGTTGATCCCGAAGTCGTCGGGATCCAACGGCCCGAGCTTGCGCAGCCGCCGCATGATGCCGCGCAGTTCCCACTCCAAATCGCCAAGCTGCTCGGCCGTAGCCGCCTTGACTACGATGTCCACGTCGCCGGTGCGCGCAAATCGCTTGGTGAAAGCGGTGATGGGAATGAGCACGAAATCGTCCATGTCCTGACCGAAAAAGCGGCCCATCTTGGCGTTCAGCCCCACCACCCGGAACTTGTGGCCGCCCACGTCAATGCGCTGATCCAAAGGCCCCACGCGGTCGAAGAGTTTCTCGGAGATGCCGTTGCCGATCACCGCCACCTGACGGTTGTGGCTCACGTCGTCTTCGCTGATGAAGCGGCCGAGGTCCAGCTTGATGGAATTGGTCACCAGATAGTCCTCGGACACCCCCATCACCCGCACGCGCGTCAGCCGGTTCGAGCGGTTGGCCACGCTGCGTTCCGTGTCGCCCCACGGGCTGACGGCCTCGGCTAATTGCGATTCCTCGCGGATGCGCTCGGCCAACTCCACCTTCACCACCGGCCGCTTCAGCATGGCCCGCCAGTTGTCGTCGAACCACGACCAGCGCGACACGTAGAGCGTGTTCGTTCCGAGAAAACTGAACTGCCCGGCCACCGCCTTGTTCAATCCGAGAATGATGGTAATCATCAAGAGCACGGTGGTCACGCCGATCACGATCCCCAGCGTGGTCAGCACGGCCCGCATGCGGCTGGCGCGCAGCGCGCGGAAGGCGATGCGCAGTCCTTCTCCCAAATCGGTGACGAAACGCATGGCGGTCAGGCTCTCCGCATTTCGTCCGATTCGATCTGGCCGTCGCGCAGGCGGACGATGCGCCCCGTGTGGCGGGCGATGTCCTCTTCGTGCGTGACCAGCACAATGGTGTTGCCGGCGCCGTAGATTTGGTCGAATATCTTCATGATCTCCGCGCCCGTCTTGGTATCCAGATTGCCGGTGGGCTCGTCAGCGAGAATAATCGAGGGATTGGTTACGATCGCGCGCGCGATGGCCACCCGCTGCCGCTGACCGCCCGAAAGTTCGTTGGGACGGTGGTGCATGCGGTCTTCAAGGCCCACCACGGCCAGCGCTTCTTTGGCGCGACGGTGGCGCACCGAAGCCTTAAGGCCCGCGTAAATCAACGGCAGCTCCACATTGTGCAGGGCCGTGGCCCGCGGCAGCAGATTGAACGTCTGAAAGACGAAGCCGATGCGCTGATTGCGGATTTCCGCCAGCCGCCCGTCGCTCAAGCGGGCCACGTTCTCGCCCGCCAGATAATAGTCTCCGGAGGTGGGCGTGTCCAGACAGCCGATGAGATTCATCAGCGTGGACTTCCCCGAGCCTGACGGCCCCATAATGGCCAGATACTCGTTCGATCCGATGGCCATATTCAGACCGCGCAGCGCGTGCACCTGCTCGCTGCCGACCTTGTAGATCTTCACCAGATCGCGCATCTCGATCAGGTGACCGTTGGGGGAAAGAGTGCTCATGATGGGCCGCCTACTTCTTCTTCCCCTTCGGTTCTTCCGGCTTCTTGATTTTCACTTTCATGCCGCCGGTGAGCTCGCGCGCCAGCACGCGGTACGGCCCGTTGACCACGCTGTCTCCGGCGTTGACGCCGCTCGTCACTTCGATGTGCCGGTCCGAAGACAGTCCGGTGCGCACCGGTTTCCAAACCACCGAATCGGCCACCTTCACAAACAGGCCCTGTTCGATCTCATCCCGCGCCGTCGTCTTCGAGGTGTCGGCCACACCGGCCTTGGCCTGCGCCGCCAACTCGCGCGATGACTTGGGCTTCTCTTTTTCCTTGATCTCCACCGCCTTGCCCGCTTTCTTGTCGCGCACGGCCACGCATTGCAGCGAGACCGAGAGCGCGCTGTCACGCTCGGCAGTGGCGATGTCCACCGTGGACGACATGCCCGGACGAATCCCGCGCACCGTGTCGGTGATGGCCACCTTCACATCGAAGTTCTTGCCCTGCTGCTCGGCCTGCAAGCTTTTCTCCGTCGCTGATTGGGAAATTTCCGCCACCACCCCGTGAAAGCTGGTATCGGGATAAGCGTCTATCTCCACCTTGGCCGAGTCGCCGAGTTTCACGCCCACGATGTCGTTCTCATCCACTTCCGCCCGCACCTGCATGGCCGACAAGTCCGCCACCACCAAGATGACGTCTTCCTGAAACTGCGAGCCCAGAGTCAGCTCTCCCAATTCCTTGTTCAGACGGGAAACCGTACCGCTCATCGGTGAGGCGATGCGCGTTTTGGCCAGATTCTCCCGCACCCGTTTTTCCTCGGCCACCGCCTGATCCAATTGACCGGCGTAAAGCTCCGCCGCCGCTTGAGCAGCATCCAAGTCCGCCTGCGATGCCATCTCTTTGCCCACCAACTCGCGCACGCGGCGCAGATCCGCCTCCGCCTTCTGCTTCTGCCCCCGGGCCGAACGCAGGGAGGACGTTGCCGACTCAAGGGCGGCAAGATAGGTCTGGGAATCAAGTTCCACCAAGAACTGTCCCTTTTCTACCCTATCCCCTTCTTTTACATTCAGTTGAACGATCCGACCCGGAATCTCAGCGGACACCTTGACCTGCGTGACCGGTTCCACGCTGCCAGTTGCCGACACCGTGGACACCAGCCGGCGCACTTCTGCCGCCTCCACCGTCACTTCCGTGCGCTTGTCCTTCTTCTTCTTCACGATGAAGTAGCCGCTAACCCCGGCGGCGAGTACGAGGACGGCGATGGCAATGATCCAGATGCGCGATTTCATGGGCTATAGGTGGTTATTTGTCAAAATGTTCGGTCCAGCGGACGGCTGCTGGTCTTGGCTGCTGCGGCTGCCTTCTCATGGGAGGTCCCGAAGCGGGGAAATGTTGCACGGTGAAAACCGGTGTGCGACTCGGCAGCTTGAACGGCAGCTTTCGCCTGCGTTTCCGGGCGGTTTCGGGGGCGGCGGCGGCGTTGGTATTACCCTTGCACCGAATGGGCTCGATCAGAATAGCCCAAGTGCATGAGACGGATACTCCCTTATGCCATCTAAGACCACTGGCCACGAGCTCATCGAGCCCCTTCAGAACTTCCTCGAGACGTTCACCCAAGAGCTTACGGAACAGAAGTTTGTCCCGGCGTTTCGGGACGAACTGAAGAAGCTTCTGGGCGCTCTGGAGAACTTGCAGCAGTCCGAGGAAAGCCTGCAACAGATCGCCCACGGAGTCGAGCGGCTTCGGGAAGCCTTCGCTCCCGCCGGCAGCAGACTGATCGAGAGCGTGAAGGACATTGAGACCGTCCTGCATGGTCACGTCGATCAGATCAAGGAACAGGCCGAGGCTGTCCTGCGGGACCTGCTGCACACTCACGAGCAACTCGAAGGCGCGCTGCGCAGCGAAGCCGGCCTCCTGAAGGATCAGACCGCCGCCGGCCGCGAGGCCCTGACTCGCGCCACCGCCGACATCGAGCAGCGGCTCACCGTGCTCACGTCCCACATGGACGCCATCACCCGGCGGCTGGAAAATGAGAAGCTGACGTTAGAGTCTGCGCCCGTGGCCGCCGTCGGTGTCGCCGCGCCGGAAGCGTCCGCCGCCGCGCTGCCCGCTGAGTGGCCCGAAGAAATGCGCTCGCTGCTGGTGCGCAGCGAGCAGACGCTGCGCGAAGAGCTCACTCGCTATCAGGAAGAGGTCGCCGATCTCCTTAGCCGCGGCCACACCGGCGACAGCGAAAGATTCTCCAAGCTCGAGCACCGGCTGAGCGAGGCCGTGGCTTCCCTCGGCCCGCGCGTGCAGGAGGAATTGGATCAGGCCGTCACCCGTCTGCGCGATCAGATTCAGGCTCTCATTCTGGCGGAAATCGAAACGCGTGCCATGCCTCCCGCCGACGGGGCCGCGGCCGAAGCCGCGCCCGCCGAGTTTACCGCCGCGCTGACCGCCAGTGAAACGCGCATTCTGCGCGAGATTTCCACGCTGCAAAAGGCTCCGCGCAGCGAGGCCGCCTCCGACCGCATCCTCAAGGAGTTGACGGCGGGAATGGAGGCCGCCGCCGAGAGGTATCATGAGCGGCTGGTCGCCGAAACGCAGAAAATCCGCGACTCGCTGGCCTCGCTGCAACGCATCATCTCGCCGATGCGCGAGGCCGAGCAGCAGAACCGCGAGCAGATCACCCTCATGACCGGAAACCTCGACGCGCTGGTAAAGGGCCAGCGCGAACAGGGCCATCTGCTCGACGAACAATTCCGCGCCGCGCTCGGGCATCTCGATTCCCAGTCCCGCTCACTGGAACAGCAGGCCGAGGAGGAGCGCCTGCTCCTCAACCAGCTCTCAACCGCTTTCGCACGGGTGGAGCAGGCCGCCACCTCGGCCACCGAACTGGCCCTCGCCGACAGCCGCACCCAGCGCGACCGCATCGAAGCCAGCCTCAAGGACCTGCGTGAACGTCTCGAACGCGGTCTCACCAGCGATACGGAACGCACCAGCGACATGCTGCGCCAGATCGCCGAGTCGTGGACCGAAGCTCTGGAAACGCTGCGCGATTTCGTCTCCAAGACCGTGGCCGGCCGCACCGATTCGATTCTCGCCCGGCTGGAAGGCATCGAAGCGCGTCTCAGCGAATCCGGCCAGTCCAGCGGCAACGTGCAGCGCGAACTGCAAAGCGAAATCAAGCGCGCGGGAGCCATCTTCGATGAGCGCGTGCAGGCTCTCAAATCCGAAACCGACGCCTTCGTCTCGGCCATCGAGACCCACATCAAGGCCGTCTCGGGCGAAGTGGCCGGCCTGCGCTCCAAGCAGGATCAGTCGCTGGCCGTGCTCAAGGAAGCCATTCGCGCCAACTACGACGAAGGCGCCGCCCGGCTGAAGGAAGTGGTGGAATCGGTCTACGATCAGTACGTCAAGCAGACCACTTCCGTCCCGCAGTCGCTCGAACGCGTGGCCCAACTGGTGCAGTCGCTCAGCCAGGGCGATCAGCTGACCATGCAGACTATCGCCAGCGACACCAAGAACGTGCTCAATCTGTCCACCGAGAAGTTCGATCTGCTGCTCGGCGACAGCACGGCCATGAAGAAGTTTTTCCCGCTGCTCAATCAGCGGCTCGAAAAGCAGTCCGCCGAACTCGAACTCACGCGCAAGGCGCAGGTAAAGCAGGATAAGGAGCTGACGGCGGTTCAGCAGGCTCTCGCTCAGAATCGCGAGGGACAAGACACCCAGATGCGCGAGCTGCGCGCGGATGTGAGCGCCTTCCAGACCCGCGCCGACGAGCGTTTCGAAGCCGTGCAGGGCGATCTCGCGCGCCTGCGAACCGAGCTCTCTGGCCTGCAGGATGAACACCTGCCGTCGTTCCGCCGCGAGCTTTCCAGCCTGCTCGCCTCCAAGTTCGAGTTCATCGAGAACACTCTTCACGAGCGGCAGGGTGTCCAGCACAAGGAGGTCGCCGATCGCGAGGAGCAGGATCGCGCCGCCTCCAAGAAGAACCTGCGCCTCGTCATCGGGCTCATCGGGCTTTCGATTGCCGCCCAGATTCTCTTCCATCTGATGCAGACGCCGGGAGTCGGCAAGTGAGCGCCGGCACCGCATTCCGGGCGACCGCCGAAGCGGCGGCCGGCCTCTGGGAAGAGTGGGTAGCCGCGGCCCGCACGCGGATGTACAGCGAGCAGACGCCGTCGCTGCTCGAACTGCAGACGATTTGCCGCGAGTCCGGCTGCACTCTGCCCGAACTCGACAGCTTTGCCACCGTCCTTGATCAGCCGCCCGCCTTTCTTCTCTGCGGCGCGGATCCCGCACTGGCCGCCGAGGTCGCTGCTCTCTTGGGCTTCACCGTGCAGTTTCCCGAAGTTCCCGACCGGGCCGTGCTCTGGTGGCTGCAAAGCGGTCCCGGCGAGCGAATCGTGTTCCGCCACGGCTCCACCGAACGCGAGGTCTCCGCGCAAACTCTGGCCACGCTCTTCGGCCAGAACCTTCCCGAAGCGGAGCCGCTGGAAGTGGAGCAGACGATTCCGTGCACCGGGCAGTGGCGGATGGTGTGGGTGCCGCATCCGCGTCACTTCCACGCGCCCAACACCAGTCCCCGCGAAAACGAAGCCCTGCTGGCGCAGCGGGCCGCGCTGCTCATCACCGACGATGCTCCCGCCAAGCTGCGCACGGCCCTCGAAGAGTTGAATCAGAAGCTGTGGGAAGTGGCCCGCGGCGACTTGTCCACCGCCGATGAGCGGCGCAAGCTGTTCGCCGAACTGGCCACGGTTCTGGAGGACCGTCCTGAAGACCTTGAATTGCGCGCATCGGCGGCGTGGCGCTGGCTGGCGGCGCGCCTGCTCGAGCAAATCGCCCAGCGCCGGCAGACTTTCCAGCAGGCGCTGAACACGCATGAAAGCTACGTGGCCACCACCCACCATCTGCTCTCGCAATATCAGAAAAACTGGAGCGGCCAGCTGCGGGCGCTGATGCAGAAGTCCGTTCAGGCGCGTCTCACCACTCCGGCCTTCACCGCGTTCTTCGACGCACAGAAGCCGTCGCCGCGGCCCGAGACGTTCGTCGCGGCTTTGGCCCTGCCGGGCATGCAGAGCCGCGTGGACGAATTCATCACCGATCAAATGGCCGCTCTGCTTGCCGGCCTCAGCGGACTTTCGGCCAAGCTCGAACTGCGTCGCATTTCGCTGGGAGAGGTCAACACCCAGTGGCCTCTGCGTCCGGTCGCGGCGAGGCTTGAGGCCCTGCTGAAAGAGAAGCGCATCTTTCCCATCGAGTCCGGCAAGCGCCACGGGTTGGTGGGCAGTCTTACCGGCCGCAAACAGCAGGTGCTGGACGAACGGCGCGCCCAGATCTCGCGCGCCGCGCGCACCGCCCTCCTCTTTGTCGAACAGGAATTCGTGGAGTGGAGTTCCGCTCTGGTGAACACCGTCGAAGGCAATATCCTCATCCAACTCGCCGCCGCGCTGGCCAACAAGGGTTTGCCCGACCCGGACGCACTGCGCAGCGCGGCCACCGGTCTGGATCGCCTCGAACAAGCCATCCACACCCCGCGCGAGACGGTGCACAGCCCCGAATCCGTCGCCGCCGGATGGCTGCGGTGGCTGGCCGGCGCCCACTGGATTCCCCTCTACCGGTCGCCGTAGTTTTCTTCCCGCCGTTGTCGGTCTCCCGACCGGCAATGGCGCATGACCGCGATTCTCTCCTTTCTCCCCCCTTCGCCAGAAGGGGGGATCAAAGGAGGGTTCTGCTCGATGGTAGTGCCGCACGGCAGTGCGCTCTTGTGTGCCGCGAAGAGACCCCCTTGTTCCCCCTACTGAAGTAGGGGGATACCCATGCCTCCGCTCGCAACTCCTTGATTTTCTGCTCGATTTTGCCGTTATTGACGGCGATGCTGGGCTTTTTCGCAATCCTCCTCAGGCGATTCGCCGCTTGGCTTGCGCTCGCCTTCATGCTCGCTCTGTCCACGGGCGCGCGGGCGCAGTTCCCTCTCGAAGACTATCAGCGCTGGCAAAACTACAATGGCTGGCGCATCTGGGTCATCGAGTTTCCCGGCATCCATACGTTTGCCCGTGGCGAACTCAACACGGTAATGGCCACCGAGCATCCGTCGTGGATGCGCCGCTATGTGCGCATCGGCCGGCGCACCCTGTTCTACTCCGACGACTTCGCCGCCGATCTCTTCCGCCTGCGCAATTTCTACCGCCGCGAAGGCTTTCGCACCGCCGCCGTCACGGGCAATGTCTTTCCCAACGAGATCAGGAACGAGGTCAAGCTCAAAGTCGAGGTCAGCGAAGGTCTGCCGCTCGTTCTCGAAAGCTGGCGCATGATCTTCGGCAGCGACAGCGGCGCAGGAGTGGATTCCGCCCGCTGGTCGCCGTCTCTGACCATCAAGGTCGGCAAGCGGCTGGCGCTCTCGGACTTGCGGCGCTCGGCGGACACGCTCGCCCACAAGCTGCGGATCATCGGCCACGCCCGCGCCCGCGTGGAGTTCGAGGTGGAAACGGATTCGCTCCGCAACACCGCCCGCGTGACGTTCGTTCTCTATCCCGGGCATTTCTGCCGGTTCGGTGCGACGCGCATCACCGGGCTGAAACAGGTCTCGGAAGGCACCGCCCGCCGCGAACTCGCCTATCGCAAATTCGAGCCGTTCTCGCCCGTCAAGTTAGAGGCCACGCGGCGCAATCTGGTGCGTCTCGAGACCTTCACCCAAGTGAACCTCCGGCCCGACACGGCCTCTCCGGGCGACACCATCCCCATCTGGATTCGCACCGAGGAAGGCGCACGCTATCATGTGCGCGTGGGTGGCGGCTACGACAGCGAAGTGCGTACGCACGCCTCCGCCGAATTCAGCGACGTGAACTTCTTCGGCCGCGGCCGTCGCTTCACTTGGAGCGGCAGCTACGCCGAAATCCGCCGCCGCACCGAAGCCCGGCTCTTCTGGCCGCACACTCCCCTCCATGCCACCGACGTCACTCTCGCGCCCAAGTGGGAGCTGGAAATCAAACCCGGCTTCACGCTCGAGACTCTCACCGCCACCACCATTCTCTCGGCCGCTCCGCTGGAGCTGGTGAACATGTCCATCGCCAACGAAGTGGGCCGCGCGCGACGCACGGATCGCGACACCTCCGTCACCGCCCCCGACTACGCCAAGAACTATCTGAAATCGGTGGAGAGTTTCTCCATCGGCTGGGATACGCGCGACCATCCGCTGGTGCCGCGCAAGGGCCATTTTCTGGGCATGACGCTGGCCGAATCCGGCCTTTTCTATCGCACCGATCTTCGCTGGTGGCGCGCGCTCTTCTCGGGACGCGCGCTCTATCCCGCCAATCGTCTGACCATTCTGGCCGGCAAGGCGGAACTGGGCGTCATGGGCCCGCTTCACGAAGCTCCGCAAACGCCCATCGAAGAGCGCTTCTATCTGGGCGGGCCCACCACCGTCCGCGGTTGGCGGCAGGATCACCTTTCGCCGCGCGGTTCCGGAGCCGAACGCACGCCCACCGGCGGCGACTTCTCCTTCAGCATGACTGCCGAAGTGCGCTACAATCTCTGGGGCATGCTTTCCACCGCCGTCTTCTGTGACGCGGGCAACGTGTGGGAACGTCCGCGCCTGTGGCGGCCGGTGGATCTCTATCCGAGCGGCGGGTTGGGACTGTTGCTTACCACTCCCGTCGGCCCCGTGCGCCTCGATTATGCGCACCAACTGCGTGTGTACCCGTATCCCGAAAAGAACTGGGCCATCCATCTGACTTTGGGAACTCCGTTCTAATGGCGCGGGCCGGAACATATATCGCATGGATAGTGGTCAGCCTTCTCGGGCTCATCGCTCTGATTGTGCTGTTGGTTCTCTTGCCCGCCGTGCAGACCATCGGCGCACGCTATGCTCTGCGACAAATCAACACGCGCCTCGCAGGCGATGTCTCTGTGGAGCGGATTCAGGTCACTCCCGGCGGACGTTTTTCTCTGCGCGGACTTCGATTAATGGACGATTCCGGCCATGAAGTACTGATGCTGGATTCGCTCGACGGACGGATTGACCTGAATGCACTGCTGCGCGATTCCGTACACATTCAGAACCTATACGCCTACGGATTAGCGCTAAATCTTCAAGTGGATTCAAGCGGTACCACGAATCTTCAACGGGCGATTGCCGCAAAAAAACCGTCCAAACCCACCTCAACATCTGAGCCGCTGAAATGGGTGTTCCGGTTGGAAGATTTGCGTATAACCGGAGGACATACATCAGTGCATACCGCGCATACATTCAGTTATACAACCGAATCGTGGAAACTCTACGGCAGAGCCGAGCCATTGGAGAGCAATATTCAGTATTGTTACGGTAAACCTAAGTCATTGAAGAACACAACGCAATATTATGTCCGCTTTGATATCCCCAATCAAATAGTTTTTGAAGCGGGAGGGAGTGTACTCTTAGGAAAAGAGTTCATCCCGTTAGGCGGGCACGTCTTTTTTGGGGCAGAGTCCACGTTCACCCATACGCTTCCGCCACCGGCCAATCTCTTTGGCACTATCGCAACGTTCACATCCTACGGATGGCTGGTAGATTCGATGGAAATTAAAAGTAATATTGAAAGTAGAACGCTCGGAGCATTATCTTTTCAAGCCACTGTTCCATATCCACTTAAGGAAATCGCCGGACGCGCTGAGTTGAAATTCGACACCGTTACGATAACACCTTTCTTATCCGACTCCACCTTTACCCGATTCAGCGGTAAAGCTGTGATCGCCAAAACGGCAGATCCATGCTTACTGAACGGTTGGTCAGTAAATCTCACTCTCGGATCGTCTCGTTACAGCAAATACGGCGTCCACTCCGCTGCGTTGGTACTGCAAACGAAGGATTCGATTGCTACGATTTCCGGTAATTTAAACACCGGACACGGCACGGCACGCGTAAATGCGAAGCTTGACGGTTTCGATTTGCCGCGCGCGCGTCTCAGCACCAAAGTGAGTACGCAGAATCTCGATTTGCATGCGCTGCTTCCGCAGATTCCCGACACGCTTTCACCGGTCACCGCCACACTGGACCTTACCGCCAACTCTCTGGACACCGCAAGGCTCGACGGCAGTATCTCGCTCGCTCTCGCGCCGCTTGCGCTTGGTCGTTTCGCTCTCGACACGCTCTTTTTGTCGGCACAAGTGCACGGGCAAACCCTCACACTTGACACTCTCGACGCGCGCGGCCTGGGAGCACGGGTGGGCGTCGCAGCGGAAGGCACGCGCGGCGGCGAGCTGCATTTCCACGGGCAGGCTGATGTCCCCGATCTCGCTTCCATGCAATCCTCTCTGCGCGGCCTGCTACCTTCGTTCGACAGCTTGAGCGGATCTGTTCAGGCTCGCGTCGAAGGAAGCGCCAGTCTTGCCGGAGATTCTCTTTCACATCTTGTCGCGGCCGGATTCGTGCAAGTTGACTCGTTTCGCATGGGGCAATTCTCCGTTGCTCACGCTACATTGCTGGCGGATCGCGCCGATCTCGACAGTTTGCGTCTGCAAGGCTCTTTTTTTGCACGCGCGCTCACCGCCGCCGGCCAGCAGGTGGATTCCGTTGAACTCCGCTTCGACGCCACACCGCACGAAATTGCCGCGAACATCGGCTTGTGGGCCAAAGCGGATACCATCGCGTTCAGCGCCGACGTAACGGCGCGCATGAGCGATCACACCGCCGATGTCATTCTCTCGCGCTTCACCGCCACCGCCTACGGAATTCCGTGGCAGTCCGAAGGCGAAACCGCGCTGCGCCTGCACGAAAACCGTCTGGAGATTGACGGCCTCCAGTTGCGCTCACCGGTGGGCGTCGTCCGCGCGGCCGGAACGCTCGAACGCGGCGGCGAACAGGATTTGGTCATCGAACTCTCCGGCTTCCGCACCGGCGAAATCGCCCGCGTCTTCAAACAGCGCGTGCCCGAGAGTTCGATCAACGCGCGTTTGCAGCTCACGGGGCCCGACACCGCTCTCACCGGCGATCTCAGTCTCACCGCCGACAGCGTGGTCATGGACGGTTCGCCGCTGGCCGACGAAATCGTCTTCCACGCCGCCGTCACCGGCACGCGCACGACCGTAGACGGCTTTTTGATTTGGCTGGGCGACACGCTCACCGTCTTTGAAGGCGAGTTGCCCGCGCGCATCTCCGGGTCGCAGGGCTTCGTGATCGCCGACAGCCTTCCCATTCGCGGTCACGTGCGCCTGCTCTCTCAGCCGCTCGCTAAGCTCAACCGATATCTGCCCTACGGCACCAAGCTGGAAGGCACCATCTCGGCCGACCTCACCTTCTCCGGCACTCCCGCTAATCCTCGCTGGTCGGGCATCTTCGCGGTGGAGAACGGCCGCTACCGGGATGCGCGCTATGGTGTGGACTACCGCGATATCACCATTCAAGGCGAACTGGCCGCCGACACGCTGCGCATCCCGCGCTTCAACGCCAAATCCGAGGGCACGCTTACCGGCAGCGGCTGGGCGGTCATGGCCTTTCCGCTGCCTGCCGAAATGCACTTGGACTTGATCTTCGACAAATTCGAGGTCATCAACGGGCCGATGATGCGCGGCCGTGCGGGCGGTCACGTCACCGTGAACGGGCCGCTCCGTCAACTGAACGCCGACGGCCGCCTCGAACTGAGCGATGTTCTCTATCGCATCACGCAGGCCAGCAGCAAGCAAGTCGAAGAGATTGATTTGAAGGCCGAGATCGCCCGCATGCGCGGCGACACCACGCAGGCGCCTTTCCTGCTTTCGCGCTTCTATCGGCCCATGTCGCACCGTCTCAACATCAGCTTGCCGGGCAATTGCTGGGTGCGCGGCGGCGGCGTGAACCTCGAATTGCAAGGGAGTCTTTGGCTCTACAAGGACTCCGGCTCGCCGCCCACTCTCAACGGTGAAGTCACCGTGCGCGAGGGCGGCAGCGTGGAATTTCTCGGCCGCGAGCTGCGCGCCCTCAGCGGATCGGTCCGCTACGAAGGCCCCCTGGACGATCCCGCGGTGGACATCCTCGCTTATCTTCCACGCCCGCCGGCGGGCGTGGACTCCATCACCGCCCACGTCTACGGAACCCTGCTCCACACGCGCATCGAGCTGAGAGGGAGAACCAGCGCCGGTGACGAAATGACTCCCGATTCGGTGGTGATGAAGCTGGTCGCCAGCGGCGTGAATCTCTTCCAGTCCGACTCCGTCTCGGTGGCGGGAAAAATGGAGAACGTGCTGACCACCGCCGCCAGCAGCCAATTGTCCGGCATGGTGGGACGGCTGGCGGGACTGGACGTATTCGAGTTTCGTCCCGGCGAAGGAGGCTTGTCCAATTTGGCCGGCGGATCGCTGGAGATCGGCACCTACGTCACCAACCGCCTCTTCGTTCAGGTCTTGCAGCCCATCAAAACCACCCAGACCGGACAGAAAGTTTCGATCGAATACCGCCTGCTCAACTGGCTGAAGCTGCGCGCCCAGCAGACCGGCCGCGAGAGTTCCGCCTTCGACCTCTATCTGCAATTCGACTGGAGATGACGTTGCGCCTTGCCGTTGTTCTGCTTCTTCTTTTCGCATCGTGCGCGTCGGGCGCCGACCAGTTCGTGGTTCGCGAAATCCGCATCTCCGGCCTTCGTCGCACGCGCGCCTGGGTGGTGGAACGCGAACTCCAATTCGCCGCCGGCGACAGTGTCACCTCCGCTGATCTTTCGGCCGCGCGGCGGCGCATCCAAAATCTTTCGCTCTTCAGCGACGTGCGGCTGAGCGGCGATTCGAGCGGCGTCATCTCGGTGGACCTTTCGGAATTGTGGCCGATCATTCCCTTCCTGTGGATGGATTTCACCGAGGGACAAATCACCGACGTGCTGCGCCATCCCGACACGTTCTTCGACAAGGTCACGCTCTATGCCGGTGCGCTGCATCTGAACATTGCGGGCAGCGGCGCCAGAATCTACGCGCTGGGCCAATTCGGCGCCGCCGACGGATTCGAACTCGGCTTCCGCACGCGCTGGCTGTCGGCCCGCTGGCCGCTGTCGCTGCTCTTGGAAATCGAGAATCAGCGCGTGTCCGACCGCCACTCCGCCATTCTCGATTCCGCGCGCAGCCTGCGCATCGCCCGCTACGAAATGGACGTCGCCACCCGCGAAGGCGCGCCCTCACGGCTGGGATTGCTCGTCAAGTATCAGGGCGTGCGGCAGGAGAAAGAGTGGCCCGCCCAAGGCCGGCACGATGTCACGGCGTGGTTTTCTCCCTATGTTGCCCTTGACCGCCGCGATCTGGAATGGTATCCTGCGCGCGGCGCGCTGGTGTCGGCGCGCACCGACGTCGTCACCGGCTCCACATTCTTCGTCCGTTCCAGTTGCGATCTGCGCGGCTACTTTCCTCTGCGCGAAGGTGCGCGCCCGCCGCTGCTGGCGCTGCGCTTTGCCGCCGCCACCAGTTCCAACGCCACGCCCAGTTGGGCGCATTATTATCACGGTTTCAATTCCGGCCTGCGCGGCTATTCCACCGCGAGGAGCGAATCGGCGGGCTTTCAAACGGGCGGCGCCGAGCTGCGCTTTCCTCTCACGCGCGAAACCACCTACGATCTGCGCTGGCTGGGCCGCTACGGCAGAAGACTGCCGTGGGGCGTGTCGGGCGTGCTCTCCGTCGAACGCGGAGAACTGCTTCTCGACGGACGCCGGTTGGAGCGGCTCGGATTCGCCGCCGGGCTTTTGCTCCGCTTCCCCTATGTGGAAATTCTCGAGATCAGCGCCGCCGCCGACCGCCACGGCAACGTCGAGTACCTCGTGAACAGCGGAGTGCATTTCTGAGTCATGCTCTATTCGCTGCTGAAGAAGCTGCTCTTTTTGCGCGATCCCGAGATTGCTCACGAGTCCGCTCTGCGGCTGCTCTCGGGCTTGCAGGATTCTCCCGCCGGATCGGCCCTGCTGCGCGCGCTGGCGGGACGAGTCTCCACCGCGCCCGTGCAGACGATGGGACTTGAGTTCGCTCATCCGCTGGGAATCGCCGCCGGTTTCGACAAAGACGCGCGCTGCGTGCTCGCTCTACAGGAGCTGGGCTTCGCCTTCTTGGAGGTGGGAACCGTCACGCCGCGGCCTCAACCGGGGAATCCACGGCCTCGCTTGTGGAGGTTTCCCGAGGCCGAGGCGCTGGTCAACGCGCTCGGTTTTCCGGGCGAGGGCATGGAGGCTGTGCGCGTGCGCCTCGATTCCCTGCGCGAGAGCGGCGTGCTGCGCATTCCGGTGGGCGTGAACATCGGCAGGAACAAGGACACTTCGGGCGATCAGGCCGCATCCGATTACATCGAGGTCCTCGATCATCTGCACGACGTCACCGACTTCTTTGTGGTCAACGTGTCCTCTCCCAACACGGCGGGGCTGCGCGATTTGCAGGCGGTGGACAAACTGCGCCCGCTCCTCAGCGCCCTCATGGAGCACAACCACGCTCGCGGTGCGAAGCCTCTGCTGGTGAAGATTGCTCCCGACCTCGCCGATGACGACGTGATTGCCGTCGGACGGCTGGCGCGCGAATTGGGTCTTGCCGGAGTGGTAGCTGGTAACACCACCATCCGGCGCGATCTCGTGCCGCGCGCCGCGGTATTGGATCGCGGCGGGCTTTCCGGTGCGCCGCAGTTCCCGCGCGCGGTCGAGCTTGTCCGTCTCTTGCGCTCCGAGTTAGCGGAGCATCAAACGCTCATCGCCGCTGGAGGAATCTCCTCATCCGACCGATTGGCCCGCGTGCTCTCTCTGGGCGCGGATCTCGCCGGGGTTTACACCGCCTTCATCTATCTCGGCCCTCGCTGCGTCAAACAGCTGCTGAAAACGTGACGAAAACTGGCCGCCGAGCCGGGTTCAGTCTTCGCAACCTCTTTTTCTCCGCCGAGCCGGGTTTCAGTCTTCGCAACCCGGCCGGAATCGGGATCTGTTTCGCGCCGCGAGAAGAACCCCCCTTCATTTCCCCCCTTTTTCAAAGGAGGGAACGTCTCGATCATGATCCTCCCCCCTTAGAATAAGGGGGGATAGTGGGGGGTTCTGCCTGCGGCCCTGCGCGGCTGCGAAGAAAAGAGCCCAGCAAGCTGGGCGCTACGGGTGATATGAGAAAGGCCGGATCCTGCGATCCGGCCTTCCTCTTCAATCGAAAGCCAACAGCCCGCTCAGATGCGCTTGGTCTGCTTGAGCAGTCTCTCCATCTCATCCACGAGTTCGGTGAGCTTCTGCATCGTCGCCTCCACCGGAGCCGGCGTGGTCATGTCCACGCCCGCCTTCTTGAGGATATTGATGGGATAGTCCGACGAGCCCGCCGAGAGGAACTCGATGAAGCGCTCCTTCGCGCCTTTTTCCTTCTTCAGCACGGCCTGCGAGATGGCCTGCGACGCACAGTACGAGGTCGCGTACTTGTACACGTAGAAATTGCGGTAGAAGTGCGGAATGCGAATCCACGTGGAGCCGTACTGCTCGTCGTACACCACCGCGTCGCCGTAGAAGTCGCGCAATGTCGAGTCATACATGGCCGTCAGGTTCTCGGAGGTCAGCGGCACGCCGGCTTCGGCCGCGCGGTGGATCCGGAGTTCATAATCCGCGAACATCACCTGCGTGACCACCGTCCCGCGGATGTTGTCTATGTATTGATTCACCAGCGCCAGCTTCTTCTTGGGATCCTTCTCCTTCTTGAGAAGATGATCCATGAGCAGCGCCTCGTTGAAGGTGGAGGCTACCTCGGCGTTGAAATACGAATAGGTCGCGTACACGAAGGGCTGCGCGCGTTTGCTGTGCCAGGTGTTCATGCAGTGCCCCATCTCGTGCGCCACCGCGAACATGTCATCCTGCGTGTCGTTGTAGTTGAGCAGCATGTAGGGGTGCGTCTGATACGTCACCATCGAGTACGCGCCCGAGCGCTTGTTCTTGGTCTCATAGACGTCCACCCAACCGCCGGCGAAGCCCTCCTTCATGGCTTTCAGATATTCCGTCCCCAACGGAGCCGACGCCGCCTCGATGGTCGCCACCGCGTCATCGTAGGGCACAGTGACTCGCGTCTCAGGGATCAGCGGCGTGATCATGTCATAGAGGTGAATCGAATCCAGCCCCAGGGCCCGCCGCCGCAATGTGATGTAGCGTTGCAGCGTGCCGGTGTACTTTTTCACCGTCGCCAGCAGGTTCAGATAAACGGTGGTGTCAATGTTGTCGCCGTCCAGCGCAGCATGCAGGGACGAGTTGTAGTTGCGCGCCCGCGCGGAAAAAACGTCCCCGGCGATGTTGCCATCCATCAGCGCCGCCGCTGTGTTCTGATACTGAATGTAGCTGTTGAGAAGACTCATCGCAGCGTCGCGCCGCACCCGCGCATCCGGACTTTCGAGCAGCATGGCCACGCGCCCTTCCGATAGCTCCACCTCGTTGCCGTTTTCGTCCTTGATGGAAGGGAACTTGATGTCGGTGTTGCACAAAGCGGTTCGGGCGTTGCCGGGAGCCGCACCCACGTTCGCCGTGAGCGCCATGATCCGCTCCTCGCCCGGCGACAGCGTGTGCGCTTTGCCGCGCAGTGCATCCGCGATGTCGTGCCGGTACACGGCCAGCGCCGGCTTCGCCTGATACCACGCTTCAAACGTCTCCGCGGGCACGCTCACCAGCTCGGGTGAAAACCACGACACCGCTTCCCCGAATTGGGCCCCTAACATCGCCATGCGACCCTTATAGCCGGTGTACTTCTGATTGCGCGTGTCCTGATCGTAGGCCATCACCGCAAACGCTTCGCAACTGTTCAGCTTCTTGGCGATCTCTTCCACGAGCTGATAGAACTTCAGCAGGTCATCCGGCGACCGGCTGATCCTGCCCTCGTACGTCCGCAGCTCGGGAATCTTGCCTTCAATGAACTTCACATCCGCTTCCCAAGCCTCATCCGACGCGTACATGTGCGAAAGGTCCCACTTGTACTGGTCGGGAATCTCGCTCCGTTCGCGCACCGCTTGGGTCTGCGCCGAAGCCGCGCCCGGCAGCAGCACGGCTGCCGCCGCCACCGCCAAAACGCACCACATGAACCACTTGTGCCGTGTGGACATGATCAACTCCTCACTGATGAATCGCTGGTTCGGGAGAAAACGCCGGTAGGTCTTTCTTCACGCAGGCGCGGACGGTGGGATCCTGCACATAGCGCTTTCCTAAGATACCCCGATCCAGCCAAAGATGCAACGCCTCCGAACACGCGAGGCAAGCTGATTCGTTTGTTGATATTATGCGCGTGAGGCGCTGCGCCAAACGCCCTCGTCCTCAACGCGGCCGAAGCTGCTTGTCCAGAAAAAGCCGGGTGCGCGGCCAGCCCTCGCCGACCGCACTGGCCGTGTATCCCACACCATAGGCGGTATCCGAAAACTCGCGGTTTCCCGCCAGAACCACCGTTTCCACTCTCACTCCCGCCTGCACAAGTTGTTGCGAAAAGGCGGTGATTTCTTCGCGCGGACGGCTGTTGTCAGTATCGGCAAAGAGCGCAAACACCGGCGCCGCAACGCGCCGCAGCGTCTCCGCCTCGGGCACGTCCGTTCCCTGCCACACCACCACTCCTCGCAGGTAAGGCTCCTGTGCCGCCAAACGCAGTGCGGCCGCTGTGCCGAATCCCACACCCCAGACCGCCATGCGGTTGCTGTCTACCATGCTGTCGTTATGCAGACAGAGAAAGGCGCGCCGCGCGGCATTCTGCGCTTCCTCCGCCTTCACGAGCTGCACATAACGCTCGGCCTGTCCCATATCACCGGTGACTTCTCCGCGAAACATATCGGCCGCCATCGCGACATACCCACTGGCCGCCAGCGAGTCGCAAAAAGCCCGCATGGTGCGGTTCACGCCGAACCGGTCATGGAGCAGCAGCACCGCCGGATGCGGGCCCACTCCTGCTGGCCGCGCGATGTAGCCTCCGGGCATGCACGACCAGTACGCCGTCAGCCTCGGCAGCGCCTCCGCCCAGAATTGTTCCACCATCCCACGCAGTTCCGCGGCCCGCGCGCTCCGCTCGGACACCTCATGCCTGAGGTGAACTCGCGCGCTGTCCCCGGCGGCCGAAATCTCGATAGTGACCCGCGTTTCCACACCCGTTAGGATGTGCGTGTACGTCAAGGCCGCGCCCCGCTCGGCGACTTCAAACACGCCTTCATGGAGCCGTTCGGGTGAATACGTCCAGCGCCACACGCCGCCGGGCCGAGCCTCCGAAGCCACCGCCGCCGCTCCGCTCCATTGCCGGACTTGCCAGTCCACCGTCAGCGCGTTGTAGACCTGCAGAGGCGAGGCCGGAACCACAAGCTCGCGCTCGAACACCGGTGCGGCCCACGACGTTGCGGCCAGAAGCAGGCTCGCTATTAGTGTAAGGAATACCATGATTCGCGCCTCCCGTAGTGAATGCTGCCTTCAATATACGAAAGCAGCGGCAAAAACGGAAGACAGGGCCGTGGAGGTTCTCCCCCCGCTCGCGGGGGGATGAAAGGGGGGTCTTGGAAACGATGAACGAGGAATGATGAACGATGAGGAGTAAGCGCTGGTGTTCTGGTTTCCCCCCTACTTCAGTAGGGGGGAGAAGGGGGGTCCCTTCTCGGCACCACAGAGCGCACTGCCGTGCGGCACTACCGTACTGCAGGGAAAAGGGGCGCGCCCGCCCGCGCGGCTTTCACCTTAGCAGAATGGTCTTTCTCACCAACTGGAATCCATCCCCGTTCATCGTGATCCAGTAAATACTGCTGGCAAGATTGTTGGGCGTCCAAGCAATCTCATGCGCACCGGCCCGATAAGCGGCACTGACGATCACCTCCACTTCGCGTCCCAAAAGATCGTAAGCGCGGATCGTTATCCACGCTGTTCGCGGCAATGCGAAACTCAAGGTCGTGGCGAGATTGAACGGATTCGGATAATTGGTCAGAAGACAGACACTCGGCACAACCGGCGTTTCACCCACCGACAGCTCCGGGCACACCTTCACGAGCAGCGCGTTGGAGAAATAATATCCTTGCGTGTAACCGCCGCAAAGAAAGCCGCCGTCCGCCGTCTGCAGGCCGCTGCGAAATACATCGAGGTTTGCGCCCCCAAAGCGGATGCTCCACAGGCTGTCTCCACTGGCATCCGTCCTGATTGCCAAACCGTCGAGAGCCCATGCGTCATTTGGCGATGTCCGGCCAACAAGCAGGAATCCGCCATCCAGTGTCTCAATGACATCATAGCACCAGTCGCGAAGGTCAGGTCCGCCGTACGAGCGACTCCACAAGCTGTCGCCGTCGGCATCCGTCTTCAGCAGCCAGAAGTCCTCATCCAAAGACTGTGGCGGGAATTTCCAGCCGGCAAGGATGAAACCGCCGTCCACCGTCTGTCGAACGCTTTGACATTTTTCCATCTCTGTTCCGCCGTAAGTCCGAGTCCATAGAGTGTCGCCCGACTGGTCAATTCTTACCAACCAGAAATTACCTGAAAAAGTCCCCGCCAACACGAAACCACCGTCTCCCGTCTGCTGGATGCCTTCGAACTCACCATTTCTGCCTCCCCCGTAAAGACGACTCCACAGGCTGTCCCCAGCAGCATCCGTTTTCACCAGCCAGCCGTAAGAAAGCGTGTCCGTATCCATTGATCCTGCCAGAAGATACCCTCCGTCCGGTGTGGGCTGAACGGAGCGGCAATAGTCGTGCAGTCCTCGTCCGTACGTGTGAGTCCACGCGCAGTCGCCTTGTGCATCTGTCTTCAGCAACACGAAGTCAGAGCCCGTTGTCCTTTCGGACCATTCGTGCCCGGCGAGTACGAAGCCCCCATCTGCGGTCGACAGCACGGCCGTGCAGACCGCCCAGCCTTCTCCGTACCTCCGGCTCCAGACACAGTCGCCCTCGGCATTAGTCCTGAGCAGAAACATGTCTGATACATATTCTGGCCTGTAATGCAGAACCGATCCGCAGAGCATGTAGCCGCCGTCCGGCATGGGAAGGATGCCTGAGATCTCCGATTCGCTGGAATCGCCCCAGTACGTCCGGCTCCACTCAACGTTCGGCGCTTGCGGCTGAGCAAACACGCACGCAACGCAGGACACGAATAGTATTATGAACTGTCCTGTCTTCATCTCTGCTCCTTTGCCTCTAAGTCACCAACAAAAAACCCTGCCGCCTACATGACGACAAGGTCCAGATTGAATCCGCTGGTTCAACCGATTCAGAAAACCGCCACCAAGTTGCCCGCGCTGAAACCTGCCCATGATTCCCCTCCCGAGGAAGTCGCGCACCGGACGCTACAGCTCAAAGATACGCGGCTTTGGGGGAAATGTCAAGAGTTGCGCGACGCGAGCGCCGTGCGTTCGTGTGTCATTCCGTTCGCAAACGAACGGAATGACATGCGGTTATCCCCCCGTTCACGGGGGGATGAAAGGGGGGTTCTTCTGTGCACCCAAGAATCGCACGGCCGTGCGCGGCTACAAAGAAGCCCAGCAAGCTGGGCGCTACACAAATTGTCTCCCCCCGCTATGCGGGGGGATCAAGGGGGGACTTACTGCATCAATTCCAGCCGCACAAAGGATTCCTGCGCCAAGTCCACCGTTCGCGGGGTGAGGCGCCGGCCCTCGATATCTTTCAGCAGAACCACCAGCGGGTAGTGCGGTTTTTCGAGATTGGATTTCATCACCGCTCCCGCCAGCCCGATGAGGCGTTCGTTCGAGCACTCCGTGATGCGTACCATCGCGCCGGTGGGATAAACGCAGATCACCTTGGCCAGCAGCGCCACCACTTCCCCGTTGTAGGCCGTACGCGCCTGCCGCAGAATCTCGCCGATCGCCTCCTCCGGCGTCAGCGGCGCTCGCCCGTGCGGCGAAATCAGATTGTCGTAGGCGTCAGTCACCGCCACGATTTCCGCATAGGGAAACATGTATTTGCTGACGTCCTGACCGTTCAGATACGGTTTGCGGTTCAGTCCCACCAGTCCTAATGGATAGCCCAGCCCGTCCTGCCTTTCGTGATGGTGCAGAATGGTCGTCTGCGCCATGAAAAAACGGTCGGTGCTGTGCGCCAGAAGCTGCTGGCCGAACACCGGGTGCTCGCGCATCACAAAGCGCTCTTCCTCGCTGTATTCGGACGGCATCTTGTTCAGCAGCTTGGGCAGAGCCAGCTTGCCCAGATCGTGCAGAAATGCAGCCGTGCCCAGCTCCACCAGATCGCGGCGGCTGTAAAGCAGGTGCCGCCCGATGAGCAGCGAGATGAGCGTGGTGTCCACCGCGTGCTCGGTGCGGTAGCCCTGCCGGCTCTTGATCAGCGTCTGATTGAGAATCTGCGCGCTGGAATCGAGAATCTCGTCCACCACCGAAGTGATTTCCGCCGTCACCCGGTCCACGTCCACCACGTTGCGGAATTCCGCGGCCCGTTCCACCACCACCCGCAGTTTGGCGGGCGGAATGTCCGTGCGGTACTCGGCCGCCTCCGTGACCCGCTCGATGGTCTGGCTGAAAGCGTGAACCGCGCGGGCGCGCGCTTCCTCCGAGAGCAGCTCTTCAGGGATGATGTCTTCGGTGCCTTCTTCCAGAATGTAGATGGCCGAGCGCCCGCTGTCTTGCAGCCGCCGCAGCACGTCCGCATCCAGCCGGTAGCCCGCGCGCAGCAAGAGCTGGCCCGCCTCGTTGAACAACGACTTGCCCAGAATCATGTCCGCTTGGAGCTCGCGTAACAGACAGATTCTCACGGCCGGCTCTCCCGCGCTCCCCACGGCCGCGTGAACTGCAAGACCACCCGCTGCACGGCTCCCGCCCGCACCACCGGCAGCAGATCCACCAAGGCCGGAAATCCGCCGGGATCCTGAGTCAGATGATGAACCCGCGTGCCCTTTTCCACCACCTCATGAAACGACTCCACCACCTCGCCGGACATGAAGTGCTGGATATTCGGTTGCAGGTACTCCGCCGGCCGCAGGCCGAAGTCGTCGCACATGGCCGCATTGCGGTAGAGCACTTCTCCTTCGCGCGAGAGGATAATCAGTCCCGCGCTGAGCAGGCTCAGAACCTGCTGTGCGAATTCGTTCTGCTCGGCGGCCAGCAGGTGCTGATAGGTGCGATGCTCCAACAGCTCTTCCAATTCCTTCGTGTAGTCGCCGAGACTCTCGCCGCCCGTGCAGGCCGCCAAGGCGTTCTGCCGGGCCGCCCACACACAAAGCAGCGATTGCACGTGTCCGTCCGCCCCGCGCTGCGGCAGAACCGTCAGATAACAGTGGTCCGCGTCGCCGTGAATCGTCTCCAGCAGGACGTACTCGTCCTTGATGGTCTCGCCGCGCTCGGCGCGCCCCGCGATCTGATCCCACACCGTAGGTACGGTCAGGAACGCTTGCAGCGATGTCGGTCCGATTCGCGCCCGGTCCAGAAGTTCGCGCGCCACCGGGCTCAGGTACAGAATCTCGCCGTTGGGACGAACGAGTGTCACGGCCAACCGGCTGTTGGCCACAATGGATTCGGCGGAGGCGGCATTGGTCATGATGTTCTCCCGGGCATCCGTGGAGGCCTGTTGTTTGGCCAAAACCTGTTTTTGCAAAATCGGGACCATTTTGCTGCGTGTACGGGGTTCTTGGCGTTTGTCCGTGAGGCGCCTCTGGCCTGATTGTTGATATTGGCTGGTGCGAAGCCATAGGTATGCCCCGAAAGAACATTCTATATCTTATTGTTTAATATCAAGTAATATCTCGACTTTGCGCGTTATTGTGCACTCCGAACGGTCGGCGGGTATGAAAATGCTGCGAGACCACGCCGGAATTGCACAGCCGGGCACTCTCGGCGGTGCAACGGAGCAAAGGCGGCAGCTTGACTCTCAACAGAGGTTTTTGTAAGTTCTAAGGTTAAGGTACATTCAGCCTTTACGCTGCTTTTCTTCTGCCTTCCGCCGGCCTCTCGACACACCGGCAGGCGCCGCGCTTAGCCCATCCGGGCGGCCGCCGTCCAGATACAATAATCGGAGACACACGGAGATAGGACACAATGACGAGTCTTAGCTTTGCCCGCTTCTGGAGTGCCGCAACCTTTCTTGTCGTGCTCGCCGCGCTGCTTGCCGGCCAGTCACGCGCACAAAGCCCGCTTCTCTGGGGACCTGAGGCCAAGCCTATCCGGCAAGGCTACCATCTCGAATGGCAGCGAGCCTCGTTCCGCGACCCGGTCACCGGAAACACGCTGGTCGTCTGGTCCGATACCCGGCAGGGAACGCGTGATGTGTACGGCCAGCTGCTGGCGCCCAACGGTCAGCAGCTATGGAGAGACACGGGCGATACCATCGTGGCCTACGATTCCCGTCAGGAAGACCCCGAGCCGGTGAAGGTGGACGGCGGCTGGGTCGTGGCTTGGATTGACTTCCGCAACGACACCGCCGGCGATATCTGGGCCCAGAAGATTGATGACAACTGCAATCGTCTTTGGGGCGAGTCCGGTGTCATGGTGGATGAACTTCCCCTGTCGGCAATTGCTGAGGTTACAGTCCGGGCCGTGCACGACGGCACGGGCGGGGCAATTATCGCTTGGGAAGATCTGCGCACCGATGCCGGTGACATCTATGCCCAGCGGGTCACGGCCAGCGGAACGCGCGCATGGGCCGTTCCTCTGGCGGTCACCAACGTGCCCAGCGGCCAGAACGAAATCACCGCCGACGGAGACGGCCAAGGCAACATGTTGGTGGCTTGGACCGACGGCCGCGAGACCGGTGATCTGGACATCTATGCCGCCAAGGTCACACCGTCGGGAACCACTCCGTGGGGCGCAAACGGCCGCAGCGTGTGCCTCGCCGCCGGCGCGCAGTCCAAAGTCAAACTCTGCCCCGACGGGCTGGGCGGCTGCTATCTTGCGTGGCAGGATGCCCGGCAAGGCTTGTACAATGACATTTACATGCAGTATCTCAATGCCGACGGCGTACCCCAGTGGACCAACGACGGCCTGCCCGTGTGCACCGCCCCACAGGATCAGATCGAGGTCCGGGTCGCCATCGGCTACGTCGGCGGCACGCCCGACGGCTGCGTGACGGTCTGGGAGGATGCCCGCGTTGGCGGCGTGGTCTACGAAGTCTATGCCCAGAAGATGTCCCCCTTGGGCGTCGCCCAATGGACACCCAACGGCATCAAGGTCAGCGGCGACGGCGCTAACACCTGTGAAGGCGCGCGCCTGACCTCGGACTTGCAGGGCGGTCTCATCTGCGCGTGGGAAGATACGCGGGGGGAAAATGAAGGCATCTGGGACAAGTGCGATCTCTATGCCGGGCGCGTGCTGGCCGACGGCTCGCGGCCGTGGAACGACACTCTGGGTGTGCAGGTCAGCGCCGGCCCCGGACAGCAGTTCCAGCCCGTGCTGCGGATGGGCGGCAGCGAAGGCGTGCTGGCGGTCTATGCCGACACCCGCCGCGGCTCGCAAACGCTCAGCTACATGAAGCTCAATTTGTCCAATGGCGCCCTCGTTCTCGACCCCGACACCTGCGAGATCGTTTACGGCCTCGACAAGGATGCCAGCCTGCCTCGGGCCGTGGCCATGTCGCAGAATCGCGTGGGCATCGCGTGGAAGGATGCGCGCTATGTGGCCGGCGGCCAGGGCATCTTCTATCAGATCATTGACACCTCCGGCAGCCTGCTGAAGCCGGAGAACGGCGATACGCTGGCCCCCGACAACGAAGGCCATTCCCAGTATTTGCAGGACAAACCCCGTGTCTGTCCCGATGGGCAAAACGGCTTCTTCGTGGTTTGGGAGGACAGCCGCAACGGAGTCAACTACATTCGTTTATCGCGCGTGAACGCCGGCGGCGACGTGGTCTGCAGCCGCGCCGGTGACGTGGTCTGGCTCTACGGCAACGGTCAATCGGACGCCTACTGCGCTCCCGACGGCGCCGGCGGCTGCTACGTAGCTTGGTGCGGTTACGATCCCGGTTGGCGCCGCGATGCCTATGTCATGCGGCTCAATGCAAACTGCGAGCCCGCGTGGAGCGAGGCTGTGCGGCTCACCAACACCCCCGCCGACGATCAGATGGCGGGCATTGCCGCCCTGCCCGGTGGCTGCTGTGTGGTGGTCTGGACCTCGGGTACGGACGCTCTCTCCAATGTTGTCGCCGCCAAGGTCTGCGGCGTTTCCAGCGGCAGCGCGGAGTGGGTGCAGGACATCTGCAACGCTCCCAATTTGCAGGAAGACGCGGTGGTGATCGGCGACGGTCAGGGCGGCGTCTATTTCGCTTGGACCGACTTGCGCACACCTGCTCTCGATCTCGACATTTACGCGCAACGCGTGACTGCGCAGGGCGAGCCTCTGTGGGGCACGAACGGCATGATGGTTATTTCCGATTCGCTCAACCAGAACAAGCCGCAAGTGGCTCTCGACACCCGCGGCAATCTCTATGTGGTCTGGAACGATTTCCGCGACCTCAACGTTGATCTCTACGGTCAGAAGATCACCCCCTCGGGCACGCTCCTCTGGCCGGTGGCCGGCAAACCCATCTGCACTTTCGAGGGAGATCAATACCAGCAGGCGCTCCTCACCGAGTGGGACAACGGCCTGTATGTCGCTTGGACCGACGTAGGTCGCGGTCTGTACACCGACGTGTACGGCATGCACTACGATTCCAACGGCGTGGAAGCCCCCGCCAACGGCTATTGGGTTCCCCAAAGCGGCGGCGTGATCTGCAACCGCTATGACGATCAGCTCGCGCCTACTCTGGCCGCCGACGGCTCGGCCGGCATGATCTGCGCCTTCGAGGACGAACGCGCCTCGGGCAAGGAGCCTCTCAAGAACATCTGGGCCAACTGGGTCAACGATCTCACCGTCTCCATCGAACTCCGGCCTAACCGTCCCGTGCCCGGTGATTATGCGTTGCAGCAGAACTACCCGAATCCTTTCAACCCGGTCACGCAGATTGTCTTCGCCGTCCCGCGCACCGGACGCGTGGAACTGAGCGTTTTCAACACCCTCGGCCAGCGCGTGACCACGCTTGTGGATCGCGTGCTTACCGTCGGCGAGTATGAAGTGCAGATGGACGCCAAGCGCCTTGCTTCCGGCACCTATTTCTATCGCCTCAAGGCGGGCGATTTCACGGCCGTGAAAAAAATGACCCTGTTGCGATGATGTACTTTGGAGTGACGAGACCCCCGCTTGCCCCCCCGCAAGCAGGGGGGGACAGCATTCTCCCCCCGTTCACGGGGGGACAAAAGGGGGGTTCGGCTCAGGAAAACACCATGAGATCGGCCGTCGGCTTTTCGCTTGGACGCATCTTCATCTTGAGCTTGGCCGTTCTCTTCGCGGCCGGCGCAGTTTCGGCTCAGCCCATGCCGTCCTGCTACCACACGCGGGCGGCCATAGACACCTTCATGCAGGCCCTGCTCGAAGCCGATTCGGTGTATCACATCGTTCACATAGACACCATCGGCTACTCGCGCGGCGACATGCTGCAAGCCTGGTATCCCATCTATTGCGTGAAGGTGTCCGACAACCCGGACGTTTTCGAAGACGAGCCTACGGTTCTCATTATCGGCCACATTCACGGCGAGGAAATGCAGGGGCTGGAACTGGTTCTCGAATACCTCTGGAGGCTCGTCACGCGCTACGGCCTCTACTCCGACCTCATCGAGTCCACGCAGCTTTACGTCGTGCCTACCATGAATCCCGACGGGCTGGAAGTCATCTCGCGCGGGCTGGACAACACATGGCGCAAGAACGGCTACGTTCCACCTGAACTCAACGGCCGCCCCTGCACCATCGTACCCGGCATCGGCCGCGATTCCTGCGGCGTGGACCTCAACCGCAATTTCGGCCTCAACTGGATCTACGGCGATACCCTCTGGGAATGGGGACCCGGCGTGCCGGAGCCTTACGATTATTACCGCGGCCCCGCCGTCTTTTCCGAGCCTGAATCGCGGGCTGTCCGTGATCTGGCCGAGCAGATCAAGCCCACGGTTTCGGTGGTCTTCCACAGCTCAAATCAGGGAGGCAACTCCGAGCGCGGCTTCGTTCCGTGGAAATGGGGCCCCGATCCCGGCCCCTACAAGTATCCCCCCGACAACGCAGCCCTGGGAACATTCAACTCGCTGTACTGCAGCCAGTATTATGGTACAATTCCGGACGGCGGTGGACATTTCATGCCCACCTTTGGCGGAACGCGCAACGGGTGTGTGCACGATTGGTTCTACTGGAAGCTCGGGACGATTCAGATTCTTACCGAACTCGGGCCCTACGGTGCAACGCAGCCGGTATACGATTCGCTGCGATCCCTCATCAACAACAGTTACCTTCCCGCGCTCAATTGGCTCTGCCGTCGGCCCATGAATCTGGGACGGAATGGGCCGACTCCTCTGGTCATCTACACCCGCGACGCCTTCACACTTCAGCCCATCTCGGCCGAGTGGCGCCTGACCAACACCTATAATGCACTGCTTCAGCCGTGGTACACCAACCAGCAGTACGGCGCGGCCACCACGCTGCTCGCCACGCCGGGTCTGGCTACGATCATGGCTCGCAAGGACGGCTACCAAACCGCCACCGTCTGCACCACCGTCAACCCTACCAGCTTCCCGCGGGTGGTCACGCTCGACTTGCAGCCGCTGCCTTATCACGCGGTGCAGTTTTCTCTCCACAATCTAAGCGGCGCGCCGATCTCGGGAAGCATCTATGCTGACAATGGATTCCAGCACTGGATTGATACTCCCTCCGGCATTGCCGTCATACAGCTTCCCGAAGGGCACTACAGTCTCATGGCCGTGCCCGACGATCCAAGCCTGATGGTTCTCTTCCGCGAGGTGGATGTTTTGGGCGACGCTGCGGTGGGCTTCCGCCTCGAACCCGCCACTCTGCTCTGGCAGGAGGATTTAGAGAACGGTCTTTCGCTCTGGAACGCGAGCGGCAACGCCAATCCGTGGCGGCTGGAGCAGGACACGACCACCATGAACTTCGGGCAGTCGCTTTGCTTCTCGCCTCCCGGCCGCCGAGAGCAGTACGCTAACGATCTCGACATCTATTTCACGTCCGTCACGCCGGTCGCTCTCAGCGCAGGCAACTCGGCCTATCTTGAATTCTTCCGCCGCGGCCGTCTGGATGTCCCCGCCGACAGTCTGCTCATCGAAATCTCCACCGACGGCGGTGGCACATGGGAGCAGGCCGGCGGCTATTCTGATCTCGACCTGCCGTGGACGCGGACGCTGGTCAACCTCACGCGCTGGGCTTCCCAGACAATTCGACTGCGCCTGCGATTCAAGAGCGATCATGCTCTCGGTGATCTCGGCTTGCGCTTGGACGGCTTCCGCATTCGCGGCGGCAACGATTCGGCATCGCCCGAGCCGCCGCCGTCCATCGTGTACAGCTATCGCATCACCGGCGCGTATCCCAATCCCTTCAACTCGGCCACCACCATCACCTACGAAGTGGCCGCAGCGGGCCGGGTGCGTTTAGTTGTCTACAATCTTCTGGGAGAAGAGGTGCGGCGCTTCGATGTGCATCCTTCGTCCGCCGGTCCGCAGACCCTGATTTGGGACGGCACAGCTAATGGCCGTGATCTGGCCTCCGGCCTCTATTTCGTCCAGTTGCAGGCTCCGCAGTCGCAATCCGTGCGCAAATTGCTGCTTCTGCGTTAGGATTTTCCCCCCTTCGCAGAAGGGGGGATCAAAGGGGGGTTCTTCTCTTCTTGGCCGCCGAGCCGGGTTAAGTCTTCGCAACCCGGCCGGAATCGGGATTGAGTAATCTGCATCTCGCATCCTTAGGCACATCTCCATGAGCGCATCTCTCGTACGGCCCGCGGGTAAAGACCCGCGACCGCACCGCGACTTTGTGACCGAACTTGACTTCTCCCGCCAAGAGGTCATTGAAACGTTGGCCTTGGCGCGCGAGTTAAAGGAGTTGCGGGACCGCCCCGACAGCGCGGCCCTTCAGCACCAGACTTGGGGCCTCATTTTTCACAAGCCCAGCCTGCGTACGCGCATTTCCTTCGAAGTCGCCATTGACCAGTTGGGTGGAAGTCATATCTACTTGACGGACAACGAGATACAGCTCGGCAAGCGCGAAACCATCGCCGATGCGGCAAGGGTCTTGTCCCGCTATCTGAACGGCATTGTCATCCGCACCTTCAAACAGTCGGACGTGGAAGAGCTGGCCCAGCATGCGGATGTCCCGGTGATCAACGCTCTCACCGATCTACTGCATCCTTGCCAGATCATGTCGGATATTCTCACCATCTACGAGAAGTTAGGTCGCTATGAAGACTTCAAGCTGGTCTATATCGGCGACGGCAACAACGTCACCAATTCGTGGTTAAACCTTTCCACGCTCTTGGGTTTCGAATTAGTGGTGGCTACCTCTCCGGACACCTTGCCCGACGCGGGGATTTTCGAAAGGGCGCAAAAGGCGGGCTCGTCACGGGTGGTCATCTCGCATGATCCCCAAGAGGCCGTGCACGGCGCGAATGTAATTTACACCGATGTCTGGGCCAGCATGGGTCAGAAAGACAAATTCGTGGAAAAGGAACAGGCCTTGCGCGCGTTTCAGGTGAACGGCGATTTGCTGCGCAAGGCCGACAAAGACTGCATCGTCATGCACTGCCTGCCCGCCGAGCGCGGCCGCGAGATCACCGACGAGGTCATGGACGGACGGCACAGCGTCGTTTTCGATCAGGCCGAAAACCGCCTGCACATGCAGAAAGCCATCATCCTGAAACTGCTCGAAGTCTGATTCTCCCCCTGCTCGCGGGGGGACAAAAGGGGGGTTGCACCGTTTGTCATTCTGGACCCCGCGCGCTCTTTATGTCTTGCGCGCGGGCGTCCAGAATCCCTCTCATCATCGGCGAGGGATTTCGTTCGAAGACGAACGGAATGACACGCAGGTTTCGCCCCGCTCGCGGGGGAACAAAAGGGGTCTTCTCTTAGCTCTTGAGTCGCGATCCGAAAGGATGTGAAAAATGAAACGCACACTTTGGCTCATTCCGCTCTTGGCGCTGCTTGCGCTCTTGTCGGCGGGCTGCTATACCCAGTTCTACCGCCCAGGCATGGATATGGCCGGTCGCGGATCGAACGAGACTCTGTACAACCGCGACGATTCCACCGCCATTGACACCACCCTCATGCCCGACACCAGCGCGTACTACGACCAATATCCCGATGACAGCAGGGGCTGGTCCTACTGGGGCCGTCCGCGCGGCTACACGCGCTGGGGCTTCGATTTCTACAACTTCTCCCCCGATTACTACTGGTCATACTACGGCTACAACGATTACTACGGCACACCGTGGTGGAACAGTTGGTACGATCAGGGGTACTGGCAGAACAATCCCTGGGGCGGAACTGGTGTTCCCGGCGAACCGCCGTCTCAAAGACCGCGCGGCCGCCGCGACTACGGGTCGAGCGGCGCCAATGCCCAGCCGGCTCCTTCATCGTCCGGCTCCCCGACCTACTCTCAGCCCACCAACGACTCGAATTCGCCGCCACCCGCCACCAAGAACGACAGCGGTGCTAAGAAGCAATCCGACGACGGCAAGCGCGACGGAAGAAGAGGGCGCTGACTATGAAACGTTTCCTGTTCACGATCGGGCTGATGTTCGTCTTGGCCGCGCCGCTCTGCGCCCAGAAGCTGCTGCCGGAACGGTTGCTGCTCAGCACCGGCCAGTATGTTGGTTCCGGCTCGCGCGCACTGGGTCTTGGCGGAACCTACACCGGCATCGCCGATGATTACTCCGCCGTGTGGTGGAATCCCGCCGGGCTGGCTGAGGTGAAGCGCATCGAGTTGCAAGGCTCGCTGTCACGCACCGGCTACGGCAACGAGACCAGTTACTACGGCCGCGCCGACGACGGCACCAGCAGCGCTCTGCGGCTCAATAACGTCGGCGTGGTCTTTCCCGTGCCCGTCTATCAGGGCGCGCTCAGCTTCGCCTTCGGCTACACGCAGGTGCAAGCCTTCGACCGCCGCACGCAAGTGGTTTCCCCCGCGCCCGGCACCTCCCGCTGGGACGATTTCGACGAGCTCGAGAGCGGCCGCCTCGGCATGTGGAGTGCAGCCGGCGCGGTGGACGTCACGCCTAATCTCGCTCTCGGGCTGGGCTTCAACTACTGGACCGGTCTCGATGACTACACGCTCACCGGCCACTACACCGAAAACAACGCCTCCCACTACACCGAGAACTCCATCTCCACCGATCTCTCGGCATGGGGCGCCAATCTCGGCGGGCTTTTCCGCATCGGTCAGTTCGGCAGGCTGGGAGCGATGTTCCAGACGCCGGTAAGGATGAGCCTTGAGGAAGACTGGCAGGAAGGCAACGACAACGGCTTCTTCGACTATCGCATGACGTATCCCGCCGTCCTTCGTGCCGGCGCGTCGTTCTGTCCCGGCCGCTGGCTGTTGGCCGCCGACGTCGAGTACCGCGACTGGACTTCCCTCGAATTCCGCAGCGACACACCCTTCGACAGTGTGAGCCGCAGCAGCGCCAACCAGCAGATCAAACGGGATTATCAGAGCACCACGCGCTTCTCCTTCGGCGGCGAGTATCTCTTTCCCGCTTACGGCCTGCGGGCCCGCGCCGGCTACGGCTTCGAACCGTCCAGCTACAAATTGAGCGGCGGCAAGGATGACCGCCACATCTTCAGCTTCGGCGTGGGCGTGTTGGTGGATCGCAGCGTCATGCTCGATGCCGCCTTCCGCACCATGTCCTACAAAGAGAGAACCACTCCCGGCCTGAACGAGGACATTTCCACCACCACCGCCCTCGTCACCCTCAGCTACCGGATGTAGGACGGACGCAAGCCCGCCATTCGTAGCCGCGCACGGCAGTGCGATCTTTGACTGTCATCCTGAACCCCCACGTCCTCGCCGGGGGTGAAGGATCACCGACAGTCAAACCCGGACACTCTCGGGGATCCTTCAGGCCGCAAGACACGAAGAGCGGCCTTCAGGATGACATGCACGTTGGTTCTCACATCGGTCTTTCCAGTTTCTCATTTCTAATTTCTCATTTTCTTCCTATGCCCCCCACTCCTGAGACTTCTCCACCTTTGACGCGCGTTCGTGAGCTGCCCGCCGGTGACAAGATTACCGGCTTTTATTTGCTCACCAAGCTCGAAACCCGCCCCAAGAAAGACGGCGTGCCCTTCGCCATCTTCCATCTGCAGGATGCGAGCGCACGCATCGAGGCCAAGATGTGGGAGGGCTTCGAGAAACTCGCGGCCACCGCCAAGCCCGGTGATGTGCTCAAGGTGGAAGCGACCGTGGATCACTATCGCGATGTGCCCGGGCTGGTGATCTCACGTGTTCGCCTCGCCACTCCCGAAGAAGCTCCGGATCGCCGCGCTTTTCTTCCCCACTCCGCTCTTCCCGCCGCCGAGGCTTCCGCGCAACTGGACACGCTCATCGCCTCGCTTCAGAATCCTCATTTGAAAGCGCTCATCGAGACGGTTTTCGGCGATGCGGACTTCCGCCGCGCCTTTCTCGAAGCGCCCGGCGGCAAGCTCTGGCATCATGCCGCGCTGGGCGGACTGGCCGAGCACACCGTGAAACTCGCGCAGGTGGCCGATGGAATCTGCGCGCACTATCCGGCTCTGAACCGCGATCTGTTAGTGACCGGCGCGCTCCTGCACGACGTGGGCAAAGTAATGGAGTACACCACCGACGCGGCCATTGACTACAGTGTGGAAGGCCGGTTGTTAGGTCACATTGTGCAGGGCACGCTGCTGGTCGAGAGCAAGCTCTCAGGGATGGCCGATTTTCCCGAGGAAGCGCGCCGCCAGGTGCTGCATCTGATCCTCTCGCATCAGGGCGATCCCACCATGAGTTCGCCGGTCAAGCCCATGACTCCCGAGGCGCTGGTGCTGCATTTTCTGGATGAAATTGACAGCAAGCTCGACGCTTTCGCGCGCGTGCGCGCCGCCACCCCCGAAGGTCAGGAGTTTTCGGATTACGTGAAGCTCATGGAACGCTTCTTCTATCTCAAGTCCATCGAACCAGCTGCAGCGGAGGACTCGTGAGCGAAGCAAAGTGGAAATCGCTGCCGTCCCTGA
>JAPKYT010000131.1 GCA_026394155.1 bacterium | reverse complement strand
CGCCTTCATCGTCGGTGATCGGTCGCAACTGAATCGGTCGGGACATGGGAACCTCGGGTTGAATACACTCCAACCCTTCAACGCGCAACCCCGCTCCCCCGACTCAAATCAACACTCCAACCTTCAGTCGGTCGGCACTAGTTTTCATACGGTTTGATGGGGAGGCATTACGTCGTCTTCTTTCTCGCCAGCAGAATGAGCCGCGGTGATTCGGACGTGAACTCTTCGCCACCGTAGTCTCCCCAGAAGGCGAAGGGGACAAGACCGCAGGCTTCGGCCATGGCCGCCAATTCATCCCGCTCGTACAGGCGCACCGATTCGTAGATCAACCGTTCGAAGTGTCCGCGGCGGATGGTGATGTGCTTGATGACGCGTTTGCGCCCTTCGTCGAGTTCGCGCCGTTCGTGCACTTCGCCATCGGGCAGCTCGCGGCGCGTTTCGGCTACGAAGTGCCGGCGCAAGTGAGCGGGATGAATCACGTCCATCACCAGCACACCGACCGGTGCGAGCAACCCCGCCAGAGAGGCGAAAGCCGCGCGGTTGCCCGCCTCATCTTCAAAATAGCCGATGCTCGAGAAGATGTTGACCACTAATTGAAAGCCGCCGGAGAGGGGCACACTCCGCAAATCTCCGCGCACAAACGAGGGCGGCGCGGGCAGCGAGCGGCAGGCTTCGGCCGCGCACCGCAGCATCAAAGGCGAGAGATCCACGCCCGTCACCCGCGCTCCGCGTTCGGCAAAGGCCAGACTGTGCCGTCCCGCTCCGCACGGCACATCGGCCACGCGCACGCCGGGCGCAAGGTCGAGCGCCGACCACAGCGCATCCACAAAGCGGCGTGCCTCCTTCGGATCGCGATGAGCATAGAGCGCGAGGTAATCCTCGTCAAACCACTCTTCAAACCAATGCGTATGATGCGGCATGAGAGCTCGGAAGGGGTGACTCTGGAGAGTCACCACCAGGATGAGAAAGCACACCGGCAAGATACGAACAGACCCCTGCATTGTCAACCCGCGCGCAGACTAATTTCATTGGAATCAAGACTTATCGGTCGCGATCCCGCCGTCGCGTTGCGCTTTTGCCGCAGAAGTGTATATTGATTCCCTTATGCGAACGGTACTCTGGATACTTCTGGCCGTTGTGCTGCTCATGGCCGGCTACCTCGTGGTCGAGCGCTGGTGGCCGAAAGGGGAGGGCACACTGGTGGTTATGTCCGATCCACCCGGCGCGCAAGTGTGGCTGGATCTCAAGCCCACCACGGCGCTCACCAACTCGGCGGCGCTGCGCATCGCCGCCGGGCCGCACTCGGTGACGGTTCGCAAGGATACGATGGAGGCTGATCCCTTCGCCATTGCCGTGGACATCCGGCCGGGCGACCGCGACACGGTTCGTTTTAGCCTCATTCCTCCCAGCCTGCGCCTTCCGCAGCGGCCCGCGGTCTTGCCGCGCACCGTGGTGCCCCCCCCCGCCGAACCGCCGCAGGTTCTGGACCCGGAAAGGCTGGAGCTTCTTTGGGAGGCACGTCGCGATTCTCTGCTGCGGGCCGACACCTCGCGGGTCGCACCGCCAGTTGCAAAGCCGCGTTTGCCGTCCATCGCGCCGCTGGAGATCTCGAGCACGCTCCTCGGTGCGCGGGTTTACATCAACGACTCGCTGCGGCCCGAAGTCACGCCGGTCACGCTGCGGCTGCCGCCCGGAAACTACACCGTGCGCGTGGCCTTGGAGGGATACGTTCCCGATCCTCGCGATCAGACGGTGCGGCTGGTGCCGTCCACCGTGCCGCAGTTCGTGTTCTTCACGCTCGCCGAAGACCGGGCCGCGCACCGCGAAATCGTCATCGAGACCACTCCGGTCAGCGGCCCCATCCTGGTGGATAATGCGCCGGTGGGCGAAGGCAAGGCGGTAGTCCCGCGCGACTTCGGCATTTACACCGTGAGCTTCGGCGAGGTGGAAGGCTTCCGCACACCGCAGCCCGTGCAGGTCTCCCTTACGCCCTTGCACCCGCGGCCCGAAGTGAAGGGCGCTTACACGCGCGTGTTTCACGTCTCAGCGCAGGCCGAGAGCGAGAACGGCGTGAAGACCGACGGCGGTCTTCGCTGGGAAACGGGAGTCTATTTCAACAACACCGCCCAGCCCAACGCCTCGCTCGGGCCGCGCATTCGTGAGGTCTCCGGCACCCGGAAATTCGGTTGGGAGCTGGCGGCCGGCGATCCCAACCGCAATCCGGTGGGCGGCGACTACATCGAGTTCATCTTCGAGCTGCCGCCGGACGTGCCGCCCGACTCGCCTTTGGGCCTGCGCCTCTATCTCTACCGCTCGGGCCGCCGCTACGCGCTGACGGTGAGCAGCCGCAGCGAGCTGGTGGTCACCGTCAACGGCCGCAAGTTCCTCGCGGGCTACCGGCCCACTCATGCGGTCACCGCCGCCGACTATGACCGCTATGAAGAGTGGTCATTGCAGGGGATGTTGCAGCCGGGCGAGAACCGCGTGATGATCCGCACCAGCGACGACAACACTCTTTATAATTATCTCTGGAAGTTCGAAATTCGGTAAACTCACAGGCTTTTCGTGCGAAAACTGCGCTTCGCTTACATGGATTTCGGAATGGGCTGGACGGAAATCGTCCGCTTCCTCATTCTCTCCAATGTGACGATTTTCGCCGTCCAGTACCTCTTCCATCTCGACGCGCTGCTGGCCTTCAATTTCGGTCTTGTGCCGCAGCTGTTCTTCGCGGGGAAGGTCTGGCAGCTTTTCACCTACATGTTCCTGCACGCGGGCTTCACGCACATTCTCTTCAACATGCTCGCGCTGTGGATGTTCGGCTCGGCTCTCGAACGCACCTGGGGATCGCGCCAGTTCATCAAGTATTATCTGCTCACCGGCATCGGCGGGGGACTCTGCTACGCGCTCTTCAACATGAATTCGCCCATCCCCACGGTGGGCGCATCGGGCGCGATCTACGGCCTGCTCGCCGCCTATGCCGTGCTTTTCCCCGACTCGGTGATCTACGTCTGGTTCGTGATTCCCCTCAAGGCCAAGTGGTTCGCGCTCATCTTCGGCGGCATCGAGTTTTTCGCCAGTTTCGGGCAGGGCGGCGGCGTGGCCCATCTGGCCCATCTCGGCGGGATGGTCATCGGCTACGTGTACCTCAAGCGCGGCCGCATTCTGCCGCATCACTGGGGCCGCAACCTGTCCGATTGGCACGAACGCCGCCGGCAAGCGGAACAGTGGCGCGAACAACAGGAACTCGACAAGCTGCGCCGCGAAGTGGACGAACTCTTGGACAAGATCAACCGCGAAGGGATGGGCAGCCTCACCCCGGCCGAACAAAAACGGCTCGAAACGGCCAGCCGCATCCTCCGCGAACGCGAGAGTAGGTAGTGCATGTTCGACCGCCCCGCGTCGGTGCAATTCCGTCGTAGGGCCGGTCTGCGACCGGCTCTTTACAACGCGGGTCACAGACCCCGCCCTACACCCCCAGCCGCCCGGCTGGGGATCCCCCGTCGCGCGAAAGCCTCATTCCCCCCATCCGGGAGGGTGGGGGCTAGTAAATTAACGGGTGGGGGGTCGTGGATTGAAGAGTGGGGGCTGGGGCTTCTCATCACTACAACAGAGGCGAACCCGAGGGTCCGCGCACCTGCTATTGTCTGAACGAGGAGGCTCTGGCCCGCTTTCGAGAGCTGTTGGACTCGCTGCTCTAAGGAGATTCTCCTCCCACTTCGCGGGGGGACAAAAGGGGGGAGTTCGGGCTGTGGCGTTGTGTGTGAAAAACTCCCCCATCTAACTTCCCCCACAAAGTGGAGGAAGGACTCCGGTCTCCCCCCACTTCGTGGGGGACAAAGGGGGGAGTTCCTCGGCGAACAAACACAAGAGAGGACTTCCGGTGAATCCATCAAAAGACATCCGCACCGTGGTGCGCGAGCGCTATGCCCAAGCCGCGAAGGGAGGTTCGCTCTGCTGCGGGCCCTCCTGTTGCGGACCTGATGTGAACCAAATCGCGCAGCAGATCGGCTACCGAGCCGAAGACCTTGCCCTGCTCCCCGAGGGCGCCAATCTCGGGCTGGGCTGCGGCAATCCGCTGGAACATGCCGCTCTCCAACCGGGAGAGACCCTCTTGGATTTGGGTAGCGGCGCCGGAGTGGACTGCCTTCTCGCGGCTCACGCGGTGGGCCCGAAAGGCCGCGTCATCGGCGTGGACATGACCCCGGCTATGATCGAGAAAGCCCGCGCCAACGCCCAATCCGCCGGCCTTGCGAATGTGGAATTCCGGCTGGGGGAAATCGAGCATCTGCCCGCCGCCGACAACTCTGTGGACGTCGTCATCTCCAACTGCGTCATCAACCTCTCGCCCGACAAGGGGCAGGTCTTCCGCGAGGCACTGCGGGTCCTGAAGCCCGGCGGGCGAATGCTGGTCTCGGATTTGGTCCTGCGGCGGCCGCTTTCCGAGAGACTGAAGAACTCCGTCGAGGCCTATGTGGGCTGCGTGGCGGGAGCGCTCCTGAAGGAGGACTATCTGCAAGCGGCGCGCGAGGCGGGGTTTGCGGGAGTGGAAGTTCTCGAGGAGCGCACCTATGACATCGAGATCGAGAGCGTGAGTGCGGACCTGCGCGAGGAAGCGCTGGCCTCGGTGGTGTCCATTAAGGTGCGCGGAACAAAGCCGGCGCGCTGAGACGGCGGGCCGGGACGGCATTCCCCTGAGAGACGAGATCGAGCTGGAATATCCGCTGGGACCATAGCCTCACGGAGGCACTTAACCCGGCGCGGCGGGCGATTTCTGAGAGCGGGCGGCTTGAAAAGGCCGCCCGCTCGCGCTATGGGAAACGCACCTTCCCAGCGAGAAAATCGCGAGGCGCGCCGCCGCAACGCCTCTCTTTCTTCGCGGCGCGCCGGAGAGCGACGACCCCCCGAGGGCGTACCGCGCGTGCGTCTCGCCTGCGCAGAGCGCGCGACGGTGGGTTCTCAAGTTGAGTGTAAGGAGAGAGTTGGGGCGGTGTTCGGAGTGCGCTTGGCGCGTGTTCGCGCGGCGTGCGCGCGCGGAAAGGGCTTCGGCGGAGAGTGATTCCGATCCAGGCGCACCCTCTTGACAGAGTGAGTTTCGCGTGAGTATATTAGTTCGTTGTATGCGGCGTGTTCTTTTGAGTGACGAAATGATCGAGTCGGAGATGGCCGCTCCGTGCGCCGCCGTCCCCGGTCTTGAGCCCGCCGCGCGCCTTGTCATGCCTGTTAAGTTCACCACGGTGTGAACCAACCGTCAAAACCGGAAGGAAAGACCCATGAAGAGAGCCCCTGCCAAGAAGGCCAAGAAGGCCACCAGGAAGAAAGCCACCAAGAAGGTGGCCAAGAGGAAAGTGGCCAAGAAGGCCACCAGGAAGAAAGTCGCCAAGAAGGCCACCAAGAGGAAAGTCGCCAAGAAGGCCACCACGAAGAAAGCCACCAAGAAGGTGAAGCCGAAAGTCAAGCGCAAACCGAATCCCGCTTTCATGGCCCCCATGGCCCCCGATGCGGTTCTGGGCGCGGTCGTCGGCGACAAGCCCATACCCCGCACTGAAATCACCAAGCGGCTGTGGGACTACATCAAGAAGCACGGCCTGCAGGACAAGATCAACCGGCGCATGATTAACAGCGACGACAATCTGCGCAGGGTGTTCGGCAAGAGCGTGGTCAGCATGTTCGAAATGAACAAGCTCCTTCAGGCCCATCTCAAGAAGGCCTAAGCTCCCTTGCGGCGGAGTGATGAAAAGCCCCGGACGGCTGCGTCCGGGGCTTTATGTTCTCCCCCCGTGGACGGGGGGATAAGGGGGGGGTTCTTGTTCAATGATGATGCCGCGTGGTAGTGCCGCACGGCTGTGCGCTCTTCGGCCGCCGAGCCGGGTTAAGTCTTCGCAACCCGGCCGGAATCGAGTCGTTCAAATTGAGAATTTTGAGAGCGTTGAGTCATCTGTTCAACTCTCGGCCCTCAGCCTTCACCTTATTTCGAGACAGGTCCAAAAGGGGGATTCTTCTCCGAGCGCACTGCCGTGCGGCGCTACGAAGAGCCCAGCAAGCTGGGCGCTACAGCCGAGTCTGTTTCAGGTTTCAAGTTTCACGTTTCAAGTCTTCTGCCTCGTCCTTTCTATTGGATTTCCCACGAGCACGATCCGCTGGTGAGCGTCGTGCCGCTCAGCAGAGCCGATGACAAGCTTCCCGAAATCCGGCAGGGTGGAGCCAGCGGCAGACCCGTCAGCACATCATAGGGCAGAGCCATGCCCGACGCCTCGACCAGCGCCACCGTGTTGTCGGCGGAGAGCCAGCAGTTAGCAGGAGCCCGCAGAGAAAGCAGCATCGCGCCCCGTGGCACCGCCGAGGAAATCCCCAAGTTGACGAACGACAGATTGCCCAGGGCATCGTAAACGCCCGCCACGCGGCAGGTGCGGCCGTAGCCGAAGCCCCGCTCCGCGAGCTGGAAGGTGTTGGCGCCGACGCGCTGGTTTTCCGGCAGGCTGACCTCTTCGCCGCAGGTTTGGCCCTTCTCGCGCAGCACGTCATAAAAGACGAGCCTTCCCTGGCGGTCCACCTTGCCGCAGATGTTCCGGCACTCTACCGTCACCGGAGCCGCGAGGAGCGGCGCGAACTCCCCGGCCTGCCGCCGCAGCAGGATCACGATTTCGGTCTGCACCGGACGACTGATACCGTAGGCCGAGCCTTCCAACACCAACTTCGCCGCGCCCAGCCGGGCCTCGCCCACCACCGGCGTGATGCGAACAACGATGCGGCCGGGAGGATCCACAATGGTGGGCTGCAACTCCACACCTAACCAGCGCGGCGTGCCGGCGGCCGGAGCAAGTTGCACCGCATATTTCTGGGCCGCCGCCCACGTAACCTCCACCGCCGTCTCGGTGGTCACGCCCCATTCGGCGGCCACCGTATCCTGAACGGGACTGATAATCAAGTCACCGGTCCGGGATTTCCCGAATCCTTCGGGCTTGACCTCGCCCTTCTTCGGCTGCAGCAGGGCGCAGCCTGAAAGGCCGATCAGGACCGTCAACAGCAGCGCGAAAAACGTTCTCATAGCGCCATCCTCCGTTTCACCGGATCAGGGTATCTACCTGCGTTCTGTCCGCGCCGCTTACGGAGCCTTGAACAGAACCGTACCGTTCTTGTCGTACAGGGCCAGAGACGACGTGCCGTCGTCTTTGGTGTTGGCCAGAATCAGAATCCGGCCATCCTTGTCGTAGAAGACGAGGCTGGGTGATCCGTCTTGGCTCGTTCCGAACATGGCTCGCCGCTTGCCGTGCGAGTCCACCAACACATAGCTGTGCGACTCCAGCGAAGAGCCTTCCATCATGAACCACGTGGCCGGAAAGGCGATCACTAACAGCAGCGCAATGACGATGATGAGCCGCCAGATGCGGTCCCGTTTTTCGAGCTTGTGCAGCCGGGCCGCCAAGGTCTGCAATTCCAGATTCGTTGCGTTCATCTTCTCCCTCCAAACAATGACTCAGGATGACCAACGGTTTTCCCGCCGTTGTCGGTCTCCTGACCGGCAATGGCGGGTCTCTTGCCTATGGCAATAATTCCGCATCCCTGAGATCGCGCACCAGCGCCGCCACGTGCTCGGGCGTGGTTCCGCAGCAGCAACCGATGATGTCGGCCTCTCCGGCCAGTTCCACGGCCCAGCGGGCAAAGGTCGAGGGTGCGAATGTGCCCGCAAACTCCCACGGTCTGCCCTCGTGCGATGCGGAATTCGGATATACTCCCAAGCGCGCCTCGGGCATGGCTTCTCGCAGCGTGCGGAAGGCCGCCGCCGCTAAGTCCGGCGGACAGCAGTTGATGAGAATCGCTTCCGCTCCCAATTCGCGGATGGCCTTGGTGGTAGTGACCAACGGATCGCCGTTGAAAAGCTCATCGGAGCGGCGCGGCATGAGAGACACCCACACCGGCAGCTTCGTCTCCAGCGCCGCCTTGGCAGCAATGAGCGCTTCCCGTGCGGAGTTCTGCGTCTCGACGAGAATCAGATCGGCTCCCGCCGCGGCCAGCATCCCCGCCGTGTGCGCGTGCTCTTTGCTCAGCACATCACTGGATGGAGTCCACTCGGGATGATAGCAGTCTTCGAGGGGAGCCAAAGACCCGGCCACGGAGATTTCCGCGCCGAGATTCACGTCTTGGGCGCCTTCCCGCGCCAAGCGGATTGCCAAGGCCGTCAGTTCGTCCGCCCACGAGGCCAAATTCTCCTTTGCCAAAGTGTAGCGAGTGGTGCGGAAGGTGGCCGCGGTCAGTACTTGCGCTCCCGCCCGCGTGTAGTCGGCGTGAATCTGCTTGACCAGATCGGGGGCTTCTATCAGCGCCCAAGCCGACCAGAGCGGCAGCCGGGCGTCGAACCCGCGCCGTTCAAGTTCGGTGCCCATCGCTCCGTCAAGGATCAGTGGAGGCCCAGACCGCATGGCTCCTCCCGATTCGTGCCCCAAAATACCCCAAGGTCATCAACACAAAGTCTTGATTTGCTTGCATTGGAACGGCTGTCGCCGCCTGCGCTAAAGAGAAGTCTTCGGCGGGGCGGCACCTTCCTCCGATTGCCTTTCGGCCGCTTTGTGCTTATCTTAACGTTTTGGGCTACTCGTAGTTTAGGCAAAATTGCGGGGAAATGCAAGCACCCGGGATAGGTTCTGTCTTAGGGCTGTTGTCGTAACGCGGAGGTACTCTCATGTTCCCAGTATTCACTCAAAGGTCACGTGTGTCAGCCGCGGTGCTGATCTGCTCCCTTGCCATGCTCTTTGCGGCAGGGTGCGCGAAAAGAATCGCTCTGTACGATCAGACTGCCTACGTTCACGCAACATCACTCAAGGTTGAGTCACTTGCTCTGATGGACAAAGCACATGATTCATACGTGCAACACGAGGCAGAGATTACGGCTCTTGTCACCGACATTGGGAAGGCACATGAGTATGCAAAGGGTATTCCGAAGAACGAGATTTCGACGAAGCTTTTGGAGATCCTCATGGATCCGAGCCGGGGCCTACTCGGCGAGTTTCTTGATCGCTGGAGACAAGCCCCAATCTCCTCCGATACGTACCTGCAGGAGAAGAAAGCTCAGGTCGCAGCAGCTTTCGACAAGATCATTGGCTTAGAAAGCGGAAAGCTGAAACCACAAGACATTTCCGAGTAGGAGGGAACAGTCATGCCCGCTATTACAGAGCTCTTAGAGTCGCTCAAAAGCGACCTCGCCAAGTACATTAAGGAAGAGGTCGGCCATCTCCCGGAAAAGGTTGCAAGCGGCATAACCAAGGCCGTTGAACAGAACAAAGAAGATTTGGCAAGGTGGCTACAGCAATACGCCGAGGGAAAGATCAGTAAGGATGATCTGGAGTCCCTCATCCGAGGTGCTCGTGGCCTTGGGGAGATGGAGGCGCTCAAGCAGGTCGGCCTCGCGAAAGTCCGTTTGGATGAGATTCAGTCCGGCATAATCCGGATCATCCTCAAGAACCTGACAGAGCGACTCTAATGGCGGCGGCATGTTTCTGAACACGCCCGCTCGGAGAGAAAGATTCCGGCAGGGTCGGCGACCCCTGCTCGGCGCACTAAGAAACTGGCGGCGATCTCCGACCGTCGAAAAGGCCCTCATTATTGAACAACAAAGAAGCGTAGGAGCCATTAATGGCTGAATTTCCCGAATCTGGCAAGATCAAAGATGCCGCTAATGCTGTCAAGGGCCTTCTCGATGCCTTCCCCGTGTACAAGGATGTGTTCCAGCCATCAGCTCAGACCATCGGTGGAGAGCTGCAGAAGGCCGTGCATGCTGGATTAATGCCCCTTCGCCTTCTCGTTTGGGGTGCTGAGGAGTTGGAGGCTTATCTGACCCGTCGGCTTGCTGAGAAACTGGAGGGTGTACCGATAGAGAGGATCAAGACGCCTGATCCGATTGTTGCTGGACCCGCAATTGAAGCACTCCGTTTTGCTGGTGGAAATGAAGTCTTGCGGGAGATGTTCGCTACACTTCTTGCCACTTCGATGGACTCTGTTACAGCTACATCTGCTCACCCTGGTTTCGTCGAAATTCTTAAGAACCTTGTGCCTGATGAGGCAAAGATCGTTCACTTCCTCGCAAAGGACGTTGCAATTGCGCATCCCGTCGTTGATCTGCTGGGAATGTTGCCGCGCAGAACAGAATACTGTCTTTATGTTCGGAATTTCTCGCTTCTCGGCTCAAAAGCCGACTGCGTGCTTCCGGACGCCACTCCTGCCTATCTGGATAACCTTGTTCGTCTTGGGCTGGTAGAGATTCCAGAAACCGAGATCGTGGAGAGCGGCATCTATACCCCGCTTGAGAACTCACCTGATCTTGCAGACTACATCGAGACCATCGAGAAAACCGATGGCCGAAAGCACTCTTTTCAGCGAAAATGTATCGGGCTAACCAACCTTGGACGAGAGTTTTGCTATTCATGTGTGCTTGACCACAGTGTGTGTGCCGAACGCCTTGCATCTCAATAAGGCCATAATGTGTGTGTCTCTCTTTGGGGTCGTGCATGCTTCTCGACCTTAAGCAGGGTATCCTTTACGGGCCGGTGAACTCGCGGAGGTACGGCCGCTCGCTGGGCATCAATCTCATGCCCGCGCGCGACAAGCTGTGCTCGTTCAACTGCGTCTATTGCCACTACGGCCTCACCCGCCGCTGCACGCTGCACGCGGGCAAGTTCGCGTCCGAGTTGCCTTCCGCCGATGACGTGATCGCCGCCGTTCAGCAGGCCCTGAAGTCGGAAACGGCCTTCGATCTCATCACCTTCTCCGGCAACGGCGAGCCCACGTTGCACCCCGAATTTCCCGAGATCGCCAATGCCGTGGTGGACCTGCGCAACCGCTATCGGCCGGCGGTGAAGGTCGCGCTGCTCTCAAACTCCACCGGTCTGGTGTTCGAGCGCGTACGCGAGGTCTTAGGCCGCATTGATCTGCCGGTGTTGAAGCTCGACGCGGGCAGCGCCCGAATCTTCCGCGCCGTCAACCGGCCCGCGCGCGACGTGAGTTTCGAAGAGATTACCTACCTGCTTTCGAATGCGGGCGACATCATCCTCCAAACGGTCTTGGTGGACGGCACGCCCACCAACGTCACGCCGCTGGATTTGCACGCCTATTTCGAACAATTGGTGCGCATTCGCCCCACCGAAGTGCATCTCTATTCCATTGACCGCCCGGTACCCGAATGTGACATCCGGCTCGTTCCGCCCGAGCGCCTGCACAAGATCGCCGTACAGGCCAAAACGGAAACCGGCGTCGAGGTCAAAGTTTTTCACGCCTGAAGATTAGCTCTGGACATCCATCATGTCTGCCCGCAGAATTCTCTTTGTCTCTCTGGCCGCGCTTCTCGGCGGCGCGACATTTCTCTGGTCGCAAACGCCGCCCGCGCGAACGATGGTCAACATGAACGAGTCGCTTGCGCCGTGGAGAGCCTACTACGATTCCCGCAGCGACTGGCCGCGCGCGCACGGCTACAAACCTTTCAAGCGCTTTGAGTGGGACGCGAAACAGCGCGGCTGGCCCGACGGCAGCGTGCCGTTGGGCGCGTATTGGGACGCGTTGCAGCAGCGCGCTCGCATGGCCCGCGCAACCCTCGACGAGACATGGAGCAACCTCGGCCCCTCTAATCACGGCGGCCGGGCCCGCGTGCTGCGCTTTCATCCCGGCCATCCCGATACGATGTACGTGGGCGCGGTCAGCGGCGGCCTATGGAAGTCCACCAACGCCGGCGCCAGCTGGTTCCCTCTCACCGATGGTCTCGCCAATCTGGCGGTGGGCTGCTTTGAACTCGATCCCAGCAATCCAAACATTATGTATCTGGGAACCGGCGAAGGCTACTACAACATTGACGCCGTCACCGGCATCGGCCTTCTGAAGAGCACCGACGGCGGGCAGTCGTGGAATCCCACCGGTCTCTCCTTTCCCTACACTCAGGGCAAAAGCATCCTGCAACTGAACATTGATCCGCGCAACGGCCAGATTGTGCTGGCTGCCACTATGGACGGCCTGCAACGCTCCACCGACGGCGGCCAAACGTGGAGCACGGTGCGCTCGGGCGAAATCAAAGAGCTGGTGCGCGATCCGCAGGATCCCGATACGCTGCTCTGCGCGCCGGGAAATCCGTGGGGCAGCAACATCAACGGCATCTACCGCTCCACCAACAACGGCCTGACGTGGACGCGTTCCTCGACCGGCCTTCCCTCCGCCAGTCGCATTGGCCGCACGGTCATCGCCTTCTCCCCGGACAATTCGCAAATTGTCTGGGCCGGCATCTGCGGCACCTTTGATGGCAACGGCACCCAGATGCTGGGAGTCTACCGCTCGCTGGATAACGGCGGGTCGTGGACGCTGATGTCGCCCGAGGGCATCAACCATTACAACTTTCAGGGGTGGTACGACATGGCCATCGTTGCCAAGCCGGGGCAGCCCAACGTGGTCTTCTCGGCCGGAGTGGACATTCATCGTTCAGACAACTCGGGCGGCACGTGGACGCAGCTCAGCGATTGGTGGCGTTCTTTCGGCGACCCGCACTACGTTCACGCCGACCATCACGAAATCGTCTTTCACCCCGCGCGCCCCAACGAACTCTGGGAAGTCACCGACGGCGGCATCTTCAAGTCCACCGACAACGGCCTGTCGTGGATCGAGCGCAACAACGGCTTCGTCACCTTCCAGTACTATGCGATGGGCAACGCCACGCTCGACTCCGCCCTCGCTTACGGCGGCACGCAGGACAACGGCACCTTCCGCTATCACGCCGATCCCAATCAGCAGATGGTTTACGGCGGCGACGGCGGCTACTGTCTGGTGGATCCCACGAACAACAACACCATCTACGTGGAGTACCAGAACGGCAACCGCTACCGCAGCGATAACGGCGGCCAGAGCTTCCACGAAATCAATCCTGGCATCAACGGCAACGGCGCCTGGGTCACGCCCATGGCGCTCGATCCCTTCGATCACCTCACGATTTACACCACCACCACCAACGGCAGCGTCTGGAAGTCCACCAATCAGGGCCGCGACAGCCAGTGGGTGCAGGTAGGCACCAGTCTCGGCAACGGAGACTTGCAGGTGATCAGCGCCTCGCCCACCGTGTCCGGGCGACTGTATGTCGGGTCGAACAACCGCGCCTATCGCTACGATCCATCGGGCGCGTCGTGGACGAACATCACCTCGAATTTGCCGAACGCGTGGATCACCCGCATGGTTCCCGATCCGCTGTCCGCCCCTGTCGTTTACGTCACCGTGTCCGGTTTCGGCTACGGGCACATTTGGAAATCCGAAAACGCGGGGGCCTCTTGGCAAAACGTGTCGGGCAACCTTCCCGACGTGCCGTTTCAGGACGTGATCGTGGATCCCAGTGAACCTTCCACACTCTACGCGGGCGGCGACGTCGGAGTCTACCGCACGAACGACGGCGGTGCGAGCTGGCAAATCCTCGGAAACGGATTGCCGGCGGTGCGCGTGGACGACATGGAATTGCAGACGGTGACCGGAGTGTTGCGCATCGCCACGCACGGCCGCGGCATGTGGGAGCTTCACACCGGCGGCGCGCGCATCGCTCTGCTCTACCCTTCCGGCAACGAGATTTTCGAGCCCGGTCAGGTCATCGAAATGCGCTGGAGCGGAATCTCTTTCGGCGGTCAGGTGCGCATCGAAATGAACCGCACGTATCCGTCCGCCGCCTGGGAAATACTCTTCGCCGCCACCGCCAATGACGGCGCTGAGAACTGGACGGTGACCGGATCCGTCTCCGATCACGTGCGCTGGCGGATTCAGCATCTTACCGTCGCCGGTCAGACGGACACCACCGACGCCGACGCGCGCATCATCCTGCCCGAGTTGCGGATCATTTCGCCCAACGGGGGCGAGACGATTCTCACCGGCGCGCGCGACACGGTGCGCTTCGAGCGTCTGTTAGTGCCGGAGGACTTGCAGCTCCTCTTGAACCGCAACTATCCCAATGGCGAGTGGGAGACCTTTGGCAGCGCAACGGACGATTCGACCGTGCTGTGGATCGTGCGCATGCCCGCCGCACAGCACGCCCGGCTGCGTCTGGTCTCGTCCACCCGTCCCGGCATTTTCGACGAGTCCGACGGCGACTTCGTCATCCGGCCGCCGCAAATGAGCGTCAGCGCTCCCGGTGGCGGCGAGGAGTTGCCGGCGGGCCTGCCGTTCGTCATTGTCTGGTCGGCCCCCGAACATCAGGGCAATGTGCGCATCACTCTCAACCGGGATTATCCCGACGGGACGTGGGAAAGCGTGGTGTCCAACACGGCCAATGACGGCGAATACGCGTGGACTCCCGCCGAACCCGCTTCCGCCCATTGCCGCGTTCGCGTCGCCACCCTTTACGACTCGCAGACCTTCTGCGAGAGCGCGGCGGACTTTTCCATCACGGCGTCGGCTGTCGGCGGGGCGGCGGTTCCGTCCGAGTTCGCCATCGGCAAGCCGTATCCGAATCCATTCAATTCGGCTACGCAGATTGCGCTGGACTTGCCGTCGCCCACGCGCGTGGTGGCCCAAGTCTTCAACCGCCTCGGCCAACAGGTTGCCCTGCTCGTGAACCGAGAGCTTGAGGTCGGTGTTCATCACCTCGCTTTTGACGGCGGCGCCCTTCCCAGCGGCATTTACTTCATCCGCGTCACCGCTTTCGGCGAAACGCACATGATGAAAGCGGTGATGGTCAAGTAGCGCCCAGCTTGCTGGGCTGTTTGTCCCCATTGTCATTCCGCACACCGCACGCTTCACGGCCGCCGAGCCGGGTCAGTCTTCGCCACCCGGCCGGAATCGGGTCTTGTCATTCTGGACACCGCGCTCTCCCCCCGTGGACGGGGGGATAAAAGGGGGGTGGCTTCGCGCGTGGGCGTTCAGAATCTCTCTCAACTCCGTTTCTATCCCATGCCCAAATCCGATGTCAAAGCTCGCGCGTTGCGTCTGAAGGATGCGCTCTTCAAAACGTATCCGCAGGCCACTTGCGCGCTCAAACACCACGGCGCGTTCGAACTCGCGGTGGCCACGATTCTGTCCGCGCAATGCACCGACGAGCGCGTGAACATCGTGACACGCGATCTTTTCAAGAAGTACCGCACGCCGCGCGCCTTCGCCGAGGCCGACAGCGGCGAACTTGAAGCCGCCATCCGCCCCACCGGTTTCTTTCGCAACAAAGCGCGCAGCATTCAGGGATTTTCGCGCGGCATTATCGAGCAGTTCGGCGGAGAAGTGCCTAAAGATATGGATGCGCTGGTCAAGCTGCCCGGCATCGGCCGCAAAACCGCCAACGTGATCTTGGGCACCGCCTTCGGCCTCGCTACCGGAGTGGTGGTGGACACGCACGTTTCCCGCCTTGCGCAGCGCATGTGCTTAACGAAAGAGGAGGACCCCGGGAAAATCGAGCAGGACTTGATGAAGCTGATTCCGCAGGAGGACTGGATTCTCTTCGGTCATGCCACGATCTGGCACGGCCGTCAAATCTGCAATGCGCGCAAACCGAAATGCAGCGAATGTCCACTCGCGGCTGACTGCCCGAAGATCGGAGTCATGGCTCATGAGTAATATGATTCTCCCCCCGTGGACGGGGGGACAAAAGGGGGGTTCTTCATCGCGGCGGCGAAGAACCCCCCTTGCGTCCCTCCACTGAAGTGGGGGGAGAGTTTTTGAAAAACTAGCCCACACCCTCCCGGGTGTGGGTCCGGGCCGAGACAAATGGCAAGCGGCGGGCTTTTGCCCGCCGCTCTTGTAGCCGCAATAACGAGTCCTTCCGCCATGACATGAAACAAGTCCTCAGACCGTTTCTCTACCAATATCGCTTGCGTACTCGCGCCGGAATTCATCACTCACCACTCGAAGCACCTTCTCGCGATCTTCTGCGTCATCAAATTGGGCAGCAAGACGAAGGATCTCCTGCTTCTGGATTGACTGTACCTTCATGTTGATTAGGTACTTCTTAAGCGGCTTGGCAATATCATCGATGATGAGTATGACCTTTCCGTCTGACAGTCTCTCTGAATCGAAATTCGCCCTTAATTCTGCGTAAACACTATCCGCTTCTTTCCTATTAACAACTCTAAGTTTCTTTATCTGGTATACAACACCGAAATCCGTCGAGATGTCCACACCTCTGTCGTGCGCCGACGTTCTGGTATCCCTATAGACTCTACAGGCAAACTTTTCTAAGTGGACCTTGATGATCGCGAAGCAGAAGATCTCAAAGTTCACCGGGTTTCGGTCAATGTGTTGGAGGATAATCTCTTGAAACGCCTTGCTGTCTTCCGATATTTGAACTCGGTATTCGCGATGCGATAGCTTGGGAATTGCTGCCAGTTTTGTTTCGATATGTTCTTGGATTCGGTGCGGTATCCATAATAACAAGTCTGCTGCACTAAGTGCGAATGGTTCCTCCAGTTTGTACTCTCCATTTCCGAGGACTTTCAGGACTCCGTATTTGGGCAAATTGCGAGATGGATACGCATCATAATACTTTCCTCCAATGTGCATATCGTGACCGAGAAACTGTTTTGCATCGTTGACGGTCTGCTCGTACAATTCTCGTATTTCCTTGTCAACAAACACCCTCTTGCCTTTATGCAAGTAGGCTCTTACGAGGCCAAGTGTGATCAGCGGGAATATTACTCTTGTCTGCGATCGTGCAAGCATCTTGTCCACTTGCACCTGACAAGAGTGGAGCAAGTCCTGTCTGCTAACTTTGGTGACCCGCATTTACGGCTCAACTCGATTGTCTATTGTTCAACACGAGGTTTGTCTCCATCGAGCGTTCAGCGAATCGGCGAATCCAGAGACTTGTCGCCGTGACAACTGGCGTGTTGTCTCGATTATCACACTATACACAAAAGCGGGGAGACAGAATCTCCCCGCGAACAACTTCCCACCGTTCACACCACAGGCAACGTTCCCGTCCGCGGGCGATGGCCACCCTTGCTGGTGAGCGCGTAACTGAGCGCTTCGATCTCGATCACCATGTTCTCGTTGCGCACGTAGACTCCGGGCGGAACGAGAATCGTCACCGGCGCGAAATTCAGAATGGCCTTGATGCCCGCCGCCACCAGCCGGTCCACCGCCTTCTGCGCGGCGAGCCCCGGCACCGCCACCACCGCGATCTTGATCTTCTCGCGCTTCACCAGATCGTCGCAGCGCTCGAAATCCTGAATCTCCAGATCGCCGATCTTCGTCCCCCACTTGGCCGGATCGCTGTCCAGAATCAGCTTGAAGAGAAAGCCCTGCTCCGCAAACTGACGGAAGTGCGCCAGCGCCGTGCCGATGTTTCCCGCGCCCACCAGGCACACGTTCCACGTCCGGTGCAGGCCGAGAATCTGCCCGATGTTGCGGTGCAGATCCACCGCGTTGTAGCCCAGCCCGCGCCGGCCGAAGGCGCCGAAAAACGACAAATCCTTGCGCACCTGCGCGGCCGTCAGGCCGTTAAGCCGCGCAATCTCCTCGGAGGAAATAGTGGTCTTCTCCGCGCTGATGGCGTTCTGCAGCGTCCGGTAATACTTGGACAGCCGCTTCACGGTGGCGTCCGAAATCTTCGGACCATCGTGGGATTGGGATGTGTGACGGGGCATGGGACAGTCTCCTGTCTGTGCAAAGTTCAGCGGTTCTCCACCGACGCCTACATCGCGCCGCGACCGCGAATCACTTCCACCACGGTGCGCAGCAAAATGCGGACGTCGAACCACAAACTCCAGTTTTCAACGTAAAACAGATCGTACTCGGTGCGCTCTTCGATGGTCGAGTCGCTGCCCCGCAGCCCGCACACCTGCGCCCAGCCGGTGAGACCGGACTTTACGCGGTGGCGGTCGAGATACTGCGGAATGTGGCGCGAGAATTCTTCCACGAAATGCGGCCGCTCGGGACGCGGACCCACCAGCGACATCTCGCCGCGCAGCACGCTCCAGAACTGCGGCAGTTCGTCCAGCGACCAGCGACGCAGAAAACGTCCCACCCGCGTGGCACGCGGATCGCCGCCCTTCGCCCACACCGGGCCGGTCTTGGCCTCGGCGTCGGTGCGCATGGTGCGGAACTTGATCACGTCGAACTCGCGGCCGTCCATGCCCACCCGCCGCTGCTTGTAGAAAATCGGGCGGCCGCTGTCCAGACGCACGGCCAAGGCGATGAGACCGTAGAGCCACGAGAACGCGAGCAAGAAGAGCGCGGAAAACGCAAAATCCAGAGTTCGCTTCACCACATAGCGCCAGCCGGCCATGGGAACCGTCTTCAGCCGCAGAATCGGCCGGCCGCCGACTTCGGTGACGCGAATGCGCGAGCGCGTGATCTCCACCGCCGACGGGCAGTAGAGAAGTTCCACCGTCAGTCCCTCCGCCGCCTTCATCACCTCGTTCATGCGGTCCTCTTCCTCGGGCGGCGGAGCCATCACCAGGAGATCGAGATCATGCGCAAACACCAGATCGCGAAGCTGCTCCACCTCGCCCAAAGGCTGCACATTCTCCACCGGCGGCTTGCCCACGGCGCCCACCAGCTCGAATCCCTGCGTGCGCCCACGCTCGAAATCTCTCCACAGTTTGGCCGCCACCTCGCCCGTTCCCCATAATGCGACCCGCTGCACGCCCACGCCGCGCCGGAAGAGCGCAATCTGCACCCGTTGAAAGAGCGAGCGCGACACGATCAACGCCGGAACCATGAAGAGCAACGTGAGCAGAAAGACCAGCCGCGAATAGCTGAACTCGCGATAGAAAAAGATCGCCGCCAACACCAGACCCAGCGCCAGCACCGAGCCGCGCAAGATGCGGCCCACTTCCTGATCGAGCGGCTGCCGCACGCGAACGTTGTAGCCGCGGTACGACCACGAAATCGCTACGTACACCACGCCCAACACCAGACCGAACGTGAGATAGTAATAGGTGTCGGTGATTTTCCAGTGCGGCGGCAAGGCCTGCATCAGCGGCCAGTGAAAGCGCAGGTAGTACGAGAGCAGCGCCGCGCCCGTGACGGCCAGCACGTCGAACAAACTGGCCATCATCGGCAGCCAGAAAGTCACGACCAGCGACCTCTCACCGCGACGAGGCTCTTTGGCGGAGGCTTCCTTCATCCCTCATCCCTCATCCCTCATCCCTCTCCGTTTCCGCTCTCTTCTCCCGCCTCGACCTCTTCGTCTTCGTCCTTCACCACTTTGGCCACGGCACTGACGCGGTCGCCGGAATCGAGCTTGATGAGCCGCACTCCTTGCGTCACGCGGCCCATCTCGCGGATGTTGGCCACGCTCTGGCGAATGACCACGCCGTTCGAAGTGACGATAATCAAATCGTCGTTTTCGGCCACTTCCTTGATGACCACCATCGGGCCCGTCTTGAGCGTGGTCTTGAGCGCAAGCACTCCCTGCGCGCCGCGCTTGGTGAGCCGGAAATCTTCCGCCGCCGAGCGCTTGCCGTAGCCGTTTTCAGTGACATTGAGAATGGAAGAGCGCTCGTGCGCCACGATCATCCCCACCGCGCTCGCTCCCGCCTTCAGCATCACGCCGCGCACGCCGGTGGCGGTCCGGCCCATGGGTCGCACTTCGCTTTCACCGAAGCGCACCGCCTTGCCTTCCGATGTGCCGATAATCACTTCGTTCGAGCCGTCGGTGAGCGCGGCGTTCAACAGCTCGTCATTTTCCGCGATATTGAGCGCGATGATGCCCGAAGAGCGCGGATTCGAAAAATCGGAAAGCTGCGTTTTCTTCACCGTGCCGTTCTTGGTGCACATCAGCACGTAGCGATCCTCGCGGAACTCCTTGACCGTCACGAACGCGCGCACATTTTCCTCGGCGCTGCGCTCGATGAGGTTGACCAGCGCCTTGCCTCGGGTGCCTCTTCCGAGCTGCGGGATCTGATACACTTTCAGCCAATAACAGCGCCCCTTGTCGGTGAAAAAGAGGATGTAATCGTGTGTCGAAGCGACAAAGAGGTGCTCGATCCAGTCCTCTTCGCGAGTGGAGGCTCCCTGACTGCCGCGTCCGCCGCGGCCCTGCTTGCGAAATCCCGACACCGGGAAACGCTTGATGTAACCGCCGTGCGAAATCGTCACCACCATCTCTTCGGTCGCGATCAGGTCTTCAAGCTGCACTTCGCCGGTGTCGTCCACCACTTCCGTGCGGCGCTCGTCCCCGTACTTTTCGCGCAGTTCCAGCAGCTCATTTCTGACCACGAGCATGCGCTTCTCGCGCGAAGCCACCAACTCCTGCAAGCCTGCAATGCGCACTTTGAGTTCGCGGATTTCGTCGCTTAGCTTCTGCCGCTCCAGTCCGGTCAGACGCGCAAGCCGCATGTCGAGAATGGCCTTGGCCTGCACCTCGCTGAGCGCGAACGCCGTCCGCAGCTCGGCCGCGGCCACTTCGGTTGACGAAGCCTTGCGGATGATCTCAATCACTTCGTCAATGTTGTCCACCGCGATCTGCAGGCCTTCGAGAATGTGCATGCGCTCCCGCGCCTGCTTCAGTTCGAATTGCGCGCGGCGATAAACCACCTCGTGGCGGTGATCGAGATAGTACTCGATCATCTGCCGCAGATCGAGAATCTTGGGCGCCCCCTTGACCAGCGCCAGCATGATGACGCCGAAGGTCTCCTGCATCGGCGTGTGCTTGAAAAGCTGCGACAGCGCCACGTCGGGCACCGCGTCGCGTTTCATTTCCAGCACCAGCCGCATGCCGTCGCGGTCGGACTCGTCGCGGATGTCGGCCACGCCCTCGATCTTCTTGTCGTTAATCTGCTGAACGATGCTCTCGATGAGGCGTGTCTTGTTGACCTGATACGGAATTTCCGAAATCACGATCTTGGTGCGGCCGCCCGCTTTCGCGGGCTCTTCAATGTTGGCTTTGGCGCGCACCGTGATGCGGCCGCGGCCCGTGCGGTAGGCCTCGCTGAAGCCCTGTCGTCCGAAAATGATGCCGCCGGTGGGAAAGTCCGGCGCCGTGACGTGCTGCATCAGTCCTTCGACGGTGATGGCCGGATCGTCAATCATGGCGATGGCCGCGCTCAGCACTTCGCGTAAATTGTGCGGCGGAATGCGCGTGGCCATGCCCACCGCGATGCCGTCCGAGCCGTTGACCAGAAGATTCGGCAGCCGCGACGGCAGCACGCTCGGAACTTTGAGAGTTTCGTCGTAATTGGGAACGAAATCCACCGTCTCCTTGTCAATGTCGCCGAGCATTTCCTCGGAGATGCGGTTCATGCGCGCTTCGGTGTACCGCATGGCCGCCGCGCCGTCGCCGTCCACCGAGCCGAAGTTGCCCTGTCCGTCCACTAAGGGATAGCGCAGCGAGAAATTCTGCACCATGCGCACCAGTGTATCATAAATGGCGGCGTCGCCGTGCGGATGGTACTTTCCCATCACGTCGCCCACGATGCGCGCGCATTTCTTGTAGGGCCGTCCCGCGCCGAGCCCGAGTTCCATCATGCCGTAAAGAATGCGGCGATGAACCGGTTTCAGGCCGTCGCGCACGTCGGGCAAGGCGCGCGAGACGATCACCGACATCGAGTAATTGATGTAGGACGTCTTCATCTCGTCTTCGACGTTCACCGGCTGCACGCGTTCGCGCCCGTTGCCGTTGAGCGGAAGATCAAGGGTATTATCGTCTGAAATCTTTTTCATGTCGTTCCTATTTCCGCCGAGAAGGAGTCGCCGACCCTGCCGGAATCTTCTCTTTCGAGCGGGGCAGGCGAAGACGACTGCCACCGCGAATCAACCGCCCCGGCGGTGTCTTTCAAGTCTCAAGTTTCACGTTTCAAGTTTTCGGGGTTCATCCCTCATCCCTCATCCCTCCGCCCTCATCCCTCAGTAATTGAACTCGTCCTTGCCACTCTTGCCGCCGGCGGGAGCGAAGCGGAAGTTGGTGTAGATTTCCTTGCCGTCCACGTAGGCATGCACGCCGATGGAGCCTTTCTCGCCCGGCAGCACTTCAGTGAGGCGGTTGAAGGCAAGCTCGGCCGCGCGGATCATGTTCCCGTAGCCTTTGTTCTCGATCAGATTCCTGAGGTGTGCCAGAATCTGCTGCTTGTTCTTGGCTTTCGAGATGGCGTCCATGTAGGCGTCCCAGTTGACGTCTTCCACCGGCTGCCAGCCCGGCTTGAGTTTCGGTGTGTCGTTCATGATGTCTATGGTGTGATCTTGTTGTTTGTCATTCTGAAGCTCGTCTTCGAGCTGAAGAATCACTCAGGGTCTCTTCGGCTGCCGCGCCAACTTTTAGTGATCCTTCTCGTCGAAGACGACATTCAGGATGACACTTCCCGCCGTTCTCGTATTTCTTCAGGAAAATCCCTGTCCATCGCGAGCGACACATCTCGAATCATTTCGGCCAGCGGCTGATAGAACGCGGCCGCCTCTTCGCTGCCGTTCGAGACAAAGGCCAGCGTGCCGTCCATCTGTTCAATGCTGCGGAACTCGACGGTCACGTGGAACTCCCCCAAGTCCGGCGGCGCAATCACAAACCCCCGGCGCGCAATCGAATACCCCTCGATCAGTTCGCGCTCATGCAAATACGAGAGCAATTCCCGCGCGCCGTCACTAAATTCCCGCGCGTCCGTCCCCGCCTTCAAATTGCACCAGACGTGGAAATGATTCATGCGAACAGAAATATTATTCTTGTGCTCATACAAGATGAACTCGCACTGTCCCGATTCCTATCACAGGTAACGTTTTAGCTCCGATGAAATTTTACTGAATACATAACCATTCTTAACACGGATCGCCTTCACAAGTCCGCCGGATACCAGCGTCTCAATGACATGATTGATCAGAATTCTCGGTGTATTAGCCAGCACAATCTCTTCACTTCTCTGCGGTGCCGTGTTTACCAAGGTGGCTATCACTTGTTGAATAATCTCATCAAATCCTGGCACATATGTCTTTGCGTACTCGTCGAAACCGTAGCTCGTCACAACCAGCAATGCAATGCCTGCGCCCAAACCTTTTCGTGTCTCGACGTAACTTCTGTTCTCGAGAACTTCGACAGACTCCATTATTTGAACAGTGCTCAGCCCCTCTTGCCGTAATTGATCGAAAATCGGTTGCGGATTCACCGCAAAATGGCCCTCATCCATTACTACTTGACAAGCAACCCGAAAAACCCTGGTGTCGATTTCCGTCAGACCCGGAATTGCATCGAGCGCCGTCGTTACGTATGCAGGAGGGGCGCCTAATGGAGGTTTGTCTATATGTTCAAAAACTGCGTTTACTATTTTGCGCAGATCATCCTCATAGGAGTCGAGATTGTCGATCTTGACCCGCTCCAAGTGGCGAACAGTCGGAGGGACTTCAACTTCATCTATGATCACAGGAATCAATCTGCATTGGTCGGTAATTCTCTTTACCGTCGCTGCGTCTAATTCATCTTTCACCCATTTGCTGTTGACACTGTTTGCTGATATGATGGCGACCACTGCGGTAGCTTTGCCGAGACCATCGAAAATCTTGCCAGCGAAGCTGTCCCCCGGAAGAATCTCCCACTTATCAACCCAAGCGTCTATGCCGTTTTCTAGAAGTCGGGTCGCGAACTGAGTTACGAATCGGTCTTTATCCTCGTGAGAGTGTGAGACAAATACTACCGGACTGTTTCGTTGTACCATAAAAGTTCCTTACTGTACGGTCGAATCTATAGGTTCGTCACAGAGGGAATCTAAGAGTCGGTCGCTTTGAGAACGTCTTATTGTTGCTTGGGCAGACTTGGAACAGCAGCAAGGGCAATGAGCCCTATAGGTCCAAGCAGTAATCCAAGAAAGAACCAGCCAAGGCTGTCCCTATTCTTCTCTTTCGCAACCCAAGCGCATACGCCAGCGCATATTAACCAAAAGAGCACCCACGCCATGCTCGCCTCCTTCTCTTTTGTCGCGGCGGCAAGTGTCTGCACGGGCCCCGCTTTTCCCGATTAGAGCAATCGCTGGTCCGAAATTCGAGTCGCCTACTTCAATGGTGTTCGACTCATTATGTTACTCTTTGGACTTAAATCCCCATCCCCAAATAGCAGAGCCTAATTCTTTTCCAGTATAGTTGTCACGAAAGTGAACGACCGGCAGGTAGCCTTGATCTTCAAAATGTATCATCGCGGCAGTAGCAAGCATTTTCTTGTGTTCGTAAGATGTTGCACTCCAGATAAGAGGATCTACGAAAATATCACCCCGACAACTGTCGACTTTCGTTATTAGACCGGTTTGTGTCAGATCCGCTATCAGTTCATGTGATGCCTTTTTTTGCTGTGGTGATGCCTTTGTTGTATTTTCGTTGCTACAGTTCAGAAGTAAGGTTGCCAAAATGATGCACAGGACAACAAGAGTAATTGCGTAGATGTTTGTTTTCGCTTGACGAGACATTGTTTACTCCTAAAATTGGGTCACGTTAGAATGAACCTCTTTCAGAATTCGCGCTGTATCTCGATTCCGGGCACGCGGGGACGCGTGCCTCGGCGGGAAGATGGACACAGCAGACTGTGTCGCTACAATTCAAGATCGCACGGCCGTGCGCGGCTACGAAGAAAGGAGCCCAGCAAGCTGGGCGCTACAGGCCCGCATGTCGTTTCATCCCTCATCCCTCCGCCCTCATCCCT
>JAPKYT010000092.1 GCA_026394155.1 bacterium | reverse complement strand
CGTTCTGGCGCAACCGCGGGCTCAGCGAGGGGTCTCACTGCGGCGGCCGCCGCTTGCGCCGGCCCCGCGCGCTACTCGAACGACACGGATAGGTCTCTCGACCCCCAGAATGGAAACCCTCACCGCACGGCAACATACATTAAGACAGTAGTGCGTGAACGGGGGGAGAAGCGAATGTCATTCCGTTCGTCTGCGAACGGAATGACACGCTCACACCTTTACCGAAAAACGCCAAGGGCACGGCCGAAGCCGTGCCCTTTGCTGTCTCCGGAAGTCGCGGGCGAAAGCTCGCCCGGTCCTCCTTACTCCCGTTCCGCGTGCATGTTGATGCCGAGGTCACGGGCCTTCTTCCAGAGCGTGGTTCGATCAATCTTGAGCATGCGCGCGGCGCGGATCACGTGGCCGCCCGCGGCCGAGAGCGCGCTCTCGATAAACATCTTCTCAAAGCTGCGCAGCGCGGGTTTCAGCGGCCCGGTGGTGAGCACCGGCGCCCCGCTGTCCGAGCGCGGCTGGCTGAACTGCGGCGGAAAGTTCTCGGGCCCCGATAGCGGCATCCAGCCCGGCACGTCACTCTGCGCAGACACCAGATGGCGCAGGAACGAAAAAGCTTCGGCGCCGATCTCCGTTCCGCTGGTGGCCAGTATCGCCCGCTCGATGGCATTCTCGAGCTCGCGCACGTTGCCCGGCCAGTTGTGGGAAAGCAGCAGGGCCATGGCTTCGTCGGTGATGGTGAACGCACCCTTGCCCAGACGGCTGCCGATCTTGTCAAGGAAATGCGCGCACAAAAGCGGAATGTCCTCGCCGCGCTCGCGCAGCGGTGTGATGGTGATGGGCACCACGTTCAGACGATAGTACAAGTCAATGCGGAAATGCCCCTCCTGAATGAGCTGCTCCAGATTGCGGTTGGTGGCGGTGATCACGCGGATGTTCACCGGAATGCGGCGGTTGCTTCCCAACCGTTCGACTTCACGATCCTGCAGCACGTTCAGCAGCTTGATCTGCGTCGAGAGCGACAGGTCGCCGATCTCATCGAGAAAAATCGTCCCGCCGTTGGCCAGCTCGAACTTGCCCACCCGCATCTGCTTGGCGTCGGTGAAGGCTCCCCGCTCATGGCCGAAGAGCTCGCTTTCGAGCAGCGTTTCCGGCAGCGCCGCGCAGTTGACCTTGACGAACGGCTTGGCGGAGCGCGGGCCTTCGAAATGCAGCGCCCGCGCCACCAGTTCCTTGCCCGTTCCGGTCTCGCCGCGAATGAGCACGGTCGAATCCACTTCGCACACTTCACGGATGAGGTCGAACACGCGGTGCATGGCCGCGCTGCGTCCCACCAATCCGCCCAACTTGTGATCCCCGCCCAGCCGGCGCTTCAGTTTCTCCACTTCGCTTGCCAAACGCACGTTCGAGAGCGCAAAGTCCACCGCCGCGGCCAGAAGGCGCGGATCGTGCGGCTGCGCCACATAGTGCGTCGCCCCTTTGCGCATGGCCGCCGCCACCTCTTCGGCGGTGCTGCTCTCGGAATAGACCACCACCGGCAAATCGCGGTGGGCATCGCGGATTTTCTCCACTAACTCGAGTCCGGAGACTTGCGAAAGCTCCATGTCGCACAGAATCAGGTCCACCGCCTCGCGCTCCAGCCGGTCAAGGACGTTGGCCGGATTCGACTCAGTCAGCACCCGGTAGGGATTCTCAGAGCGAATGCGCTCCGACAGGGTTTCGAGGGTGGAATGTTTTTCGCCAATGATGAGGAGTGTGGGCTCGGTCATATGGTCAGTTCTCCACGTTGGATTCTTAGGAGGGAGTCCGCTGCGGCCCATGCCGCGGAGAAGCCAAAAACAAACGGAGCGCAGGCTCGGTTGAGTTCTTCTATCGTTCTATCGGCAGATGGCAACCTGAACTTGAGTTCTTGTTGAAGAACAGAAACCGGGCTCATCGCCCTCCCCCAGCCTCTACCTGCCCGCGTACTCTCTTGATATTACAGAAATAGAAAGAGATTCTGCAAGGACAAGGCTGAACCGATGGTTTGACTTTGAGGCAGGGGGAGGGTATATTTAGTTTTTTTGAGGGATTTCCCCGCGGGCCGAGGCTGACCCCACTTAGAAACAAACGGCGGACGGCCCGCAATCCGAGATTTTCGCCTCGCCTGTCCCCTTCTCGGCATACGTACCAAATCCCTTAGGACACATGCATCTTTATCACGGCGTGTGGGTGGCTCTGGTCACCCCGTTCAAGAACAACCAAGTTGACGAGCCCGCTTTCCAAAGTCTGGTGCAGGATTTGGCCGGTCGGGGCGTGCGCGGTTTCGTTCCGCTGGGCACCACCGGTGAATCCCCAACCGTCTCCGCCGAAGAGCGCCGCCGAATAATAAAACTCTGCGTGGAAGCGGCGGGTGACACTTCGGTGGCTCCCGGCTGCGGCTCCAACAGCACGGAGCACACAATCCAAATGGTGAGAGAGGCCGCCGGGCTCGGTGCCTCGGGCGCGATGGTCGTGGTTCCCTACTACAACCGTCCCACGCAAGAAGGTTTGCTCGCTCACTTCAAGACCGTGGCCGACAGCACCGATTTGCCGCTGATGATCTACAACATTCCTTCTCGCACCGGCACGAACATGCTGCCCGAGACGATTGAGAAACTGGCCGATCATCCCAACATTGATGGCGTGAAGGAGGCTTCCGGCAATCTCGATCAGGTTTCCGATCTGTGCGCGCGCGTCGAAGGCCGCGTGAACGTCCTTTCGGGTGACGACGGCCTCACGCTGCCCGTTCTGTCCGTGGGCGGCGAGGGCGTCGTCTCCACTCTCGCGAATCTGGAGCCGGAGCCTTTGGTGGAGTTGGTGGACGTGTTCTGGAAGGACAATCCCATGCGCGCGCTCATTCTGCATCGCCGCATCGCGCCGCTGGTGAAGGCCATGTTTCTGGAAACGAATCCTGCGCCCATCAAGTGCGCGCTGTGGATGGCCGGCAAAATCCAAAACGAGCTGCGCCTGCCGCTGGTTGCCGTGAAGGCCGAAACCCGCGAGAAGATCGCCAAGGCCGTGCGCGAATACCACGCGGCGGCGGCAACCATATGAGCCGCACGCACGTTGTTGCGCTTTTTGGTGCTGCCGGACGCATGGGCCGCGAAATCCTGAGGCTGGCTCCGCGCTTCGAGCAGCTCCGTCTGACGCATGCCTACGACACGGCGCACGTCGGTGAGAAGGTTGAATCGCTCACCATCGAGGCTCCGCCTTCTGTTCTGCCTGAAGATGTGCGGGCGATTCTGGATTTTTCGGCGGCCCCCATGGTGCTCGATCATTTGGAGTTGGCGGTGCGTGCCGGCGCGGCGTATGTCTGCGGCGTGACCGGCTTGTCGCAAGATGTGATGAACAAACTCCGCGCCTCGGGAAATGAGATTCCGGTTCTGCATTCGCCGAACATGGCGGTGGGCATGAATCTCATGTTTCATTTGTCGGCGCTGGCCGCCAAGGCTCTGCCCGATTATGCGCGCCACATCGAAGAGACTCACCATGCCGCCAAGAAAGATTCGCCTTCCGGCACCGCGCTCCGATTGCGGGACAGCATTGAAAATGCGACCGGCGAGGACACGGAAATCACCGCCCTGCGCATGGGAGACGTGATCGGTGAACATCGCCTGATCTTCGGCGGCCCGGGCGAACGTCTGGAGATCACACACAAAGCGGATTCACGCGCGGTCTTTGCCGTCGGAGCTCTTCGTGTAGCGGCCTGGGTCCTCGAGCACCGCTCGGCGGGATTCTATACGATGAGCGACGTTCTGGGTCTGTAGTACGGGGTCCCCGGGGCGACGGCCGGGACACCAGAGTCCCAACCTCGTGGTCCGCTCTGCAATCAAGAGCCTGAAAGGAGGCACACCGTGAACGGCAGACAGATTTGCTCGCTTGCGTGCGCGACCGTCCTCTTGGTGGCACTTTTCCCGGCGACCGGTTTCTGTGACGGCCCATTGCAGTGGGACGAGGCCGGGGTGCCCCTTCGTCAAGGGGCGGGAATTGGAGCCTATACCGTGGCGCAGGACTCCCAGGGTCAGACCTTGGTGGTCTGGTGCGATCTGGGGAACGGCAGCGATGACCTCTTCGCCCAGCTCATCAGCCCGGCGGGCGTGCGCCAGTGGGGGGAAGGCGGTGTGGTCGTCGTTGCTCATCCCGCGGAACAGGTGAACCCGGTGGCCGTGGCGGTGGACGGCGGTTGGATTGTTTTTTGGATTGACCATCGCAACGATTGCGGATCCAGCATTGATCCCGGCTGGGGAGACATCTATGCCCAGAAGCTGAACAGCTCGGGCCAACGCATGTGGGCGGCCAATCAGCATACCGGGGTTCCGGTGGACATCAACACCAGTGCGCAAGTGCTGCATTCGGAGCCCTTGGTGGCGGTGGCCGACGGCAACGGGGGTGCACTGGTGGCGTGGACCAGCGATGGCGCGGGGGCGCGGTTTGTTCTCGCCCAGCATGTCACCGGCAGCGGCCAACTGCTATGGGCCTCGCCCCTCTCGGTGGCGGATACCATGCAGATGTCCTACGGTATGAGCGGAACGGGCGATGCGAACGGAAACCTGTTTCTGGGGTGGTACGAGAGGCGGAGCAACATGTACAAGTTGCGCACCGCGAGAATCACGCCGGACGGTGTGCGTGCGTGGGGCGGAAGCGGTGTCTATGTCAATACCGAGGACGCAATGCCGAGTCAGAGGCCGCAATTCTGCCCCGACGGCGCGGGGGGCTGCTACGTTGGATGGGTGCGCAACTTCTGGAATGATATTTTCGTGCAACGTCTTGATTCCGCTGGCGCAGCACTCTGGAATCCCGGGGGAATACCCGCTTGCCACTCGTGTCTTCACCCGGCGGGAATGTCGCTGGCCCTCAGCCGGAATGGATCGGTCATAGACGGCTGTGTACTGGCATGGAGTGATGACCGTGACTGGCCGACCGGCACGGTGATCAATTCGCAGAAAGTCTCGCCAACGGGCGCGCTGCAATGGGACACGGCGGGAGTATGCATCGCCACCGGCACCTGCGGAAGTTCAAGCTCTACGTGGCGTGTGGAACCGAAGGTCATTTCGGATCAGTCGGGCGGTCTGGTTTGTATTTGGCGCGACAACATGAATGGAGCCACACTGGACGGCGATCTCTATGCCTGTCGGTTGAACAGCGCGGGCGTGTCGCAATGGGGAACCGAGTGCACACCGGTTTGGGTCAGTCCGGCCGCTCAGACATCCGCCGTTTCCGTTCCCGGGCCGAACGGCACGTTTGTTTTCTGGATTGACATTGCCAGCGGTGCTTCCTCCATGCGCTATCAGTTTCTCGACCGGGCCACCGGCGCGTGCATTCTGGCGCAAGGGGGTGTGTCTCTCACCAGCGGCATTTGCGGCACGGCCGAACACGCGCGCAGCCTGATGCTCTCGCCCGGCCGCTATGCGGCGGTCTGGTTAGATAACCGCAGTTGGACCTGCCCTGAACTCTACTATCAGATCTTCGACGTGAACGGCCAGGTATTGGGGCCGGTGAACGGCAGCCTTCTCACGCCGGAGCATCCTTCGGAGGGCTACTTCGGACAGTCTTCCGCCAGTCTTTGCACCGACGGCAGCGGCGGATTCTACGCGGTGTTTGAACAATACGCCCCAACGAGTCTGACGCATGCGGCTCACGTGAGCGCGACCGGCAGTCTGCTCAGCCCGCCGGAAGGCATCGCCCTTTCCACAACCCCTCCATGGAACGGAGACAGCGAGTGTCGTGCCGTGCCCGATGGAAACGGCGGTTGCTATGTGGTTTGGTGGGCTTACAATGCGATGTGGTTGGGCAAAGTCCGTGTGCAGCGCATCGCCGCTTCCGGCGAGACGGTGTGGGACGAGCCGGTGACGCTCAACGAAACCGCCACCGTGCATCAAGAACTGAGCGATGTCGTGGTGGGAGCCGAGGGGAGCTGTACCGTCATCTATATGGTGGCTCCGTGGGATTCAGGTTCTCTCTATGGCGTCAACGTGCAGCCTGACGGAGAAGTCGCTTGGACGACCCACCTCAGTGACAGTTTGACGTCGGACTTTGTCGCGGTCGAATCCGACGGCGACGGCGGCTTCGTATGCGCGTGGGAGACAGACAACGGGACAGAGAGCTTTGTGCGGGCTCAACACGTCTCGTCCGCGGGAGCCTTGCTTTGGCCTTCCCCGGGAACGCAGGTCGCCAGCGGTCGGAATGACGTTCGCAACATCGTTCAGGACGGCCACGGAAACGTCTTCGTAGGATGGACATCCTCGGAGAGCGCCATCTACTTACAGAAACTCAATTCCTCCGGCACTCTCGTTTGGCAGGTTCGGCGTCAGGTTGCCGCCGGAGCGCAGCCGTGGGTTATGCGGATCATGCGGGATGGGGGCAGCGGTCTGTTCGTCTGCTGGGACGATCATCGCGGATTGCGTCCGCATATCTATGCGACGCACGTGGATGGCGAAGGGCAGGCCGTGGACGAATCCTACTGGGCCAACGGCGGGGGTATCGTCAGCACGACTTGGGATGCACAGGAGGAACCTGTGCTGTGCCCCGACGGATACGGCGGGATGATTGTGGTTTACACCGACAACAAAGGCATCGAGGAAGTGGGCCCGGAGCCGCCGGAGATTTACGCGCAGCGCGTGAATGACGGCATTGTTCCCTCCGCTGCTGAAACCAGAACGGAGACTCCGCGCGAGTTCGCATTGAAGCAGAACTATCCCAATCCGTTCAACCCGACCACGGTGATCGCTTTCGATCTGGCGCGCGAGGGTCGCTCCACGCTCGAGGTCTTCGATCTCTTGGGCCGCCGGGTGATGACCTTGGTGGACGGCGTGCTGGCCGCAGGCGAGCATCGCGTCACTCTCGACGCCGCCGATCTGCCGTCGGGAACTTACATCTATCGCCTGCAATCCGCGGACGTCACGCAGAGCCGCAAGATGCTCCTGCTCAAGTAACTTGTTGTTTTCGCTCCCGAGCATCCGTATTCCCCATGCATCTCATCATCCAAAAATACGGCGGGAAGGCGTTAGCCTCCGCTGACGATATCCGGCACGTTGCGCGGATCATCCATGAGAGGTTCCGCGGCGGGACGCAGCTCGTGATCGTGGTTTCGGCGATGGGCGACACCACCGACCGCTACCTCGGCATGGCGCGTAGCGTGAACGCAAGCCCGGCCGGGCGCGAACTTGATGTGCTGCTTTCGGTCGGCGAGCGCATTTCCATTGCCATGCTCGCTCTCGCGCTGAACGCAATTGAACCGGACATCGCCGTCTCGCTCACCGGTGCGCAGGCGGGGATCATCACCGACACCGTTCACACCGCCGCCCAAATCGTGGAGATCCGTCCGCTGCGCGTGAAGGAAATCCTCGATCAAGGCAAGATTCCGGTCATCGCCGGCTATCAGGGCATCACCACCGATAAGAACATCTCCACGCTCGGTCGCGGCGGAACGGACGCGACAGCGGTGGGGCTGGCCGTAGCTCTCGGCGCGGAGTGCGTGGAGTTCATGAAGGACGTAGATGGAGTGCACTCGGCTGATCCGAAACTCATTCCCGCCGCGCGCGTGATTCCCGAGATGAGCTATCAGGAAGTGCTGCAGATGATGGGCTGCGGCGCGAAAATCTTGCAAGTGCCCGCCGTGGAAATGGCCGCCGAGCATCACGTCAAGCTCGCCGTCGGGAATTCCAGAACCGGCGTGGCGGGAACGATCCTCACCGACAAGCCTCTGGGCCGTCGCACGCTCATCGCCGTCGTGCTTTCCGAAAACGTGCGCTGCGTGCTCTTCGATTCGGCCGCGCATCTTGCGGAAGCGCTGGCCGAGCTGCGCGAGGCGGGATGTTCGCCGCTCATGGCCAGTCTTTCCGGTGGACGCGGACTCCTGGTGATAAAAAGCGGCGAAGCTGGCCTGCTGATGTTCCGCGATCCCGAGGTTCCGCGCGAGCCGCTGTCTCTGGTGACGCTCATCGGTCCGGGCGTGGGCAGCGCCAGCGATCTGGCCGCGGCGGTGCAGCGCAAACTAAAACCTTATCTCGATCAAGTGGCCGCCTTCCACGCGGTCGAGAGCCGTCTTTCGGTGCTCATGCCCCAATTGGCGGCGAAACGCTTTGCACAATCCGCCCACGTGCTCTGCCTGATGGAACCGGAAAACAAATCCGTGGTGCAGGCGCGTGATTGATGCGATGCGGAACCGCCAGCGCGGCAGCCCGGTGATTTTCCGCTGGATGCCGGCGCTGGCCGCGGGCATGTTGTTTGCCCTGATGAATGATTTGATTTCGCAACCGCTTTCGTTGACCGAAGGCAACCCCTCGAAGATGATGAGCATTCCCCCCACGCAAGCCCAAACTGTTCGCGTCGGACTTCTCGAAGACTACGAGAAGCTGACCTTGCAGTTTCACGGGGCGTACGCGATTCGGACGCTGAGCGGCGAGGCCGTGGGTGAGATCAGCCCCTCCGACGTCAAGTGGCGAGCGCGCGTCGAAGAGGCGGTGCCGGCCAAGTTTCTCTTCAGCATTCTGGTCGGCGCCTTTAAGCGGCAGACCGACGCCATGGCGCTGGCCGAGGACTTCGAGGCCCGCGGCACTCCCTCACTGGTGCGGCAGGTGGGCGGTCCCATCGAAGCGGATGGCCGGGTCATCGGCGACAACACCGTTTACCGCGTGCAGGCGGGGAATTTCAAAACGGAGGCCGATGCCCAGCCGCTCATGGATTCGCTGGAAGAGGACTTCGCGCCGCGCGTAGTGCGCGAGGTGCTGCGCGTCACCCGCGGCACCATCGAGCTCTTCGACGCCGATCTCGTTCACACCTTCGCTATTGAGAACGGCTTCCGTCTGGTGCCGGCTTCGCCCGAGGCGCATCTGACCATCTTCGGCGTGCGCACCGGTTCGGGATTCCATTACGAGAAAATCGAGAACCGTCAGTACGGCGGCACGCTGGAGGTGCGCTTCGACCATCTCGGGCATCTGGCCGCCATCAATGAGATTTCGGTGGATGCCTACTTGAGGGGAGTCGTGCCTTCCGAAATGCCCGCCAGCTTCCCTTCCGAAGCGCTTAGGGCGCAGGCCATTCTGGTGCGTTCGGTGGTGCTGGCCGAGAAAACCATCAAGCATCTCAACGATCCGTACGACCTTTGCGCGCACGTTCATTGTCAGGTTTACAACGGCATCACGCAGGAAGATCCGCGCACCAACGCAGCGGTGGAAGCCACCCAGGGCATGGTGCTGGTCAACGGCGACATGCTGGTGGAGCCGCATTACAGCGCGGTCTGCGGCGGTCACACCGAAGACGCGAGCGCCACCTGGATGATGCCCACCGGCCATCCGGAAGTGGGCCGCGTGTGCTCGTGCAACGACACGCTCACCGTCCCCGATCTCACCACCGAAGCGGGCGTGCGTAAGTGGATTCTCTCTTCGCCCGACGCGTGCTGCAATCTCAGCGGGCTCGATCTGCCGGTCAGCTCGGATTACACGCGGAAACATTTTCGCTGGGAGCATACCGTCAGCCGTCTCGATCTCGAAAAAACCATCCGCGAAAAAACCCGTGTGGACGTGGGCACACTCTACGACATTCTGCCTATTAGGCGCGGCAAGAGCGGGCGGTTGATGGAAATCGAGATTCTCGGATCGCGCCGCAATCTGCGCATCCAGCGCGAGCTGCGCATCCGCCGCGCGCTCTCGCCCTCCGCTTTGGAGAGTTCGTGCTTTGTGGTGGACGTGGTCAACGACGACAGCGGCCTGCCCATGGAGTTCGTCTTCAGCGGCGCGGGCTGGGGGCACGGCGTGGGACTCTGCCAGTGCGGCGCGGCCCGTCAGGCGGTGGAAGGCAAGACCGCCGAAGAAATCCTCCGCTTCTACTTCCCCGGCATCTCCGTCGAGAAGATTTACTGACGCGGCGGCATGTGTCTTCACGTACCCCGCTCGGGAGAGACGGTCGCGGCGGCATGTGTCTTCACGTGCCCCGCTCGGGAAAGAGTCCAGCTTGAAGCAATGCTCCGCCGCCACGAGAGAATACAATTCCCGCAGGCTATCCTTTTCGCCACGACCGTCACCGCGGTCCGTGGCCGGTGGTTCATCCGCCCACCCTTATGCCGAGCGGTGTTAGAGAAGTTCGAGGAGTGCCGCGCGTCGCTCGGCGTGGAATGTCTGGGTTATGTGTTGATGCCGGACCATTTGCATGCTCTCGTTCGACAAACTGCGGATGGCGATCTGGTGTCAGAACTGATGGCGCGGTTCAAGCGGAAGACAGCATTCAAGTGCCGGCCGGATGGATATCGGACCGGACCGCTCTGGAATCGCCGGTTCGACGCCGTTCCCGTACCGGGCAATGATGCCGTGCACACGAAACTGAAATACATGCACGACAACCCAGTGAAGGCCGGATTGTCCGCTGCTCCCGAAGCCTACCCGTGGTCGAGCGCGGGCGACTATCAGGAGACTGGGCACGGCATCGTGACGGTAGATGGGGAACTGATCGCGCCGCTGCAAGGTTGATCCCGAGCGGGGCACGTGAAGACACATGCCGCCGCGGGAAGCAGGGGACAGTGTCCCTGCCGGAATCTTATTCTTGTCCGCCGAGGCAGCCGTCTTCGCCTGCCCGGAATCGGAACGCAAACAGCGCAAGCTGTCATTCTGGAAACCGCGTCTTCGCGAGCGTCCAGAATCTCTCGGGGAAGAGCGCACGGCCGTGCGGCACTACCCGAGAGATCCCTCACTTCCTTGAGGATGACACGCGCGCTGTAGGGGCACGGCATGCCGTGCCCGAGATCGCACCGCAGGCATCCATGCTATTCGAATGCCATGCCGGGCGAATCTGGAGATTCGCCGCGGCGAGGAAAACCGACCCTACGAACGTTTTCACTTGAACAATGAACTGGAGATACCATGAAACCTGAAGAACTGCACAACGAAATTCTCGGGCTGAAGCCGAAGCTCGATGATTTGCGGAGGTCTCTTTGACCTCGAAAGACGCGAATCCGAAATAGCCAAGCTCGATCAGCTCTCCGCCGCCGGCGGTTTCTGGGACGATCAGCAGGAAGCGCAAAAAGTCCTGAAGCAGCTTTCCGAGCACCGCTCGTGGGTGGACGCCTATCGCAAGGTCGAGAAAGGCCTCGGCGATTTGGAAGCGCTTTCCGAACTCCTCTCGACGGGCGACGGCGGGTTTTCCGAGAGCGAACTCGACGACGAGCACCGCCGCTTCATGCGCGAGTTGGAAACCCTCGAAATGCGCGCCATGCTCACGGGCCGCGACGACGAGCGCAACGCCATCGTGCACATTCATCCCGGCGCGGGCGGCACCGAGTCCAACGACTGGGCGCAGATGCTCATGCGCATGTACCTGCGCTGGTTCGAGTCGCGCGGTTGGAAAACCGACCTTTTGGATTTCGAACCCGCCGAGGAAGCGGGCATTCGCGCCGCCACCATCGAAGTCATCGGCGAATTCGCCTACGGTTTTTGCAAGGCGGAAACCGGAGTGCATCGGCTGGTGCGCATCTCGCCTTTCGATGCCAACGCGCGGCGGCACACTTCGTTCGCTTCGGTGTTTGTTTATCCCGAAGTAGACGTTGTTCCCGAAGTCGAGATCAAGCCCGACGATTTGAAAGTGGACACCTATCGCTCATCGGGCGCGGGCGGCCAGCACGTGAACCGCACCGAATCGGCCATTCGCATCACGCACCTTCCCAGCGGCATCGTGGTCACCTGCCAGAGCGAACGCAGCCAGCACCGCAATCGCGACAGCGCCATGAAAGTCCTCACGGCACGGCTGTATCAAAAATGGCTGGACGATCAGCGCGCGATAAACGACGCCATCGAAGACACGAAATCCGACATCGCGTGGGGGCACCAAATCCGCTCGTACGTTTTCATGCCCTATCAGATGGTGAAGGATCACCGCACCAACGTCGAGACCTCGAACATCCAGAAGGTCATGGACGGCGATCTCGACGATTTCGTGCGCGCTTATCTTCTGCTCGGCGCGCAGGGCAAGTTCGCCCGCAGCCACGGCATGGCGAAAAACGAGAAATAACCCCGCTTGACGAGAGCACGTGTCATTCTGTTTTCCGTCTTCGGAAAACAGAATCCCTCACATCATCGGCGAGGGATTCCGTTCGCAGACGAACGGAATGACAAATGAAACCATGATCATGCGCATTTCCACCACCCTTTTTCTGTTGACCGTCCTCTTTTCAGCGGCCGCATTTGCCGGATCACTCCTTTCGGACGGCGAGCCTTACTACGAATTCGAGCGCGGCGAAGTGCTCGTCAAGTTTGGGGGCAAGCTCTCGTCGTGGGACATCATCAGTCTGTGCGACGAAATCTCTACTGTGCCGGTCGAACACAGCGAGCAGCTGGATTTCTACCGGGTCCGCCTTGAGCCCAAGGCGAGCGAGAGCCGGGCCGTCGAGTTCTTCCGTGCGCGCGAAGGCGTGGAGTGGGCCAACTTCAACTACATCGCCCATGCCTGCTACACTCCCAATGACAGTTATTACCCGCTGCAATGGCACCTGCCGCGCATGAACCTGCCGCAGGCTTGGGACCTCACGCGCGGGAGTTCGGCCGTGGTGGTCGCGGTCTGCGACATGGGCTATCAGTTCAATCATGCCGATTGGGCGGGCGTGAACATCGTCAGCCCCCACGATTTCATTCAGAATGACGACAATCCGGAAGTCGCTGTCTACGATTCGCACGGCGAGCACGTGGCGGGAACGATCTTCGCCGCCACCAACAATAATCTCGGCATCGCGGGCATCGCGCCGCTCTGCACGCTCATGCCCATCCGCGTGCTCAACGACAGCGGCAACGGCAACATGTCCCAGATCGCGAGCGGCATTTCGTGGGCCGCCAGCCACGGTGCGCAGGTGCTCAATCTCTCGCTGGCCATTCGTGTCACCGACTACCCGCCGCAGGATCCCGGTCCGCCGCTTTCCACGGCCATTACCGCGGCCGCCAATGCCAATGTGGTCATTTGCGCCGCCACCGGAAATGATTATCAACTCTATGTCGCCTACCCGGCGGCCTACGCCCCGTGCATCGCCGTCGGCGCCACCGGCTATGATGACGCCATCGCGCCGTATTCCAATCGAGGAACCGCCATTGACGTGGTGGCGCCGGGCGGCAATCTCGATCAGGACTTGAATCACGACAGCTATGAAGACGGCATCCTGTCCACGGTGCGTGACGCGACCGGCGACATCTACGCGTTCTGGCAGGGGACTTCCATGGCCGCCCCGCACGTGTCGGGTCTGGCCGCGCTCATGCTCAGTTACGGATTTCCATCGAGTCAGGTGCGCACCGCGCTGCAGCAGACGGCCGTGGATTTGGGCACGTCCGGCTGGGACGACACCTACGGCTACGGCCGTGTCAATGCCTATGCCGCGCTGAGATGGCTGAATGATGCGGAACCGTCGCGGCCCGCCTTGCCGCAGTCGCTCAGGCTCGGCGCGCCGTATCCTAATCCCTTCAACAGCGTGGTGGTGATCCCGCTGGAACTCGCCGCGCCCGCGCGTGTGGAACTTACGGTGTACAATCTTCTCGGCGAGCACGTGGCCACGCTCCTGCCCAACGCTTCTCTCGCGGCGGGAAGGCACACCTACTCGTGGAACGGCGGCGGGGCCGCGACCGGGCTGTACATCGTTACCTTAAAGTGCGCCGGACAAACACAAACGCAAAAACTCCTCTTTCTTAGGTAGTGCCGCACGGCAGTGCGCCGGAAAGGATGAGGGCAGAGGGATGAGGGATGAATCCCGACGCTCCGTGTAGTTACACAGCTTGCTGTGTGTGTTCTTCGTAGCCGCTCGGCCGTGCGCTCTGAGGTTTTCCGACCATCCAGAACTCCACCTCCAACGTCAGTCTGGCCGAAGTCATTCCGGCCGATGATCCGCGGCCGCACCGGCCCACCTTTGCGCGCATCAGCAGTCAGGCGCTGGCCGCGAATTTCCGCGCCTTCCGCCGTCACGCCAAGAACGCGCGCATCATGCCCGTGCTCAAGGCCGATGCTTACGGTCACGGCCTCCTGCAATGCGCGCGGCTGTTCGGCGATTTGGGCGCGGATTCTTTCGGCGTGGCCTTCGTGGAAGAAGGCATCACGCTGCGCCGCGCGGGTTTCCGCCAACCGGTTCTGGTTCTCGGCGGCATCGTCGGCACGCAGATTTCGCTCTTTCTCGAACACGATCTTGACATGACGGCCAGTTCGGTCTTCAAGCTGGACGCAATCAACGAAACTGCTGCAGGAATGGGCCGCCGCGCGCGCGTGCATCTAAAAATTGACACCGGCATGAATCGCATCGGCCAGAGCTGGCGCACCGTCACTCAGCTTTTCGAAGCGGCCAAGCGCTGCACGCACGTCGAAATCGCGGGCATTTATTCGCATTTAGCCGTGGCTGAGGATTTTCACTCCGATTTTTCGGAGCTGCAAGTCGCGCGCTTTCGCCGCGTGCTCGACGAGGCCGAGTCTCTGGGGCTTTCCGTGGGACTCCGGCACATCGGCAATTCGGCGGGCGCGATCCGTTTTCCCGATGCGCATTTCGACATGATTCGCCCCGGCATTGGTCTTTTCGGTCTGCACGCGGCTCCCGATTTGCAGGAGATTTTTCCGCTCGAACCCGCTCTCTCGCTCATCAGCGAAATCGTCTACATGAAGCGCGTGCGCAAAGGCGAAGGGGTAAGCTACGGCCTCATGTGGAACGCGCCCGAGGACCTGTGGCTGGCAACGGTGGCGGTGGGTTACGGCGACGGCTATCCGCGGCTTCTCGGTCGCGGCGCGAGTGTGCTCATCGGCGGCAAACGCTATCCCATCGTGGGCGCGGTTTGCATGGATCAACTCATGGTGAATCTCGGGCAGGATCGCTATCGCGTGGGCGAGCCGGTGGTGATGTGGGGCAAGCAGGGAGGCGAGGAAATCACCCTCTGGGACCTCTGCAAACCCTCCGGCTTCATCCCCTACGAGCTGCCCATTTTTCTCACCGGCAGAGTTCCGCGCGTGTATGTGTAGCGACACAGCTTGCTGTGTCTTTCTGAACAGTTTGTTCTCGCGGAGCATTTCTGATATGTTCCATCTCGGAAAAGAACCTTTGTCGCCGCGCGTGGATCAGCGCATCCGCGCGCAGATCGAAGCCGCGCAGCGCCATCGTCAGGCCAAGGAGCCTCCGCCGTCGCTGCCGTTCGTCACGGTGTCGCGGCAGTACGGCTGCGAGGCAATGGAGTTCGCCCAAGCGCTCGCCGAGGTGCTGAACCGCGAGAGCAAGCTGCCGCGCGGTCACTGGGAGGTCTACAATCGGCAGATCATTGAGTCCATCGGCGCGGAGGCGCCGCTGGCCACAGGTCTCCTCGAATCCCTTGACGTGCGTGCCCGCAGCGGCTTGGAGGAGTTTTTTCAAACGCTGGTGGGCCACGCTCCGCCGGATATCGAAGTGCTCAAACTTCTGGTTCGTGTCGAGCGTGCATTGGCCCACCACGGCCACTGCATTCTGGTGGGCCGCGGCGGCGCGATGCTCACCAGCGATCTGCCCAACGGACTTCACATTCGGCTGGTGGCTCCCGAAGAGTGGCGGCAGAAAAGTCTTGTCACGCGCTTCGGTTGGGACGCGGCGCGCGCCCGGCAGTTCATCCGCGAGGAAGACGAGAATCGCAGCACCTTCTTCCGCAAGTATCTCAATCAAGACGTGAACGACCCACAGCACTACGATCTCATCCTCAACGTCTCGCGCCTCAGCCACGACGAGCAAGTCGAATCCGTCGCCGCCGTCTTCCGCCAGCGCTTTTCACGTTAAGTGATTCTCCCCCCGTTTACGGGGGGACAAAAAGGGGGGTCTGCTTGCAAGGGATGAAAGGGGGTCTACTCGCGGCGGCACGCATCTTTAGGCTTCGCCTGCCCCGCGATCGCTGACGCATTACTGCTCGCGCGTAACACGGCCGGAAGCTCCCCATACCCGTGCGAGCGAAGAAGAACATGCATCTATGCAAAGCGGAGGTCATGAATGCCGTTTCCCAGCAAGGAAAGACTTGCACGAGGCAATTGGTGGGTACCTGGAAATGACCAACGTGTGAAGGGGGTGCTCTCGCTCTCCGAGGCTAGGGGCGCTCGACTGGAGCTGTCGGAGAGCTTCTGGCCCAGAAACTACGAAGGACGACTGGGAATCCGGCCTCACGAAATAATCGTGGGGGAATCGTTGGCTGGCAAATTCACACTGCTCAACTGCAGAGAGAGCATGCCAGATATCCTCACGAACATGAGTCTATGCAGCGCAGAGTATGTCCTTGACGGCGCGTGTTTTGACAGCGCTGACAATATTAGTGTTGCCAAAGCTTCCGTAGACTTAACATTGCTTCATGAGTGGGCTGGTGTGTCGGGTTTTGTTGTCAGCGGTCTCAGCGGAGAACGCCCGATCTCAATCAAATACGAGTTTCCTGAAGACATCGTCTTGGTTTCTACGCCAAGTCTTACCGCGAGGTTACGATTTACACTCGAAGGTCTCAGTCGGTCTCATGTCCAGCGTGAAGTTTCTTTGCGTCAGACACCTCGTCTGCTGTTTGAGTTTCCCGAATCAATATTATGGCACGACTTATTGATATTGGTCGGCAGATTCCAGCTTTTTTTCGCATGGGCTAGCTCTTGGCCATCTCAAATATGCGCACTTGACATATGGTCGGACACGACACAACCACCTATTCATGTTTATTTTCGAGCAAAGACTTACGAGTGCCCTGAGTTCGTCTCAGACAGTGACATGCTCTTCACCTGTGACGACTTGAGAAGCATGAATGGCCAGGCAACTCACCAATGGTTCACTCAATACGACACACTTGAACCGCTCTTTGAACTCTACGCACGAGATATGTACAGTGAAGAACTGAGTTTGGAATTGGCGTTCCTGAGTCTCATGCAGGCTGCTGAGATTCTGTACTCTCGTCTTTATCGGCGAAATCGAAAAGACATCGAGATGATTAGCGGCCTCTATGATCGCATGTGTAAAGTGCTCGATGGGGTGCTCACAAATGACACTGGATTCGCTCGAGAAGTGATTATTGAGCGCAACTCGATTGTTCACAACAATCCCCACAAGAAACTGGACAAGAAACGTGCAGAGCACCTGCACGAGTTGTATTATACTGTCCGACTAACATTGGACACGGCCTTGCTGAAGTGGTTAGGAGCGCCCGACGAAGTCATACGCTCGATTATCAAACGCAATCGCCAATACTCACATCTGCTACGACACTTGAATGCAGGTATCACCAGTGACTGAAGATTCTTCTCCTCCCGAAGACCTGAACGAGATTCTCCGCCTGCGCCGCGAGAAGCTCGACAAGCTGCGCGCGTTAGGTGTGAATCCGTATCCCTATCGCTT
>JAPKYT010000037.1 GCA_026394155.1 bacterium | reverse complement strand
ATCGTGGTCTTCCGCGAGAACACGGAGGGCATGTACGGCGGCATCGAGTTCCATCCGCTGCCGCAAACCGTGTATGATGCGCTGTGCGTGAAGCCCAAGATGAAGAAGTTCGGTGAGTACGGTCTGGAAAATCTGGCGGTGACGCTGCGCATCATGTCGCGACAGGGCTGCCGGAGCATCGTCAAGGAAGCGTTCAAATTCGCGAAGCGGCACGGCCGACGCTCGGTGACGGTATGCGACAAGCCCAACGTGCTGCGTGAAACCGGCGGCCTGATGATCCGCACCGCGCGCGAAGTGGCCCAAGAGTATCCATCGATCCCGCTTTACGAAACGAATATTGACGCGCAGTGCATGTGGCTGGTCAAGAATCCGCTCGACTACGACATCATCGTGGCCGAAAACATGTTCGGCGATATTCTCTCCGACCTCAGCGCGCAATTAGTGGGCGGTCTGGGTTTTGCCAGCGCGGGCAATATCGGCGACAGCTATGCGGTCTTCGAGCCCACCCACGGCAGCGCGCCGAAATACACGGGCCAGTACAAGGTCAATCCCATCGCCACGATTCTGGCGGCCAAGATGATGTTGGAATGGCTGGGCGAGAGCGAAAAGGCCGCGCGACTGGAAAGCGCGGTGGCGGCAGTGATCGCGGAGGGCCGGGTGCGCACCTACGACATGGGTGGCAAGGCCAAGACGATGGAAATGGCCGGCGCGGTGGTGGATAAGATCGAGGGGAAATGAGGCTGCACGGGAACTCGCGCCGGGGAGACCGCCTGCGTGAAACTCATTGACGGATTCTGGCGCATGCTCTGGCATACGGACGATCTCAAGAGCCAGTTGTTCGCCTTTCTGGGCAGCGACTCGCCGGAGTTCCCCATGCTGGGCGGTCGCAAGCTTTCACACCGGCAGGTGCGCGATCTCTTGCAGGAACTCATTCCCGCGACGATTGAAGTGCGCGGCGTCTGCAGCCGGCCCGTGGCTGTGGTGGCAGCCGCCCCGCACGTGAGCTTCGACAACTGGTCGGAGTATTTCTGCAATCGGGTCGCGCGGCGCTCGCGCATCGGCTGGGTCATCGCCAAGAACTTCCGCGATCAGCATTCCCAAACGATCCCCATTTCCATCGGGCGGCACATTCACGTGAACCGTCCCACGGAGTCGGACGGCCCCGGGCAAACGGAACGGGAAACGGAGCGCGCGCGCAACGTGCATCAGCGCTATCTGTCCGCTCTGGCCGAAGCGTCAGGACGTACGGCGCTGCCGATAGACCTGCTGTTCGAGTTCCATTCCCATCATCGCACGCCGGATTTAGAGATTGCGACGGCCGGTTTGACGGTGAATCTGGCGCGCGAACTGGCGGAGGTTTATGCGCGACGGCGGGTCAAGCGTCCCCTGCTGCCCGAGCTGAAGATTGCGCCGCTGCACGCGTTGCGGCTCACGGCGGACGGTGCGCGCCGCGAGGGATCTATCCGCACCGAGGTGGCGCGGGTCGCGCTGCATGTGGAAGTGCCGCGCGAAGCCCGGCAGAGTGATAACGCGCGCCGCACCATGTGCGCGGCCTTGGTCATGATGAGCGAGACTCTCATCCGCCTCCTCCCGGCGGCATAGTGGCCGCTCGAGAAACTGCGGAGACTGTTTGAACCTGACCTGTATGCTCCCGCTTCTTGCCGCGGGGGGAGGGCCGCAAACTGCACCGGCGCTCGGCTGGTCGCTACCGTTTGTGTTAATCCTGCTCAGCATCGCGGTGTTCCCGCTGGCCGCGCCCAAGTGGTGGAGCAAGCGCTATCCGCTGGTGGTGCTGCCGCTGGGTGCTTTGGTGGCCGTCTATTACGTGTTCTTTTTCGGCGGCAGCCAGCGCATGCTCTTTACCGCCCACGAGTATGCGGCGTTCATCATTCTGATCGGCTCTCTTTACGTCGTAGC
>JAPKYT010000100.1 GCA_026394155.1 bacterium | reverse complement strand
ATTCCGGCCGGGTTACGCGCGGTCAGATGTTCATCAGCGGAGACGTTGCGTGGCGCTGAACCCGGCTCGGCGGACTGGATCGCCACAAGTTGAGCCTTTACCCCACTTTCCAACCCCAAAAACATTGAGACAGTAGTGACTAAAGTAGGGGGAGAATCAAGTGGCTCTCTCCCTTCTGATTTCTCATTTCACCTTTCTCTTCCATGCCCAAACATCGTCTGTCCCAGCACACCAAAATCTTCATCGGGCTGGCCGCGGGTGTCGCGCTCGGTCTGGTGTGCAACGCGTTCTTCAGCGACTATCCCGAGCTGGACTGGCTGCTGCGCAATGTGATTGCGCCCTTCGGCCAGATTTTCCTGCGCATCATTTTCATGGCGGTCATTCCGCTCATTTTCTCCGCGCTCGCTTTGGGCGTGGCCGAATTGGGAGACGTGCGCCAACTGGGCCGCATCGGTGCCAAAACTCTCGCCATCACGCTTCTGCTCACCGGCGTGTCCGTGTTCATCGGCATGACCTTGGTCAACACCGTGCGGCCGGGCGAGGGCTTGTCCGATACCGAGCGGCAGTCGCTGATGAGCACGATTTCCACCTCGACCGTACAAACCGCCGTGCAGCGCGCGGGCGAGGCGAAATCCATTGTGCAGACGCTGCTCGATATCATTCCCAAGAATCCCTTGGCCGACGCGGTGGGCGCGTTTGACGAGACCTACCGCGGCGGCGGCATCCTCGCGCTGATGTTTTTCTCGCTCTTCGTGGGCTTGGCGCTGACACTCGCGCGCAGCGAGCGCACGGTGGTCTTCGAACAATGGCTGCAAGGGCTTTATGACGTGGTGATGAAAATCATCGGCGTGGCCATGAAGCTCGCGCCCTACGGCGTGGCCGCGCTGGTCTTCACCGTCACCGCGCGCTTGGGCATGGACGTGGTGGTGCTGTTAGGCAAGTTCGTTTTGGTGGTCATCGGCGGTTTGCTCATACAGTTTTTCATCACCTACTCGCTGGTGCTCAGACTGGCCGTGGGCGTAAGTCCGTGGAAGTTCTTTGCGCGCCTGGAGGAGGTCATCATCACCGCCTTCTCCACCAGTTCCAGCAACGTCACGCTACCCACGGCTTTGCGCGTGACCGAAGAGAAACTGCACGTGCCGTCGCGCATTTCGCGCTTTGTGCTCACTCTCGGCTCGACCGCCAATCAGAACGGCACCGCGCTTTATGAAGGCGTGGTGGTGCTCTTCCTCGCGCAGTTTTTCGGTGTGAATCTCACGCTCGCGCAGCAGGCCACGGTGGTCTTGGCGGCGGTGTTGGCGGGAATCGGCACGGCGGGGGTTCCGGGAGGTTCGCTGCCGGTGATTGTCCTGGTGTTGCAATCGGTGGGTGTGCCGGGCGAGGCCATCGGCGTGATTTTCGGCGTGGATCGCATTCTCGATATGTCGCGCACGGTGCTGAACGTGACCGGCGACATCACCGCCGCCATGTGGGTGGCGAAATCCGAAGGCGTGGAACTGAAACTGGAGTAAAGTGTAGCAAGGTCTGAAAGTGCTTCGCCCGCTGAGGAGTTTTGCCCACCGCCAGGCTGATTTCGTAAAGCCCACGCTTTGCGCACGCGTCAGAAGCATGGTGCGCCCTTGGAGAGAACAATGGAAGATGTCCCCCGTTGGATTACGAATTTCTCTTATGACTATAAGCAAGCCACCTTTTCCATGTTGAATCTGACATTCGTCCATCTCTGCGCCGCCGTATCTGTAGGCGAAACTCCCGATGCCAGGAACTGGATCAAGACGCGTGTTCTAGACACTCTGCCTGCCTTGGACAGAGACAGACTGGCCAGCGATTTCATTGCCTATCTTTCCTTAGAGGCACGATTTGGCTTTCCGTATCTGACAAGGCTCTTGGTCGTGCACACATGGCAGTCTCTCGGTCTATTTGTTCGACATCTCATTGCTGCATGGCTGGAGCACGCTCCGCCTGGCGCACTCTGTGCTGAGTCCTCAGCCGCTCTCACTGCGATCCGTCAGAAACTGGTGCGGGAAAACGGAGAGCCTGAACACTTGTACTTTCTCAGGATTGCCGACCGTATTCAACAACGGGTGCAGCGTAGGAATAAGAGTAAGATGACGGGGGCGGAACATGTGGGGTCAATGTGCTTTGAACCTCAACTAAGGTTCGTGGATCTCGGCAATGGCAACGACTCCAGGTTTCTGACGCGCTCACAAGAAGCCCAACTGAGCCAAGCGCTGTCCGAACTTCATCTGCTGCGGAACTGCTTCGTTCACAATAGCGGATGTGCCGATGGCCGGCTCGTGCGGCACTGCCCGCATATGGGCTTGCACTTATGGCAACCGCTCGAACCAACCTACCAAGTTGTGCTCCGCTATGTCGGGGCGAGTGGGATATTCGCAATCACTTTGATGGACCGCATTCGTTGCCATACTTCGATCAGCCTGAGCCCAGAGCCTCTGCGCCCGGAACTATGGACACTGTATGGTTTCGAACCTTAGGGCGACATCACCGCCGCCATGTGGGTGGCCAAATCCGAAGGCGTGGAGCTCCGTCTGGATGACTAACGAGAAACCGACATGCTGAGCGAAAGCGGAAAGCGTCTGGGAAACGCGTGGCTCTATCTGACCGCAGCGCTGATTCTCCACGTGCTCGATGAAGCGATCCACAACTTCCTCGATGTCTACTTGGAGACGGTCTTCGCGATCAGCGCCAAGCTGCCCGGTCTGCCGCTTCCCATTTTCACGGTCTCTTCATGGATCACCATGCTGGTGGTACTGACGGCATTTCTGCTGCTGCTCGCTCCTTTTGCCTACCGCGAGCAGGGGCCGATCCGGCTCTATGCGAAGGTGTTCGCGGTCATCATGCTTCTCAACGGTCTGGTTCACCTGTTGGGTTCAGTCGTTTTCAACAGGCTGCTGCCAGGCATCTATTCGTCTCCGTTGCTTCTGTTGTTCGCGTTGCTGCTGTTCCGCCGCGCCGCCGCGCGTGCGCCTCTGCAGAGCACTTAAGAGGAATTCTGCCATGAACCAACGCGCCGTCAAGATCATCGCCACCGTCGGCCCCGCTATCGCCACTGAAGAGCGTCTGGCGGAGATGATCGCCGCAGGGGTGGATATTTTTCGCTTCAACTTTGCCCACAGCAGCCGCGAGGAACATGCGCAGCGCATCCGGCTGGTGAAAGAATTAGCGGATCGCGCCGGACGGCCGGTGGGCACTCTGGCGGACATCTCCGGACCCAAGATCCGTTTGGGAAAAATCTTAGGCGACAACTACGAGTTGAAGCAAGGAGAGACCGTCACCCTGTGCAGCCCGGAAGCCGGCGAGCAGGGCTGGCCCGTGCAGCTTGCGCATTTCGATCAGTACGTTCAGCCCGGCGATCACATCTATCTGGCGGACGGCACGCTGCGATTGCACGCCACAGCCTGCCGCGACGGAGCGGTGACGGCGACGGTCGAAATCGGTGGGCCGATTACGAGTTTCAAGGGCATCAATCTGCCCGCCCTCCGCCAGCCGTTGCCCACGGTCGGCGAGAAGGACATGGCCGACATGGAGTGCGCGATTGACGCCGGAATTGACTGGATCGGATTGAGTTTCGTCGGTGGCCCCGAAGACGTGCTGCCGGTTCGCGAGCTTATGGAGCGTAAGGGCGCGCGGCGGCGCGTGCTGGCCAAGCTGGAACGGCGGCAGGCTCTCGACCGTCTCGAAGAAATCATTATCGCCTTCGACGGCGTGATGGTGGCCCGCGGCGATCTCGGCATCGAAGTGGAATTCGAGAGAGTGCCGCTCATCCAAGATCGCATCCTGAAGGCGGCGCGTGCCCGCGGCAAACCGGTCGTGGTGGCCACGCAGATTCTTACCTCCATGATCCACAGCCCGCGGCCCACGCGCGCAGAGGTGACGGATATCGCGCACGCCGTGACGAGCGGTGCGGATGCGTTGATGCTCTCCGAAGAAACCGCCATCGGTGAGTACGGAGCGAAAGCCGTGGAGACCGTAGCCAAGGTTTCGCTGGTGGCGGAAACCATGACGGATTCGGATCTGCCGCAACTGCACAGCGTACACAAAGAGGAGACCGCACTGGCCCACACGGCCGCCATACTGGCCAAGGACATTGGAGCCTCGGTGATTCTCTGTCCCACGCGCAGCGGCAACGCCGCGCGAGCGGTGGCGAGGTTCCGGCCGCAGGCTCCCATCGTGGTGGTTTCGGATCAAACCGAGGTGGTGGGAGGTCTCACGCTCTATCGCGGCGTTCACCCCTGCTTTGCACCGCTGACCGACAACATTGACCAGCGCGTCAAGACCGCGCTGCAGGTTGCGGCCCGTCTCGGATTTGCGGGTCCGGGTGATCGCGTCGTGATCGTGGGCGGAGTGCCCGCCGGCTCGGGCCGCACGAACCTGCTGCTCACCCACCGCATGCCCGGAAACTGACTTATCCCGCGAGATTCATTCATGCGTATTGTGCGCCACACGTTTACCTCGCCACTGGTCGTAACCGGCGGCTTGGCGTTGTTCACGCTGCTGCTGCATCTGGTGTTCAACGGCCGTTACGGCTACTTTATTGACGAGTACTACTACATCGCCTGCAGCGATCATCCCGCCTTGGGCTATGTGGACCTTCCACCTTTTTCCATCGCCGTGCTGGCGGTGTGGCGCGCGCTGTTCGGCGACGCGCTCGCGGCCCTGCGTTTCCTGCCCGCGCTCGCGGGCGCGGTGACGGTGTATCTGACCGGAGTTTTGGCGCGCGATTTCGGCGGCGGCCGTTTCGCGCAGGCGACGGCCTGTCTGGCGGTCATCGTCAGCCCGCTCTTTCTTTTCACGCGCAATTATTATTCGATGAATGCCTTCGACATCCTCTTGTGGACGGCGGCGGCGTGTTTCCTGGCGCGCATCATCAAGCGTCCTGCTCCCAAGTGGTGGATCGGCTTGGGGGTGGTGCTGGGCATCGGCCTGCTCAACAAACTCAGCGTGCTTTGGCTAGGCGCAGGAATTCTCGCCGGTCTGGTCTTCACCGAACAGCGCAAATTGCTTCTCTCGTGGTGGCCTTATCTGGCGGCGGCGATTGCCCTTGTTCTTTTTCTGCCGCATGTTCTCTGGCAGATCGCGAACGGCTGGCCGACGCTTGAATTCATTCACCACGCGCGCGCTTTGAAGTATCAAGGCATCTCGCGCCTCGGTTTTCTGTGGTCGCTGGTCATGGAGATGCACCCGCTGACCGTTCCGATTTGGATCGCCGGTTTGGTTACCTTGCTGGCGGGACGACTTCAGCGTTACCGCCTTATTGGAATCCTCTATCTGACGGCATTCGCCATTCTTTTCATCAGCGGTCAGAGCAAGGCGGAATACCTCGGCGGCGCGTTTCCTATGGTGCTGGCCGCGGGCGGCGTCGCGTTGGAGGCGTTCGCCGAGCGGCGCGCGTGGGCACTGTTCAAGCCGGCGGTGATCGGACTCTTGGCGCTGGGCGGTGCGATCATAGCTCCCTTTGCGCTGCCCGTGCTGCCGGTGGAATCGTTCATTGCTTATTCACGCTCTCTCGGCATGCAACCCTCGTCGGCCGAGAGCAAGGAACTGGCCGAGCTGCCACAGCACTTCGCCGATCAGTTCGGTTTTGAGAACGTGGCGGAGACCGTGGCGCGCGCTTATCACAACCTCGCGCAGGAGGATCGCGCGCAATGCGTGATTATCGCCTCGCACTACGGTTTTGCGGCGGCCATTGATTTCTATCGCGAGAAGTTCGATGCGCCGGGCGCGATCTGCGCGCACAACAGTTATTGGCTGTGGGGGCCGGGGACCAAGCGGGGCGACGTGGCTTTGGTGGTGGGTTTGCCGGAGGAGGAGGTCCGCCGCCACTTCGGATCGGTGACGGCGGTGGACACGGTGCGCAGTAAGTACGCCATGCCTTACGAGAACAATGTGCCGCTGTTTCTCTGCCGCCGGCCCGTCCGCACGCTGCAGGAAGCGTGGCCGGAAGTAAAACACTACGAATAGCTCACAGAAAAGCTGAAATCTGAAAGCGGAAAGCTGAAAATAAGGTCTCTTCGTAGCCGCGCACGGCAGTGCGATTCTTTTCCGCCGAGCAGGGTCTGTGACTTAGTTTTCGCCGAGCAGGGGTCTCCAGACCCTGCCGGAATCTTGTGAGTGATACATACTCCAAAATCTACCGCGTGATTCGCAGAATTCCACGCGGCAAAGTAGCCAGCTACGGACAAATCGCGCGCCTGGCGGGCTTTCCGAATCACGCGCGGCTCGTCGGCTATGCCTTGCACGCTCTTCGCGACGACAAAGACAGAAGCGTCCCGTGGTGGCGGGTCATCAATGCGCGCGGCGAAATCTCTCTCGGCGATTTCTCCGGCGCCGATCTTCAGCGTGCACTCTTGGAAAAAGAGGGCGTGCGCTTCGACCTTCGCGGCCGCGTGGACATGAAGAGGTTTGGCTGGAAGAAATGACGCTTTGTCCGTAGCCGCGCACGGCCGTGCGAAAACGAAACGGGGCGAACCGAAAGGTTCGCCCCGCATTTTCCCTATTAGCACAGACTGACACGCTATTCGTGTTCAATCACGGCGGCAATAGCTGCCGTGATTTGCTTCATGTATGTGGGTGCCAGTCTACCGATCTTGACGACGAAACTCTCCAGAGAAACAGCGCGGAGCTGAAGTGTATCAGCCGAGTCATGTTGCGTCAGGCAATTGACCGAATCGGGCAATATCTGTACCTGCCACTTATGATTCGCAAAAGACTCTTGCCATGCAGTGAGGGGAACGACAAGCTTCAGTGGAAGTGCGCCCACCGAGTTCGAACTCACCACCACCATTGGCCTGTCCTTCTGCATTTCTGCGCCGACGGTGTCCTTGGCCTTGACCTTCACCTTCCAGATTTCACCGCGCAGCGGCGCGACACTAATCGTATTCGACAATGTCGTCCTCACCGATATCACGGATTTCTGGATTGTCTTGGTAATACCCCTTCAAGTCAGCGGCTTCCCTCGCGAGAATCTTCCGCCGTTCATCCATCGGGAGGGCAAGGAAGGCGCGTCGCTCGACTAACTCGGGTGGATCTGTACCCTCCACTGTCTCCCCCAATAATTTCTCGGCTTCCCCGCGCGTGATTATCTGCTCAGCAAAGGCCCGCAGAGCAATTCTCCGCAACCATTCGGGACGCTCGAAAGGAAGCGGCGTGGGTTCATTCCTCCTCCATCCGCACCTGTTGATGTTAACACACCACTCCTTGTAGAGATTGTCCGAGATAATGCCCAAGTCAAGCATCCGACGAAGCAACGCTTGAATGCTCATCCCAAAATGCTGCTTGAGGAGGGTCAATTCTCTCAGGTCAAGCTGCCGCCTTTTCTGCCCAACCTGTCGCCGGAGATTTTCCGCGGGCGCGAGGAATGCCCCCGCGAATCTGTGCGCGACAGCCTCGACAGACTTCTCGTCGGTGCCCTCTCGCGTTTTCATTACAAGATGACCGAGTTCATGCGCGAGACTGAATCGCTGACGATCTCCTGGAACAGTTTTTTGTGTAATGACCGCTGCGGCTACCGGTTGTCCACCATCACTATCACTAGCGATAGCAGCCAGAGCATCAAAATGTTCGCATGCGTCGAGCTCGATCACGTAAACACCGTGATCCTCAAGCGTACGAACCATGCTGGGAATAGGATCCTGTCCCAGATTCCACCGATCCCGCACTTGTCCCGCGGCTTCCTCTACCGCGTCGAACTCATCTGCCGGATAGAAATGAATGGGCAGGTCGAACGTCCCGGAATCTTGCACAAGGCTCTGGAGGCGGACTCGTTCTTCGAGCGCAACTGCAATTATGCTCTCAACACGAACGCGCTCTTTCGCAGGCATGCGCGCTCTGCAACGGTACTGAGTTAAGCTAATAGCTACCGCCGGTTCTGCCCACAAATCCACTGACTTGACGCCCAGAGCTGCGGCCAGCTTGTTGATCACGATAATCGAAGGAGTAGATCTCCCCTTCTCGTACTTCGAGATTGCCGATTTGGTGACAAGGTCGCCCATCTTGGCCGTCAAACCATCTTGGCTCAAGCCCCGCGCTAGCCGCAACTGCTTGATCCTCTGTCCAATCACTTTGCGCTCCTGTCTCAAATTTGTCAACCTGTAGTTGACAAATCTACAAAAAACTGACCAAAATGTCAACTGGCAATAAATAACAATAGCTTACAGGATCACGGTGTCCAATGGGTGACGGCCAAAGTACGTCTTCACCGATCCTGCCGCCCCTTATTGTTCACATTTCTCCCTTGCCCACGCCGCGGCGAAGTGAGGCCAGCGTGGCGCGGCGGTCAGCGTTTGAGTACGTATCCGAACACGGCGGCCACGCCGCTGAGGAAGAGGCCGGTCATGAGGCCGATGGCCCAGCGGCGGAAGGATTCAAGGCCGGCGATGCGCTCGTGATGTCCGGCGACGGACGATTCCACCAGCTGCACCAGCCGCGAAAGCTCGGTGCGCAGGCTTGATACCTGTTCGGTGAGTTCGGCCACGTGCGCCTCCACGCGGCCCAGCGAACGATCCAGAGTGTCACTCATCAGTCATGTCTCCAATTCCCGCCACGTTGTGCGGACTTAACCGGGCTCGGCGGAGGAAGCGGGGCAGGCGAAGACCGAAGACGCCTGCCGCCGCGAGTAAGAACAGATTCCGGCCGGGTTGCGAAGACTGACCCGGCTCGGCGATCTCGGGCTTCATCCTTCATCCTTTCCGCTGAGCGGTGCGAAGGCCTGGTAGGTTCGTCCGCCGACGCGAACGGTGATGCGCTTGCGGTCCTTGATGGCGCGCTTGAGGTCAGTCATTTCGGCCAGAATTCCGGTGCCCGGTTCCGCGCCGCGATAGACGAAGCTGCCTTCGAGCACGCGATCCAGGCCGTCGTAGAAATAGTGGCAAATCTTGAGGCCGTAGAACGCGCCCGGCTCGTGCTCGCACTCGCGGATGTCTCTTCCGCAAATCGAGCACGACGGCTTATCGAAAATGAAGGCGAGAGAAGCTTCGGCGATGATGCCCGCATCGAGCAGCACGCGAAAATCCTCCGCGCCGGAATGCGCCTTCGGCCAGTAAAAGCGGGGCACGATGTAGCGATGGCCTTCGAACTCCTCGACACCGCCGCCGAAAAAGCGCGCCACCGGCGTGACTTGCCGGTTGTGGCCGATGAGCGCCGGCGCGCCGTGAGTGAGCGTCAGCAGCTTGGGCAGATCGTGCGTGCGAAAGCAGCCGAACTGCGTGTCCACCGCATCGCCCGCCAGCCGGCAGCGGCGCACAAACACGTCGTCCTCGCCGAGCGGAATGAGCGGCGGATTGGAGAGCGCATTGATGAGTTCCAGATCGGCTGAGGTTTTCGCGTCTCGCACGGCCATCACCGGCCCGGAAAGCCTTTGAATAATCATGGGTGCGTTCCTTTTTTTGCGTGCGCGGCGGGCCGATCAAGCCCGCCGCCTTCATTTCAGGACTTGAAAGCCGCCGGGTAACCGAGTTCGCGCGCGCCGTCGTCTTTGGAGATGTAGCCGCGCTGCACCTTCTTGTCTATGGTGTCGAACTCCACCGCCCGCGACTGCATGCGGGTGAGCAGGAAGGGATCCTGATTGGGGGCGAACACGTGCTCGCTGGTGACGGACAAGCCCTTCATGCGCAGCTCGGTGTTGCGCAGATAGTTGCCGAGCGAGGCGCCCAGAGTTTGGACGCTGTCCACGATCTGCATGAGCAGATTGAATTGCGCCTCCACCCAGTTTTTGGTGGTGCCGTGCGAGCGGCCCAGCACCCACGGGAAGAGGCGCAGGCCGGTGACCACGTCCTCGATCACCTGCTCGCGGTTGAGCCGCCAGGTGAAGTTGCGGTTCTGGTCGCCGCCGATGATGGTGACTTCCACGTCGTCCCAGGTGAAGAGATTGTCGTCGGCCTCGAGCCGCGAGAACTGCGAAACGGTGTCGTCGAAGTAATGGTTGATGCGGGCTTGATATTCCTTGTCGTTCTCGTGGGTGAAAGGCTGGGGCGGACGGATGCGCACTTGCAGGCGCGGCGTGCCCGCGTTGCGCGCGCTGCGCGCCATGTCCGAGAGCATGGCCTCCTGAATTTGCGCCACAAAGGGAACGGAGGCCAAAGGCTCGATGCCGTTGGGATGGGTGATGTCCGCCCCTAAGGCGGCGAAGAAGAAGCGCTCGGGGGAAAGATAGGTGCGCTTGCCGCGGTCATCTTCGATGAAAGCCCGCCAGCGGCCGTCGCGCTCCCACTGGATGAGATCGGGATCTATGGTGTGAAAATATTCGATCCCCGTGCCATCGGCCAGCGGAATGATCTCGCCCGCGAAGCTGCCTACGGTGAAGAGTTCCAGAAAGAACTGTTCGGTGAGCTGCTTGATGCCGTCGCGGCGGATGAGCGGGTTCTCGAGCACGCGCGCTTCCAGATCGGCGAGGATTTTCACCGCGCGCTCCTTTTCGCTCTGCGAGCCTTCCAGCATGTAGCTTTGGGGAGTGGCGCAGAGATGCACCCACGACCAAATGGCGGCGGAGATGATGGGCACGTGGTCGCGCAGATAGCGATAGAAGTCGGCGCGGTTCGCGCCCATCCAGGTGAAGTCCTGTCCATCCAGCGTGGTGGTGAACAGATTGCCGGTGACGGTTTGCTGCTGCGGGGCGCGCACGGCTCCGCTGGGCGGCAGCGGCACGGTGCCGGATTGCGCGCGGCGGGCGCTCACTCGCGGCGGCACCAGCGGGCGGTGCTTGGATTTGATGAAAGGAAGAGGGAACATGGTGGCTCCGGTTGATATTGCGTAGCGCCCAGCTTGCTGGGCTTGTATTTCTGGTGGATTCGGGACCGCTCCGCAGAACTCCCCCCTTTTGTCGAGATCTCTTCATCCTTCCCGAGACCCCCCTTTTGTCCCCCCGTCCACGGGGGGAGAACCGCGTGTTATCGTCTCATTCCCGACAAGCGCGGGATGATACTCATTTCCTCGCGCGCCGAGTCGAGGTTCACGAAAAAATAGCGCAGCGCATCCATGGAGTGATCGCACTGGCCGTCTTTGAGCGGTTCCTCGCCGCTGGCCGCCCAGCGATAGCGGGCGAAGTCGGCGATGAGGCGGCGGCAACGGGGCGCGACGCGCAAATGCACGCGGCCGGCCGCGTCGCACAAGGCCGATTTCAGACGCTCGACTCCGGGCGCGATGCGGCTGGAGCGATAGCGCAGCTTCATCCCCGCCCGCCGCAGAAGGTCCACCGGCGAAAGTCCCGCATCCTGCGCGGCCGCGCCGGCCGGATCGCAAGCCGTCCACGTCACGTCGCTTTCGGTGAGGCCGTGAACCAAATCCACGTTGCGCACCGCCTGCAAGAGTTCTTCGGTGGTGCGGTCGGCCTCGCTCCATTCGTCGAACACGATCACTTCGTTTTCCGGCGTGAGTTGCAGCCAGAGCACGAAGGGATGCCGGTAGCCGAAATCCATGGCGCGGAAGATTTCCCAGTCGCGGCGCACGCCCCAGTCCTGGCCGAGAATGTGCCGCTGCGGATCGAACTCGCTGTACACCTGATCGCTCTGGGACTCGAAGGAGATTTCCTGTTCCTGCTGCCAGCGCGCTTGCGAAAGACCCAGCGCGGCCTGCGCCTTCCAGCGGTCGTTGCGGCGCTCGGGATGCTCAGAGTAGTGAATGCGGTGTACGAAGAACAAGGATGAGGGATGAGGGATGAGGGATGAATCCCGATCTCCTACCGCCGCACGATCTCCCTGCACGAAACGGGCGAACAAGTTATTGGCGCCGCCCGATGAACTCACGCCCACGAATCGTCCGCCGCTGTCGAGCGCGGGTTTGAGCGCGGCCCAAATCGGCTCGTCGTAGGGGGTGAAGGCCATCTCGTCCCAGAAGACGCTCGACGGCGAATACATGCGCGGCCCGTTGGGCGAGGCGGGCAAACTCAGAAGGCGCGAGCCGAGCGTGCGGAAGGCGATCTCCTCTTTCGAATTGGAGGAGAGCCGCGGCCGCATGTAGCCCGGCAAATGATCGAGAATGAAACGCGCGCGTTCGAGGAGTTCTTCGGCGCAGCGTTCGTTGCGCGAAAGAAAGAGCAGAACTCCGCGCTCGCGGAACATGGCCCGCCACACCATCAGCGCCACCATCGTCCACGTCACCAGCATCTGCCGCGACTTGGGCACCAGAAGAAAGCGTTCGCGGCAAGCGACGCCGACCAGACGGTGCAGGTAGTGCCAGTCGGGAAAGTGAGCCACGCCGCGCTCGGGATCGAGCGTTTGCACGTGCCGGGTGAGGAAGATCCACGGATCCCGCGCGGCGCGGATAAGGTCTTGAAATTCGGCGGTGGTCATGACTCGCGGTTCAGCAATTTCAGCGCGTCCTCGGCGGTCAGGCCGGGCGGTTCGTCGCTGCCGCGCTTGAGCTGGAAATCGAGATAGAGCTTGGCGGCGGAAAGGTTTCCCTTGAGAGCAAGCTCGAGGAGGACTTCGAGCAGTTTGTCAGTGGCTTGCCGTTTGTCCACCACCGGCGGCAACGAAAGCGGCGCGGAAGTGGACGTTTCTATCTTGCTTTTGGCGGCGCGCTTAGGCATGGCTGACTTTCTCCGGCGAGTGCAGTAGATACGGATCGAGAAACGGCCGCAGAATGCGCCAGCCTTGAGCCTCGAGGGCGTCCGTCATTTTCTGCCATTCGCGGGCGCGTTCCGCCGAGTCGGTGATCAGGCGGCGCGCCAGTTGCTCGTTGGCCATTGCCCGCGCCAGAACCGCCAGCACCAATTCTGTGGCTCCGGTTTGCAGGCCGTGATCGCTGGAGGAACCGGAATAGCCTTGAGCGAGCGCGCGCACGATGCGGTCCTGCACGTCGTCAATGGCCTGCAGGATCAGCTCGTCGGTGACGCTGCCCGCTATGGTCTCGTAGTCCACGAACAGGTGTGCGCCGTCGGGAATGGCGCTGCCGGATGCGCGGCGCAGCGTGCCGGCGGTGTAGTCAATAATGTAGTCGGCGTCGCTCTCGAAGCGGCGGTAATGGAGGTAGAAGGCGAACACGGGTTGAAGATCGGGGATCTCGCCGGTCTCGACGCGTCGAATCCGCCCCTCGGTGACGTCGGTCTGAAAGTCAACCTCCTCCGTGTAGAGCGTGGTCAGAGCGTCGCTCAAGGACAGGACCACGGTGTTCGGGACCAGAAAGCCGTAGTTGAGATTGACCCAGTCCGTTCCGGTCAGTTGCACCGGTCCCTCGCGCGTCGGCTTGAGTTCGGAGATCCATTTGACCGCCTCCGATTTTTCGATCAGGCCGTGGTGCGGCAGCTCGACTTCGTCGGTGCCGTTCAGTTGAACGACGTGATCGGCGATCCGCAAGCCGGCGACGACGCCGGACAGCAGGTGCTTTTTGACGATGGAAAGTGTGGTGAAGGCCATGCCGGACTCCTTTGCGATTCAGCCTATGAACGCAGCAGGGAGAATTCCACCACCGCGAACAAGGTGGAGTTCAGGGGAACGCCTTCGATCTGCATCGCGGTGGACACGCCGTTGAAGCGGACTTTGACGGTGAAGTTGGTGCCCATGTTCTGGCAGTAGACGGCCATGCGGTCGCCCGCCGCGAAGGAGATTTCGTCCACGTCAAAGCGGCGCGCGCTTCCATCCCAAAGCTGCAAACCGGTGAGCACGCCGTCCCGCGGCATGGGGAAGCCGTCGCCGGCTTCGCCACCCGGGCCTTTCAGATGGACCGAGGTGGTGGCGGTGGTTCCCGAAAAGCCCATCGTCGAAATGGGCGAGCGGGCGAAGATGTAACTCAGCGTGGAAAGATTCATGTGTCGTCTCCGGAGGCCGCGCGGGGCCGTCGTGTGCCCCGCGCGGCTTGGGCTTTATGTGAAGCGGCGCGATGGCCGCGGAAAACTGTCTCATGTCATCCTGAACCCCAAGTCTTCGCAAGGGGTGAAGGATCACAGAAAGTCAAATCCGGATACTCTGAGTGATCCTTCAGGCCGCAAGGCAGAAAGAGCGGTCTTCAGGATGACAGAGCCGAACCGTCTGTGGTGCGTTAGGATCAGTAGTCGCTGACCGCCACCGCATCCTCGACCATGATGGTGTAGGCGGATTCCTTGGAGATCACGGCCGATTCGAGCTTCTGCGAGATCACTTTTTCCGCTTCGATGAGCAGCGGCTGGGCCACCGACTCGCGGACGGCGAAGCGATGATCGAGAGCCGCGAACTTGGTGGCCGTCGCTCCCGGGCAGACCACCAGCCGGGTGTTGATGGGCAGGAAGCTGCGGTAGTCGCCGCTCACCAGGAAGGGCATCTGCCCTTGAAAGGCCTGCGGATCCTGAAACTCGGGGATGTTCAGGATTTTCTCGATGTCGCTCTTGGTGCCGAGAAGGTGCGTCATGCGCGCCGGGCCGCCGAAGGCCAGCGCGAGGTGCGTCAGGTCGCTGTAGCCGAAGGAGCCGGCCGTGCCGTTGAAGCTGTTGGCCGGAGCCGGGGAGGTGCCGTCGCCGCTGATCACGATGCCGTAGATTTCGGTGATTTCGTCGAAGGCGAGTTCGGCGCCGATCCAGTTGAGGAAGACGCGGAATTCGGCCAGCTTCTGGTTCTTGAGCACGCGGTAGCTGAAGTCGAACTGCCGGCCGCGATCCACCATGCTGGCGTCCTTTTCGCGGTAGGCGAGTTTCACCACCGGGTAGTTGGCGGCGTCGCTGCGGCGGGCCAGCGGCTTTTTCGCGTAGTCGGTCTTGAGGTAGATGGGTTTGACGCTGGGGCCGCGCTCGGGGACGATGGCCGCCACCAGATCGGCGGGGTCCTGCACCATGCGGTAACCGCGCTGAATTTCGCGGCTCACGTATTCGGGGGCGAGAATCAATCCCACGCCGGTGAGAAATTGTTCGAGAGTGGTGGCCTTGCGGCCGGCGGTGACCACGCCCGCCAGATAGAGCTGCCGCTCAAAGGCGTCCAGCGGCGTATCGAGGGTGCCGTCTGCGCGGCGAGGCGAGGGATCCATCTCTTCCAGCAGTTCGGAAAAGCTGAGGCCGCGCTCCTGCGCTTCGGCATAGAGCGCGAGGTTGCCGCTGCGCGAATGCTCGTTGACTTTCTCGCGCAGAGCGTAGGAATTGGAAAAATCGAGAGACAAGGGAAGCTCCTTTCAGAAAACTTGAGACGTGAGACTTGAGACTTGAAAAGTCTTCGCCGTTTTGGGCTTCAAGTTTCAAGTCTCAGATTTCAGATTTGATCTTGGGTCAGGCGTCGAGTAGGACGTCAACGGTCGTGTCGGTGGTGCTGACGGCGATGACCAGGCCGCGGTGTTTGGTGCCGCCGGCGGGAACGTCGGTGGAGGTGGAGGCGATGCGGACTTTGCCGGTGCCGTCGGCTTCCACTTTCTGCCCGACGGTGGGCGCGGTGCTGCTGTAGAGAAAGCGGGCCACGCCGGTGACCTGCACGGTAGCGAGCGCGGGAACGGCCGTTCCGCTTTGCAGTTCTTCGGAGACTTTGATGACTTTGCCGATGATGCGGTCACCAGCCGAGCCCATGCCGACTTTGTTGCTGGCGGCCATGACGGCGGCGGTGAGGTTGCTGTCGAGATCGGTTGGGGTGAAGTCCTTGTTGGCGGTGGTGTCCACTTCGAAGGTGAGCAGGAGATCCGAGCCTGCGCCTTCGTTGGAGATTTTGTAGTTGGTGCTCATCTCTTGTTCCTTGGCTGGTGAGTGGTGGTGCGGTGTCCTCTGTGCCGCGTGGGCCCCGTGGAGTCAGGGTGTGGATTTTTGAGCTTGGCGGCACAGAGGCGCCATAAAGAAAACTTGATTGAACTTGTGCGCGGCCTCGCGCCGTGCGGAAAGGAGCGCGCTGCCCGAGAGGGTGAAGGCGGCTTCGGGATTCGGGCAAGCGCTGATGCCGCCGCACAGGTCCACTTTGGCGCGCAGCTCGCGTTGCAGCTCGCTCTCGTAGAGTCGGGTTTTCGCCTCGAGCCGGGCGAGGGCGTCGTCGGCCTCGCCCAAGAGCTCGCGCAGATGGTCGAGATCCAGCTCTTCGATTCGGTCGGGAGCGGGGATGAGGTCCTTGAGGCTCATGTTAGTCCTGCTATCTATTGTTCTGCGAAATGACGGCTATAAGATACATGATGCAAGAGGCGATGTCAAGTCTGTATGTAAAAAACTACTAACTGTAGATTTTGTGCGAATGTAGATTAAACCTATGTTCAAGTGATCTTGGTGATAAGAAGATGCTTTACAAATAATTAATGAGAAAGCACCATCATGAACAATGTCAGCGAGGAGAACAAAAAGAGAGGCGTGATGCCTCTCTTTTTGCGGCTCTTGGTAATGCTGGACTTCTGACTATTTCGCTATTTTTGAATATATTACGCTAACTGCTAAGTAAACGAGACTTGGCGAGATAGGCTCTTTCTGTGATTGATATATAAGACATGTCGTTTGAGCAGTCTTGGGTCGCAAAAAAAGGAGCGGCGGCCACGCGGGCCGCCGCTTTCAGACCCCAGCCGGGCGGCTGGGGGCAGTGCACATCGCCGAGGCAGGCATCTTGCCTGCCCGGAATCTTTGTTTCTTCTTACTTCAGCAGCATGAGCTTCTTCGTCTGCGAAAACGCTCCTGCATCCAGCCGAGCAAAATAGATTCCTGATGCTAATCCGCTGCCGTCAAACATCACGCGATGATTTCCGGCTTCGACAACGCCGTCTTTCAGCACAGCCACTTCGCGCCCCAGCAGATCAAACACGCGCAGAGTAATGTGTCCCGCCTGCGGAAGGTCGTAAGCAATTGTCGTGGAAGGATTGAAAGGATTGGGAAAAGCCGATAGCGAGTACTGCTGAGGCACAGGGTTGCCGATGTCGGGCGTGGCCAACTCCGGATCCGGAAGGGTCTTCACGATGTACCACTCGGCCTGGACGCCTACATGAGCCGTGGAGTACCCGACCAGCACAAAACCTCCGTCCGCCGTCTGCACGACATCATAGGCTTGTTCATCTGCGCTCGTGCCATAAATCCGTTGCCATTCCCGTCCGCCATTGCTGTTGAACTTTGCAAGGTACATGTCCCAATCGCCCCAATAAGTCGGAAAGGAACCGGCGACCACAAACCCTCCCCCTATAGCCGGAATGACCGCCTTGGCCGTGCCCGCATATTCTCCGAGGTACCGCTGGAGCCACACCATGTCTCCGTTGAAAGTGGTCTTGCAGAGGAAAATGCCATCAATGTGCCCGTCGGTGGTCACCCCCGCGAGCAGAAAACCGTCGTTGGTTTCAATCACATCATACGCCTCATCTTCAAAGGCACCGCCGCCGTAGGTGCTGAAGAAGTAATTCCCACCGAAGGTCTTCCAGAGATACGCCTGCCGTGCCCCCTGCGCGCTGTCCACCACCTGACCGACAACAGCCACCATGGAATCGCGAGTCGTGCAGACTCCGCGTGCGGTCGCTTGATAGGCTCCGTAACCGAAGCCGCCGGCAACCTGACCGATCTGGTCAACAGCGATCAACTGCCGCGAGCCTTCGGTGTTGTCCAGAGATCTGCTAAAGGCGCTGACGGCGAAGTAGCTGTCGGCCAGTGCCTCCACCGCCGCCCAGGCCCAGGTATTCCGATTTTCATTAAAAGTGTGCAGCCCGGTTCCCAGCGTATCGCCGAGGTTGTTAGTCCTCACGAAATACGCCAAAGTTCTCCCGTTAGTCCGTGTGGCGTATCCGGTGAAAAGGTAGCCGCCCTCCCGTGCTATCGCGACCGAGTAAGCTCCTTGGTTGCCCGGGCCGCCATACGAATGCCAGCCCTGCATCTGGCCCAGACTGTCCGTCTTGAGCGCAAACATGTCCGTATGAGGCGGACTCACGGGAACGGTGACGGTACCGGCAATGATAAAACCCTGATCCGCCGTCTGCTTGATACAAAAGGCGGTGTCATCGCCCGTCCACCCATAAAATCGTGTCCACAGTGTGTCCGGACCGGGTTGCGCTGATGCCGTGGTGCTGATCAGCATACCCACGATGAAGAAAATGATGAAGCTCTTCATGTTTCGCTCCTTTGGTGATTCAATCGCCGTTGTCGGTCTATAGACCGGCAATGGCGCAATGACACAAGGGATTCTGGATGCCCGCGTGCGGGACGCGATTCCGGCCGGTTGGTGACCAACACCGCGGAGGGTGTTGCCTAGTCCCGGCTCGGCGGAAAAGCGGGGCAGGCGAGGAATAAAGACGCCTGCCGCCGCGGGTAAGAACAAAGAGAGATTCTTCAGGCCGCAAGAGCAGAAGAGCGGTCTTCAGAATGACAAAAGAGGAAGAACCCCCCTTTTATCCCCCCGTGAACGGAGGGAGAGCAATCTCAGTCGCGCGGCGCCAGTGCGTGTTCCAGAATCTGCCGCAACTGATCGAGAGCCACCGGCTTGGCCAGATAGGTGTAACCGCCGTCGAGCATCGTGCGCCGGATGGTCTCCTGCGTGGGATAGCCGGTGAGAATGATCACCGGCAAATGAGGATCAGCCGCATGGAGTTCGTGCAGAAGATCCAGCCCGGTGCCGTCGGGCAGGTGCAGATCGGCGATCACCAGATCGGGCGTTGCGCTCCGAATCTGCTGCCGTGCTTCGGCATTGCTGCCGGCCAGCACGGCCTGATAGCCGAAAAACTCGATGATCTTGCCCAATTGCTGGCAGAGGTTGCCGTCGTCATCCACAATGAGCACGCGTTTTTTGTCCGCCACAGTTGCTCCTAATTCATCACCGCCGAGCGCGGCACGATTTTCACCGAGGTCATCACCACCAGCTTCTGCGGAACCGAATTCTCGTTCATCCGCGACAGGCCCACCGGCACGTTGACGATTTTGTCCAGCACGTCCAGCCCTTTGAAGACCTTGCCGAAGACGGTGTACTTGCCGTTGAGGTGCGCGGGCGCGCCGTCCACCAGGAAGAACTGCGAGCCGGCCGAGTTGGGATCATTGGAGCGCGCCATGGAGAGAACGCCGCGGGTGTGGGGAATGTCGTTGAATTCGGCGTCCACGCGCCAATTCGGGCCGCCCGTGCCGTCACCGCGCGGATCGCCGCTCTGAATCATGAAGCCCTTGATGATGCGGTGGACTTTCACGCCGTCATACGCGCCGTGCTCGGCGATCCATTTGAAGTTGCGCACGTGATTGGGGGCTTTGTCCGCATAGAACTCGGCCGCCATTTCGCCGACGGGCCGGCCGTCAATCGAGACGGAGATCACGGCCACGCTGTCACCGGTCACGGGATAATCCGCCGGCCACTTCTGAAGTTGTTCCATGGAGACTTTCTGCACGGCCCGATTGCAGGCCGCGAAAATGAAAAAGACCGCGAGCGAAAGGGTGACAACGGTTCGCATGGTGGAATCCTGTATGTCTGGTTTAGCGATTCATTCCAGATTCAGAAACGGCCCCATCGCGCCGCGTGTGGTCACGTGCAACTCGGCCCCGCTGCCGGAAAGAGCCTTGACCGCAACCTTGCGCGCCAACGCGGGATCGTTGTTCTCATCGGAAAGATGCGCGAGCACGACCGTTTGAAGGCCGTTGCCCTTTGCCGCTTTCAATGCCGCCGCCGTCTGCGCGTTGGACAGATGACCGATGGACGAACGAATCCGGTCTTTCAGAAACTCGGGATAGGAACCGGTGCGCAGCATTTTTGCGTCGTGGTTGCTTTCGAGCATGGCAAAACTCGAGTGCAGAAGCGCATCGGCCAGCTCAGCGGGAACTTCACCGAGGTCGGTGGCGAACGTCAGGAAATGACTGCGGGTCTGCACGCAAAAACCGCAAGGTTCGGCCGCGTCGTGGGGAACGGGTATGGCGCGCACGGCAAAGGAACCGATTTCGCAGACGGCATGATCCATCGCCGTCACTTTCGAGCGCACGGGAATCACCCCGTCCACCGCCGCGAGCGTGCCCGCGGTAGCATAGACCGGCAGGCCGGTGTAACCGAGGAGCGAGCCTAAGCCGCGCACATGATCGCTGTGCTCGTGTGTGAGCAGCACGGCCGAAAGCTGGTTGATGCGCAAAGCCGCGGTGCCCAGAGCCTGCGTCAGAGAGCGAATGCCGAGACCGGCATCAATCAAAATGCGCGTGTTCCCTTCGCAAAGGAGAACCGCATTGGCCTTGGAGCCGGAAGCGAGGATGAAGACTTGAAGAGACACGAAGAGAGACTTGAGACTTGAAACGGAAACTTGAAAGAATGTTTCTGTCATCCTGAACGAAGTGAAGGATCACTGAAAGTCAAATCCGGACATTCTGAGTGATCCTTCAGGCCGAAGACGGCCTTCAGGATGACAGCGACACGTGTTCTACCTCATCACCACCAGACAGTCGGCCATCATGTCGTGCAGGGCCTGCTTTTTCGCGGTGAGGCCGGCCATGATGTAGCCGATGGAGAGAATCAGGCTGGAAATGATTTTCCCCAGATTCCGTCCCAACGCGCGGGCGAAAGAAATCTGCCTGCCCGAAAGATCGGTGACGACGATGCCCAGAGCCATCTTCCCGGGTGTGGCTCTCAGCCGCGACGACTCGAAGAGCGCGAAGTACAGCACCTGCACGACAAAAGTGGCCAGACCAAGCCAGACGGCGGCGGCGATGATCGTGCCGAGCTTGTCGAAGTTGAACTCGCAGCCTTGTTCGCCGAAATCAAAGAGCGCGAGGAACCGCAGGAGGAAAAGGGCCGCCAGAATGCCGTTGGGAACGGAAAGAATCAGCCCATCAATGCTGTAGGCCACGAACCGCCGCCAGAATCCGGCATATTGAACCGCGGGAGTCCCCGGAGCCGGGGCGATGGTCAGCGGTGCGCCACAGTTCTGGCAGAACTTGGCCTCGTCCGCATTCTGAGTGCCGCATCGAGAACAGTACATGCTCCCTCCTCAATTCCAGCGGGGCAGGCGAAGACGACTGCCGCCGCGATGAAATCTCTCCGATTCCGGCAGGGTCGGCGACCCTGCTCGGCGGAAAGCGGGGCACGTGAAGACACATGCCGCCGCGAAGTATTACGCTTCAGGCGGGGGGGATTCTTCTTCGTGCGGGGGCTCTTCCGCTTTCACCCTTCCGCCTTCATCCTTCTCGGGCCGGGTGCCGCGCTTTTCCAGCGGGATGTTCTTCTTGCAGAGCGGGCAGCGGTCGGCCGGAAAGCTGGCCAGATTCATGGACACCACGGCGAACGGCTGGGGCTGAAGATCAATCTTGCCGCGGCAGACCAGACAGCCGATACCGAGAACTTGAGCCCCGGTGCGCAACACCGCATCCTCGATCTCGACGATGGTCTTGCCGGTGGTGATCACGTCCTCGATGATGAGCACCCGCTGGCCTTCGTGGAGCTGAAAGCCGCGCCGCCATTCCATGCCGTCGCGAGAGCGCTCGGGAAAGGCGATGGGCTTACCGAGCAATTTGCCCACTTCATGCGCCACCAGAATGCCGCCGGTGAGCGGCCCCACCACCAGATCGGGATCGGCCTCGCGAAAGTGCTCGGCGATGGGCTCGGCGAATTGCGCCGTCAGTTCGGGATGCTCGAGCAGGCGGAATTTCTCCACGTAGATTCCGCTGTGCCGCCCGCTGGTGAGCAGGAAATGCCCTTCGAGAATCGCTTTGTACTCACGGAGCAGATTCAGCGCTTCGTTGCGGTTCAACATGAGACCCTTCGCTGCAAGAATCGAAGAAGACTTATGGCAAGAAATGAGACAGCTCGGCAAAGACCCGCACAGATGCTATTGAGGTCGTTGATTGTGCAAGGCCAGCTTCCGTTCCCGGAAGAAACCCACGAGGTCTGTGCAGGGAACCTTCAACTCAGCGCAGGCGAAGGGGATACTCTTTGGGCTCAAATGGCGTCTCTCGGCCGTCACAACGCGCCCAACCTCGCAAATGGCAAGTGCAATCACCATAGGGTCAGCATCCGGAGTCGTTTTCTGTGGATCAACCATCTGGGGAAACTTGTTCACGATGATCTTGACCTGTGCCTCTTGCGCACTGTCCATGTCTCTAAACATGCCGGTCTGACTCTTTGCCCATTTGGCAATCTCATCATCCTTGTGCGTCAATTCCCTGAAAACCTCGCGAGGAGCTGCAAAGAGATTGCTGGCAACAAGAAGCTCAACTTCTTCCCAGATTCCCGGGAACACGTCGCGGGGATACAAACGAGTGAGGTCAATCAGAGCGCTTGTGTCCACAGAATAGAGAATGTCAGCCATGCCGAACAATTCCCTTCCTGCGCACTAAGGACTCGACTTCTCCGAGATGCTTGAGCCGGATGCCTAGGTAGTCAGCGATGTCGCTGTGACTAATCCCACCTTTACCGAGGGCGTCAAGAGCCAGATTCACAAAGGTGGTTCCTCTCTCTGACAGACATCGCTGTGCCGGAGATGGTCCCCATTTGGGTGGTGGCTTGGGGGGTCTACGGGCCCACTCTGCTCGCTTAGCAGCATACAATCCCGGCGATGCATATCCTAAAATCACCAAGCGACGAAGAACCACCTCGGAACTGACCTTGAAATGGGAGGCAAATCCGCCGAGCAACTCGTCCGTCCACTCCCGGACTCGTCCGGCCTTGGCAACCAAGTCCCGGAGAACATACTCGGGCACGAGAAAGGCACCCGCGAATCGGTTGCAGAACTGCTCAATGTTCAGATGCCCCGCCGACCGGGCTCCCACATCTTCCATCGCTCCGCAGATTCCACCGTTCTTGAGTCTGATATGGGCGTACTCATGAAACAAGGAAAACAGCCTAGCGCGCGGTGAATCCTTGAGGTTCAACACAACAGCAGGGATGTCACCGTCCGTCAGCGAGAACGCACGTGTCTCTTCTACTGGCATACTCTGCTGGAAAACGCAGATTTCCACCCCTTCTACCAGACTGATCAGCCCCGTCAGCGCTTCTCCTGGATCGGCAAAGCGGCGCTGCATGTCAGCTGTGACCCCCAGACACTCGCGCTCACCCACAGCGATCTTCTCTGCGTCACCACCTAAGTCAAGAACAGGCAGCTCGGCAAGCTTCACCTTGACGCCCTCTTCACGGAGATCACTGACGATTGACAAGAACCGGCGGGCTTTGCGAATACTGAGGAGCGTCTTCAGCGTCAAAGGTAGTGGAGTCTCACTCGCGAGTGTTCGGAAGTCCGGGGGTGTGGCGGGCTCACTGGGTGGCTCCGAAAGGTAAAGTACGGCCAGCGGACGCTTGTAGCTGTCGGCTATGGTCTCGAGTGTCTTGATGGTGGGCGCAGCTTCTCCTCGCTCCCACTTCAGCAAGAGTTCCCTGCTCCGATTGAGGCGTCTTGCGGCTTCATCCAGACTGAGCCCGAGGCTTGTTCGGGCCCAGACCAGCAGTTTGGGATCAAGCGTAGATCTTGGGCTTGGATGGCTCATACGCCCTTAATATCTGACCTGACTTCCACAGAAACCAACACTCTCGCCGCCGTACGCGACGGTATCAATGCCCTATCATGTGCTTCAGCCGTTCGCATTCCCGCCGTGACGCTTCGGCGAAATCGGGGCCGGAAGAGGCGTAGATCACACTGCGCGAAAAATTGAACAGGCCGCTCGCGCCCTTGCTCTTTAAGAGTAGAGATGCGCTCTGCGTGTTGCCGCCCTGCGCGCCGCCGCCGGGCAAAAGGAGCGGAAGGTCGTGGGCCACTTCGAGCACCTTTGCCAGCGCATCCGGCTTGGTCGTGCCCAACACCAGCCCAACGTTCGGATGCGGACTCCAAGTGCGAGCCTGCCGTGCGATGTTCAGATAAAGCGGCTCACCGTGTACGTCGAGACTTTGAATCTCTTCCGCGCCGGGATTGGAGGTCGCGCAGAGCACGAACATGCCGCGCTCAGGATCGCGGAAAAAAGGTTCCAGCGCCCGCCCCCCCAAGTAGGGCTGAACGGTGACCGCATCGGCCTGCACCCGCCCGAAGAGAGCTCGCGCGTAAGCCTCGTTGGTGTGCGCCACATCCCCGAGCTTGCCGTCGGCGATGAGCAGGACCTCGCTGCCCGCAATCCGGCGGAGCGACTCCAGAATGTCCCAGCCTTCAGAGCCATAAGCCTCGAAAAAAGCGAGGTTTGGCTTGTAAGCCGCAACGATGTCCCGGGTAGCCTCGATAATTTTCCCGAGGAAAGCCCGGACCCCGACCGAGCGCGGCAAAAGAGCCGGATCGGGATCGAGCCCGACGCACAAAGGCGCGCCCGCCCGCGCAATACACTCGAACCAGCGATCCCGGAAGCTGCCCGGCATAGCGGATTTATCCTTAGAATCTATGAAAGGTAAGCATTTTGATGGGGAACGTCAAGACGCGGCGGGCCGGCTCCGCGTGCGGCTTGAAACTCGGTAGGCGAATCCGTATCTTGACCCGACATGGCGGGCCAGATAACGCTTTCTTATGAGGATGCGCGATGCTGACATTGGTCGGGCGGTTCCTCCTCGAAGGTCTCTTTCTCCTCGGGCAGATGGCTCCCTACCTGACTTTGGGGTTCATCTTCGCGGGGCTGCTGCACGCGTTTGTGCCCAAGCGGGCGGTGGTGCGCTATCTGGGCGGCGAGACCGTCGGCTCGGCGGTGAAAGCGGCGGTGATCGGCGTGCCCATGCCGCTCTGCTCGTGCGGAGTTGTGCCGACCGCAATCGGGCTGCGCAAGCGCGGAGCCAGCCGGGCGGCGGTGGTGTCGTTTCTCATCTCCACTCCACAGACCGGCGTGGATTCCATTTTCGCCACTTACGGATTCTTCGGCTGGGTGATGGCGGTCTTTCGCCCCGTCGCCGCCTTTGTCAGCGGCATTGCGGGGGGCGTGGCCACGCTGCTTCTCAAGCGCAACGCTTCCGATGACGAGCACTGGCTGAAGTATCACATCCAATCCGAAGATGCACTCGAATCCGCTGACGACTACTCCTCTGTGGTTCGGCGATTTCTGCGCGGGATGCGCTTCGCGTTCGTGGAACTCTTGGGCGACATCTCTCTGTGGCTGGTTCTCGGCCTGGCGCTGGCCGCCGCCATCTCGCTCATTGTCCCCGACGACTTCTTCGCCGACCGTCTGCCCGGGGGGATCGTGCAGAAGTTGGTGATGATGATTTTCGGCATTCCTTTATATGTGTGTTCCACGGCCTCGATTCCCATCGCCGCCGTGCTCATGACCAAGGGCGTTTCCGCGGGTGCGGCCTTTGTTTTTCTCATGACCGGGCCAGCCACCAATGCCGCCACCATGCTCATCATCGGCCGCGTCATGGGCCGGCGGGTGCTGACGGTTTATCTCTTGTCCATTGCGCTCTTGGCCCTCGGATTCGGCGCCGGTCTGGATTTCCTGACTGTGCATTTCGGCTTGACCGTCACCAGCGCCGCCGCGCACGAGCACATGCTGCCCGACTGGATCACGTGGGGAGCCGCCGGGCTTTTGACTTTTTTCATCACGCTGCATTTTGTGGAGTGGTTCGAGCGGCGCTTTTTGCGAAGAGCAACGATGGCGGGAGAAGAAAAAGGAATGGAGCTGATCGTGGAGGGCATGACCTGCTCACACTGTGTGCGCACGGTGACCGAGGCGCTGAAAAACGTGCCCGGTGTAACTCACGCGGAGGTGACGCTGGCCACCGGCCGCGCTCGCGTGACAGGCGAAAGCCTCAGCCGCGAGAGCCTGAAGACGGCGGTGGAGCAGGTGGGATACCGAATCAAAGGATGAGGGAATCCCCGCCAATGTCGCTCTTTCGACCGTTCGCCCGCTTCGTGTTCAGCGATTGGACGCGCCGCGGCATCAAGTTCGACCTGCTCCGGCTTCGCGTGAAGCTGTTCGGCCCGCGGCGTTATCGAAAACCATCGTCTCCGCTGATGCACTTGGGCAGCGGCAGCACCTACGTCAAAGGATGGGTGAACGTGGACGTCGCGGGCGCCGACGTCAACATAGACTTGACCGCTCGCCCCTTGCCGTTCTTCGACAACTCTTTCGAGGCGGTGGTCAGTCAGCATTTGATTGAGCACTTGGATGTCGAGACGGAGGTGATGCCGCTGGCTGGCGAGGTGTGGCGCGTGTTGAAACCCGGCGGCGAGTTGTGGCTCTCGACGCCGGACATGGCGAAAATCTGCCGGCACTACCTTGAAGACGGCGCACGCGTTCTCCACGAGTATGTTCGCCGCCGCGATCCTCTCTCGCTGCCGCAAAACGCGCCGGAGCGCTTTGTGGTGAACACCCTGTTCTTTCAGCGCGGGTACCACCGAAACCTGTTCGACTTCGAGCTGCTGTCGTGGGTGCTCTGCCAATGTGGTTTCACCGACATTCAGCGCGTGAACGAGAAGGATGTCTTGATCCGTTTCCCGGCTTTTCCGCCGCGCAACGACGACTATGAAGTTCTCATGGTGCGCTGCCGAAAACCTTCCGGCGGAAATCGGTAAGTCCGGCGGTGGCGGGCGCGAATCGAGAGACAACAGGAAACCGCGATTCCAAGGTTTGTGGCCGGGCGGACGACCAACGGCCGGATACCATTTTCCGCCGAGCAGGGTCGCCGACCCTGCCGGAATCGTCCGCGGGCGGGATCAGCGATCCCGCGCCGCGAAGAAAAAAGGGCACAGAAAGCTGTGCCCTAAGAAAGACAAACATAGCAAGCTATGTAACTACGGTTTCGGCGAGGGCAGATTCATCACTTGCCGGCGTTTGATGGCGTGCAGGCGGGCGAGGGTTTTGTTGTAGATTTTCATTTCCGCGTCGCGCAGCACGTCGGTGTTGTCGGCGTGGCGGCGGTAGCGGTAGCAGACCTCGTGCACGCGGCCCACTTCGTACTTCTCGCCGACCTTCAGCACCAGATCATAGTCCTCGCCGTAATGGCCGAGTTCTTTCTCATCGAACAGGCCGAATTGCAGCATGACGGAGCGATGCCACACGCGAGGCGCGCCGGCTCCATCCACCCGCAGAATGTTGTTGCGGTTGTATTCGAGATGTTTTATTATCCCGAACTCGGGTAGTGAATTGCCAGCTTCGTCCATGAGTTCATAATAGCCGATGGCGAGGCCCCACGCGGGATTGGCCTCTAACGCCGCCGTCATTTTTTCGAGCGTGTGCGGCAAATATTCGTCGTCGCTGTCGAGTTGGGCGATGTACTTTCCGCGGGCGGCCCTCACCGCGAGGTTGAGGGACAGAGCGATGATGTTGCGGTCGTTCTCAACGAGCCGGATGCGCGCGTCCTTGGCCGCGTACTCTTTGACGACCTCGCGCGTGCGGTCGGAAGAGCCGTTGTCCACAATGACATATTCCCAATCGCTGAAGGTCTGAGCCTGCACCGACTCGATGGCCCGGCCGATGAACTTCTCGCGGTTGAAGACGGCGGTGATGACCGTCACCATCGGCGAGAGTTTCGCGGGCGACGGCGGAATGAGCGAGCGAGTGCCTTCGAGATAAGCCTGCTCGCAGCGCAAGAAGTTGTAGAAGACGGCTTCGGTCTGGCGTTCGTCCTCGGGATCCATGAAGAGGTACGAAAAGCCGCCGAGCTTGCCGCGACCGGGGAAAAAAAGCTTGCGCTTCGCGCTGTCCGCGGCGTGATCGGGCGCTGGAGCTGGGATCACCGCCAGCGCTCCGCCCACGTGCACGCGCCGCCCGCTGCCCCAGCTCTTGAGCAGCAGATCGTAGAAGGCCGCGCGCGGATTCTGTTCGTCAAGGCCGCCGGTCTTGAGCAGCCACGGCACGCGCACGGCCCACAGCGGGCCCCAGTCTTCGCGCTCGGTGATGTCGCCGATGTCCGCGCGCACCGTCTGCCGCTGGTCGCCCGCCGCCTCGCGCAGCAGATAATCACCGTAGAAGAAGCGGCCTTGCTCATGCATGCGGGCCGCATCCGTGAGCCGTTCACGCCAGCCCGGAGCGAAATCCAGTAAGTCAGGATACAGGCCGCAAAGTTGCGCGCGTCCGCTTGGAGTGAATGCGGGTTTTGTCCGTCGCCGCCCGCGAGAAGAACCGGTCCGTGCGCCGCCGCCTCGGGAAACAAGGCCGGCCGCTTGCCGTTCTGTGCGAAGGTCCAGATGGTGAACTTCATGAAGCGTACTCAAGAATCGGTTATGCCTGTACGACCCCCCCTATGCCTCCCGGAAGCAGGGGGGCATCGAAGTCTCCCCCCGTTCACGGGGGGACAAAAGGGGGGTGGTTTGTCCGCGCACTCAGAACCCCCCTTCAATTCCCCCCTTTTCCAAAGGGGGGAAGGCGTTGAGGCTGCTCTCTCCCCCCTTAGAATAAGGGGGGATAAAAGGGGGGTGGCTTTTGCGATCCTACTCCTGCTCCTCTTCTCCCTCTGCGCGCGCGCCGAGACGGTGGCTCTGGCTCTTTCCGGCGGGGGGGCGCGCGGCTTCGCTCACATCGGTGTGCTGAAAGCTCTGGAGGAAGAGAACCTTGTGCCCGATCTCATCATCGGCACTTCAATGGGAGCGGTGGTGGGCGGCCTCTACGCGGCGGGCTATAGCGCGAACGAACTGCAATCGCTGGCCGTGTCCACCGACTGGGGCAGCCTCTTTTTGAATCGCCCCGCCCGCCGCAATCTCTTTCTGGGGAAAAAAGAAACCATCTCGCGGCACATCATCAGCCTGCGTTTCCGCGGCTGGGTTCCCGAAGTGCCTTTAGCCCTGAGCAGCGGTCAGAGGCTCACCGAGCAAATCTTCAGCCTCGTGCAGCGCGCACCTTATCAGCCGTGGCCGTCTTTCGACGATCTGCGCATTCCCTTCCGCGCCATGGCCACCGATCTGGTCAGCGGGCAGCCGGTGATTTTCAGCCGCGGCGATCTGGCCGAAGCCATTCGCGCCTCCATCTCGCTGCCGCTGGTCTTCGCGCCCTACGCGCTGGACTCGCTCCTCTTGGCGGACGGCGGCGTGATCGAGAACATTCCGGTGGAGGCGGCCCGCGGACAGGGAGCCGACGTAGTGGTGGCGGTGGACGTCAGCACCGGCCTTTCCAGCGACCGCTTCGACATGCCGTGGGAACTGGCCGACCGCGTGACCACGGTCATGCACCGCGAGCGCAACGCCGCCTCGCGGGCCGGAGCCGACGTGCTGCTGACTCCCGACGTGGGTGCGCACCCGTCCACCGATTTCACCAACGTTTTGCCGCTCATCGAGGCCGGCTATCGCGCTGCGCGGGAACACATGAGCGAGCTGCGCGCGGCCTTCGCCCGTTCGTCGCACAACCACCCGAGTGCGGTCTTCTGTTCGAGCGCGCTCTACCGGCGGCTGCTCGAGCAGGCCACTCCCGGTGCTCTTCCTCCCGTGCGCTACGACTTTGCGGGGGTGAAGCTCATTCCCGATTCGGCGGTGGCACGATTACCCGCCGGTACGGACGGTTTGGCCAAGCTGGCGCACCTGCGTCGCTCCTACACGGACTTGGGCTGCACGCTGGCGCACGCCGTGAATCTCGACTTGTCGAGCGACCGCGTGCTGCACAGCCGCTGGGAAGAGGGTCGCATCCGGCGCGTGACCGTGACCGGGCTGCGCCGCTATCCGCCCTCGGTGGTGCTGCGCGAATTTCCGCTGGGCAAAGGCGACGTGTTCAGTGTGCGACGCGCGCGCCGCGGGATCAGCGCCATTTACGGCAGCGACCTTTTTGAGACCGTGTCGCTGGCCGTGCAGCCGTCCGACAGCGGCGCCGATCTCACGTTGCGCGTGCAGGAGCGGCCGTCGCCGCAGATTCGCCTCGGAGCGGGCTACTCCCTCGAGCGCCGCGGCCGCGGCTTTGTCGAAGTCCTCAATGACAACGTGCTCAACTTAGGCGGACGGCTGGAACTCTTCGGCAAGTACGGCGAGCGCGACGAGGAGACGCGCGCCATCCTCGCCTTCGACCGCATCCCCCTCTTCCGGCCGCTGGATCGCGCGTTGCAGGGCTTTTTGACCACCGAACTCCGCACCGGCTGGAAGCGCGAGGAGTACAACTTCTACACCCCCGACCACCGCGACACGTCGTTCTACTTTTTCGAGCGCGCCACCGCCGAAATGTGGATGGGCCGCGCCTTCCGCCGCTGGGGCGCGCTCACCGGCGGAATTCTCTATGAGGACGTGCGCGTGGGCGGCGCGCTGGTGGAACCCACCGCGCACACCACCAAAATCGGCGTGCGCTCGGTGATTGACACCAAGGACAGCTATCCGTTTCCTAACAGTGGCGTCGGCTTCAATCTGTGCTACGAGTACGCGCTGCGCTCATCGGTTCAGGGCCGCGCCTTCAACCGGCTGACCGGCCTGACCGATCTCTATGTGCCGCTGACACACCGCTGGGTTCTGCATGGCCGCGGCGACTACGCCTGGAACGACCGCATCCTGCCGCTGTGGGCTCAATTCCCGTTGGGCGGCGAGGAAAGCCTGCTCGGCCTGCACGTGGCCGAGCGCTATGGCAACTGCCGGCTGTCCATACTCGGAGAACTGCGCTACGACCTCCTCTCCCGCTGGCTGGCCGACGCTTATGTCTCGGGGCTTTACACGGTGGGCGCGGTCTCGCAGAAATCCGATCCGGTGCCGCCCTCCGACAACTATCAGCACGGGGTCGGCCTCTCGCTGGCCTTCTCGACGTTCGTGGGGCCGATTCGCTTCACCGTGAGCGAACTCTTGCGCTCCAAGTACGGCCGCGACGACATCCGCCTCTATTTCAATCTCGGCCACGAGTTTTAGCCCAGACCCACACCCGGGAGGGTGTGGGCTAGTTATTTGGTGAGCGGGTGAGGGTAGTGGCTTAGCCCTCCGCAGCCTTTCTCAATTCCGCAAAGAACCTCCGGTTGCGGCGAAAGGCGCGGG
>JAPKYT010000113.1 GCA_026394155.1 bacterium | reverse complement strand
GCTGCGCGCGCGCTTCGGCGGCACAGCTCCCAAAGAGTCTCCGGCGGGAGATCGCCGCTATCGCACCATCACCGAGACCAAGGAACTGAGCAAGCTCGTGGAGACATGGCGGAGGGAAAAGCCGCTCCTTTCGATTGACCTCGAAACGACCAGCATCGAACCCATGCGGGCCGAGTTGGTGGGAGCGAGCTTCAGCGCGGCCGAGGGCGAGGCCGTTTACGTCTCCGTGGAACATCTTGCCGGTTCGGGCCTGTCGGATCGGACCTTCCGGCGGTTCGGCGAGGAGGCGAGCGGCGGCTGCGCGACATTTCTTTCCGTCACCGCTCCTCTTTATGAGGACCCGGCGGTGCCCAAGACCGGCCAGAACCTCAAATATGACGCACTGGTTCTGAAAACTTACGGGGTCGAGGTGGCGGGCATTGAGTTCGACACCATCCTCGCGGCCTATCTTCTCAACCCCGGTGACCGGACGCTCAGCCTCGACCACCTGACTCGTGAATTCCTGAACCTGCCCAAGATCGCCACCCATGAACTCATCGGCAGCGGGCGCGGGCAGCTTTCCATGCGCGAAGTGGAGCTGGACAAGATCAGCGACTATGCCTGCGAGGACGCGGATTATGCGCGGCGGCTGACTCCGATTTTGCAGTCCAAGTTGGGTTCGCAGGAGAAGATTCTGCGCGAGATCGAATTGCCGCTGCTGCCGGTTCTGTGCAACATGGAATTCGCGGGAGTGCGGCTCGATCTGGAACTGCTGCGCGAGATGGGCAAGGAACTCGAACGGGACATGAGCCGTATCGAAGAAGAATGTTACCGGCTGGCGGGGGAACGGTTCAATCTGAACTCGCCCAAGCAGCTCGCGGCCATCCTCTTCGACAAGCTCAAATTGCCCGTTCAGAAGAAGACCAAGAGCGGGCCCTCGACCGACGTGGACGCGCTCACCGCCTTGGTCGAAAAGCACGAGCTGCCGAAGCGGCTGTTGGACTTTCGCACGCTCTCCAAGCTCAAGGGCACGTATGTGGACGCGCTGCCCGAGCTGGTGCATCCGCAAACGGGCCGGGTGCACACCACTTTCAGCCAGACCACGGCGGCCACCGGGAGGCTTTCGTCGGTCAATCCGAATCTGCAGAACATCCCCATTCGGACGGAGATCGGACGGCGGATTCGCGAGGCCTTTGTGACCGGCCGGCCGGACTGGCGGATGGTTTCGGCCGATTACAGCCAGATCGAGCTGCGGATCATGGCCCATCTGTCCGGTGACGAGCGGATGCTTGAGGCCTTTGCCCGCGGCGGCGACATTCACACCGAGACCGCCGCGCTCATTTATCAAGTGCCGGTGGGGGCGGTGCTGGCCGAGATGAGGCGGGCGGCCAAGACCGTCAACTTCGGGATCATTTACGGCCAGACCGATTTCGGGCTGGCGCAGGGACTCGGAATCCCGCGGCACGAGGCTCACGAGTTCCGGGAGAATTACTTCCGGCTCTATCCGGGGGTGGCCGAGTTCATGCGGCGCACCATTCAGAGCGCGCGCGAGCGGGGGTATGTGGAGACCATTTTGGGGAGGCAGCGGAAGATTCCCGACATCGGCGCCGAGAACCGGCAGGTGCGGGAGTTTGCCGAGCGCACGGCCATCAACACCCCGGTTCAGGGATCGGCCGCCGACATGATCAAGCTGGCCATGATCGCCGTCCACCGGCGGCTGAAAAGCGAGCGCTTTGCCGCGCGCATGGTCCTGCAGGTGCACGACGAGCTTCTTTTCGAGGCTCCGGCCGGCGAGGTCGAGCGGCTGACGATGATGGTCAGGGAGGAGATGCGCTGCGCGCTCGAATTGCGCGTTCCGGTGGTGGTGGAGGTGGGTGCGGGGGCGGACTGGCTGGCCGCGCACGGCTGATTTTTTTGTCAAGGTACTTGCATTTCTATATTTTGTGTTATATATTTGCACACAGTGCCGTGAAAAGTACGAGCGTGTGCTCGCGCGGCGAGTTCTTTGCAAGCCTTCGATGCCGTCCCGGCCAGCATGAGCGGCGGCGTTTTCGGACCGAGATGAGTGCATGGGGAGATCTCGAGCCGATGTGACTCGTCTCGATGGCGGTCACAGAGAGTGATGCACGAGCATCTCGCGCGGCGAAATCGGAAAGAATGTTCGATCGCGCGCGCGATTCGAGCGCAGACACACGATGGCGCGCGGCGCTCCGATATTCGTTGGCAGCGCGCGCAGTGAAGACGAGATGAGGGTGGCGGAGAATTTCCGCCGCACATGTAAACTCACCGAGTTGCGGGAACTTAGCAGGACAGCCGGGGCGGAGGCCGTGCCCGCAGCGTTCAAGTTACGGGCAGGGGCTATCGGCGATCTTCAAGAGATTCAACCAAATCGGCCCGATAGTTGCTGCATAACTTGTCCAAGTGACAGGGAACGCAGGCCGCGCGTCCGCGGACCCGGCGTTTGAGAACGATCAACGGCCCTGATAAAGGGCGTGGTGATAAAGATGTGGATCGGCGTTATCCACGCGCGGTCCCGCGACTGCAGGTTCGCCGCACGAACCTGCCCATTGTGGCACGAGAGAATCCCGCCCGGAGGGTAGCGGGATATCCGGTCCCAGTGTACAGTATCGTTCTCGAACGAGTCCCTACCCTCAATTCAGTTCAAGGAGAGAGTCATGAAGAAGGCACCGGCCAAGAAGGCTACCCGGAAGAAAGCCACGAAGAAGAAAGCAACGAAGAAGGCCGCCAAGAAGGCGCCGAAGCGCAAGAAGAAAGCGGTCAAGAAGGTCGTGCGTCGGAAGAAAGTGGCCAAGAAGGCTACCAAGAAGGTCGTGAAGAAGGCGAAGCCGAGGCGGAAGAAAGCGACCAAAAAGGCCTAAAGAAGAAAGCCGCCGTGATGTAATTGCGCATTGCTGTGCTTTCTCGGCAACCATTGGCCGGCCCGTGGCTTCGCGTGGGCCGGCTTTTGTTTTGGTAAATTCTCCGCCGAGGCACGCGTCTCGCGTGCCCGGAATCGGACCGTTCCCAGCGGGGCGAATCTGGAGATTCACCGCCGCGATTGGATTCCACGGCGGAAAATGGGGGTCAGTGATCCGCAGCTCGGCGGTAGTGCCGCACGGCAGTGCGCTCCCAAGCGGGGCACGTGAAGACACGTGCCGCCGCGAAAAAGAAGAAGCCCAGCAAGCTGGGCGCTACGGGTCATCCTTCATCCCTCATCCCTCATCCCTTCTTTCCCCATGCCCTCACCACGAACCCTTTTCCGCGAGATCCGCCTGCGGCCTGAGCCGGCGCGGACCCTCGAACTTCTGAAGCAGCTTTCTGGGCTGCCGCTCGCACCCAAAGAGCTTTTTCAGTTCCACGAGCAGTTGCTTTTCGGCAAGGCTTATCCGCGCACGCGCGAAATCCGCCGCTTCTGCGCCCATGAGCTGCGCACGTTTCAGCGGCGGGTGCAGGCTCTCGGCGACGATGAGCGGACGGAACTCGACCAGAGCGGCATCGTGGGCACGCGCATCTTCTATCCTTACGATGATCACGGCACCCGCTGGCTGCGCAAACGGCTCGGCGCGTCGCTGAACCTCGACTGGTCGGCCTACGATGAGAAGGAGGACGATCCGCTCTCCGACGTTCTGCCGCTCATGATCGAACCGGCTCTGGGCGACGCCTGCGATGACCCGGACCTTTCGTCGCAAGACCTCGTGGAGGCATGGCGCGGCCCCAAGACCGCTCTCGATTGGATTCTCGACGGCTTTTTGCGCTTCCCGCCGCCGCTGCGCGCCCACCTCTATGAGCAACTCGCTCTGCCCTTGGTTCTCGATCTGGTACCCGAAGGGCCGTCGCGCACGCTCCTCGACGACGGCGAGCCGGAAGAGCTTTTTTTGTGGGATCCCGGTGAGGCGCGGCAGCCCTTTGATCTGCTACGGGAGGTTCAGCGACCACTCGACTTTCCCGCCCCGGTGAGCGAAGCGCGCGGCCGCCAGCTTCTCGATTTGACTTACGGCACTCTGCTGCCGCGGTTGCGCGAACTCTATCCGGCCACGTTCGGCAATCCGGCCGAGGTTTATGACATTCCGCTCGAACGCGGCATCCGCATCATTCTCTGGTTCATGAAGCCGGAGATCAGGCTGCCGCTCGAAGTCGGATGGGGCCTCTTGCTCCTCAAGAATAACGTGCCCATCGGTTACGGCGCGGGCGGCATGCTGGAAGACCGTTCGGAGATCGCCATCAATGTGTTCGACACCTTCCGCGGCGGAGAAGCGGGGTGGCTGTACTCGCAGTATGCGCGCGTGTTTCACGCGTTGGGAGCCGCGCCCCGGCTGGTCACGCGAAAGTACCAGATCGGCTACGAAAATGAAGAGGGCATTGCCTCGGGAGCCTACTGGTTCTACGACAAGTTAGGTTTTCGCTCGATGGATGCGGCGGTGCGCAAGTTGGCCGATGTCGAGCGGCGCAAGATCGCCAAACAGAAAGGCTACCGCACGTCGCGGCGCATACTCAAGAAGCTTTGCGAAGCCGATGTGGTGCTGTCTCTGGAGGGACGCGAGGCCGGGGAATACCGCGAATTTCCGCTGGGAACGGCCGGTCTGGCCGCGGGCAAAGTGATGGCGGAGGTGTTCGAGGGAAAGCGGGAAGGATTCGAGGGAAGAATTCTTGAGGAGATGCGGCGGCGGTTCGGCCTATCCACCGAGGGCTGGACCGCCGGCGAAAGAACTCGCTTTGCCCAGATGGGCCTATTCGCGTTGGCGGTTCCGGGCTTGGAGAAGTGGCCGGCCCAAGAGCTTCAAGCAGTGATGGATCTCTGCCGTCTAAAGGGATCAGCCTGTGAGGCCGACTATGCCCGCGCCTTTCGCCGCAACCGGAGGTTCTTTGCGGAATTGAGAAAGGCTGCGGAGGGCTAAGCCACTACCCTCACCCGCTCACCAAATAACTAGCCCACACCCTCCCGGGTGTGGGTCTGGGCTAAAACTCGTGGCCGAG
>JAPKYT010000042.1 GCA_026394155.1 bacterium | reverse complement strand
CGAAGTGGACGTGGGCAGCAACAACTGGCAGGGTGATTACAATCGCGACTGCCACATTGACCGCGATCTGACCTGCGGCAGCGAAGTCTGCTGCATGGCTATCGAGATTCGCGACGAGGTTCCGGATTCGACCTGCATTTGGGCCTTCAACCACGGCAGCTTCACGACCTGCTGTCTGCCGAACATTGACACCCGCCCCGCCATCGGCAACGGCGAGCAGTTCTCGACTTGCAACTACCAGAATCCGCTGGACACCCTGCTGTTGGTGGCCAAAGTCCACAGCCGCGTGGAAGACGGCTGGCTGATGCACTTCAAGTTCTGGCGTTCATTCCCCGAGGGCTATGAAACCACGCCGCAGTATGTGCCGAATGACTCGGTGCTGAACCCGTGGGTACAAATCCCGGCTTCCGGTGGCCCCATTGTTCTGTACCACTCGTTCGACAGCGTGTACGTGATCTGGACCGGCGCACGAGACTACATCGAGGCGGCCGACTCCGCTGACGGGCTGTGGTACTCGCAGTGGACGTTCTCGGCGCAAGTCGAGGATCTCACCGGCAACGTGGAAGAGGTGGACCTGCAGCACCCGGAGAACTGCAACTTTGTGAATATCGTGGTTGCCTGCTTGCCGGATGCGCCCATTACCAGATTCAGCTACGTTCAAAACGACGTGCTGAATCCGGGCATGCGGGTGCGGCGAGACTCGGTCATCAACTACACCGATTCCTATCCGGACACCATTGAGGTGCTCTACAACCGGACGACCGGTCCCGGCGTCAATGATCCGGAAGCGCTGGTGATTTTCTACACCGATGCGGACTCGATTAAGAACTGCCGCGACAGCATCTTCACGCCGTTCAACATCCAGCTCTATCAGCTGAAAGACTCTGGCAATGACACTCGCGGCTGGGTTTGCCGGAACGATCTGCTCTACCCGTTCGGCTACGAACAGCGCGGTCTTGGCTATGACCAGAGCCCGCCGGACGGCCCGGACAACCGCTACGCCGTCGGCCTGTATCTGGACAACACCTTCTTCCCGCCGGGCGTGTACAACTTCGCCATGATCGTCCGCCTCAACGCGGTGCACTTCCCATTCCCGGATACCACCAAGGTGTTCTACGAGGGCGACGCTAACCTGGACGATGTCTTTGACGAATCCGACAGCACTCGCATTGATCTGACTGTGCGAGTGGTCAACGTCAACGAGCCGCAAGTGTCCATCTGCTATCCGGCGTACGGCGAGACCTGCGTCAGCGGAACGGTTCCGATGAGCGCAGATACCCTATGGAATCCTCGGTTCACGGGCGAAATTGACACGGTCTGGTTCCAGTACTTCAACGGCAGCGAGTGGCTGCCCATCCTCGACTCGGTGACCGGACTGACGTACGATACCCAGCCCGACACGGCTCTGGTGCGCTTTGAGTTCGACGAGAATCAGGTGCCCGACATGGCCGGCTGGTACTACCAGACCTCCGGCAGCAACGTCGGCGATCCCGAACTTTCTTGGTATGCTGAACGTGATCTATTCCCGGATGTTTGGTTGTGGATCGAAGGAACCTCGCCGATTCCCATGTACCGCGACGGGAACGGATTATGGACGACGAACGTTGGGATCAACAGCACCGGTTGCCGGCACTACGGCTTCATCGTGGACGCCAACGACAACAACCTCGTGGATCCGGACGGCACCGACCGCTACCTGCGCGATCCGAAGGATCCGTGCGACACCACGACGTACATGTACGGCGGTTCGGCGCCCGCTTTGTTGGATGATGTGCCGGTGCATGCTCTTCCGGCGTCGGAGTTCTGCCTGTGCACCTACGCCATCAACTTCCCGAGCCGCTCGTTCACCGACGGCAGCTACAACTTCCGGACGGTGGTCGGTTGGCACGACGAGGTGGCCTATCACGTGATTGAAAACCCGTCATTGGGCGACACCATCCACGTGTTCTTCGTGGACAATGAGAACGTACCGGCCGGGGCCACGCATGACATCGAATTCGACGTCACGCGCGTGAGCGGCGGCATGTTCAACGGAACGCCGGGCGGTGCGGGCCTTGTCTGCAATCTGGCGGACACGGTACGCTTCGTCACCGACATCCAGCCTCTGGGCACGCACAACCTCGTGGTTGAGGACATTTGCAAGGTCATCTATCAGGTGAGCCTCACCTCTCAGCCGCTGACCGACCATTCGTGGATGAATTTCGACACCGTCCTCTCCAGCAATGACATGGGCTGGACGGAAGCGTGGCCGGCCTACTGGGTGGCTTGGAACCCGCTCTCCGACAACATTGACAACGACGGCGACGGTCTGGTGGACGAGACCCACGAGGTTCAGGCCGGCAACGGCGTCGGCGAAGAGAACACGAAGCTGTGGACGCGCTCGGTGGTCTATGACTACTGCGGCAACGTCTTCTACTCGAACGAAGACACCATTTGGGTGGACGTGAGCGAACCGCAGGCCTGCATTGATACGGTCGGCGATGTCTCACCGGCGGACAATCAGGTGGTGATCATTCCGAGCGACCGCAATCTGAAGATCGTCGCCACTGATCAGAGCTATGCCGATCCGGGTGTGCTGGCGGTCTTCCAGTACCGCCGGCTGGGCGTACCTTCGAGTGATCCCAGCGCTGCGTGGAGGAACATCGAAGCCGATGCTGCCTCCAACGACACGGTGCGTCATTTGGGCAACACCTACACGGCGGTGTGGGATCTCTTGAAGCACCAGTGGAGAGACAGCGCGGCCGGATACTGGCACGATCCCGAGGGCTGGTTCCAGCTCCGGGCCTACGCCATTGACACCGTGGGCAACAGCGATTCCTGCGACCGCGTGATCTGCCAGATCACGATCCGCCTGAACGACATCGAGCCTGCGGCCCGTGTGGCCATCTACAACATTCACAGCGCTTCGGATACGGCGGTGAGCTGCACCGATCTGGACATCTACTACATTCTGCCGAGCGCGCCCTATTGCATTCAGGCGATCTTCGCCCCGACCAACATTGATACAGGTCTGGCTTCGCTGACCTTCCAGTATCGGTCGTTGACCGTGGGCGGCGATCCCAGCGAGTGGCGCAACATCGAGACTATCTACGACCACATTGATCACGGCCTCAGCGGCGACATCACGCGTTGCGTGTGGTTCCAGCCGCGGCCTCTGGAAATTGACCAGCACGGCTTCGATATCCGGGTCATTGTGGAGGACTACAACGGCAACGACACCTCGGCGGTGGTCACGCTGTACGCGGACAACACTCCGCCCGAGGGCAGCGGCACGGCTGATTCGAGCATCGCTGTCACCGGCCCGTGCGGCGACCGTTGCCGCCTCGACATTACCCCGGACTCGGCCCATGTGGATGTGACTTTCCTGCCGGATTCGGTTTCCGGCGAGATCAACGTGGACAACGTCTGGCTGACCGTGAAGCGCGACGATCAGACGAACAAGAAAAACCTCGGCAACCTGAGCTTTGAGCCTCCGAATTCGTGGACCTTCAACTTCGGTGGCGACCTGTGTGCCTTCTGGGATTCTGTCAACCTCGACATGGGTTGCTACTACTTCATGGTCCACTTCGACGACTGTGCGGGCAACCTCGACAGTCTGGCGGTGACCACGACTTGTGGTGAGGGTGAGCCCACCAACCTGATCTGCATTGACTGCGACCCGGATGCTCCGGAACTCTCCACACTGGATACGCTCACGTATGCCAGCTGGAATTGCGCGATGGTGCCCGGCTCGCACGACACCATCCACAATGTCATCCTTGAGGACACCACCGAGATCGGTGGCGATCAGACGGTTCGCATCTGCGGTCACCTGCCGGTCTACCAGCAGTACATCCGCGAGGTTTGGCTGCTTGTCGAGAGCGAGGAAGCCGGAGTCGAGAGCACACTGGTCGACACGTGGGAGTGGACGAACACGCGCACCAGCGCGGACAGCGGCTACTGCTTCACCTGGGATCTGGATCCCGTGCAGTATCCGAGCGGCCGCTACCGCGTGTGGGTGCTGGCGGTTGACGCCATCTGCCAGCTCCAAGAGGGTGCCGTGGATGAATTCTGGGTGGATGTGGATCACGCCACGCCCGAAGGCGAGATTACGCGGATTCTGGACCTTGTTCCGAACCCGTTGGCCCCTGACACGTTTGAAGTCGGAAGCTTCTTCGGCAGCGGCAACCTGGGCGGTTTCTGGGTCGAGTGGGCGGACGGCCTCACGCCGGACGATTCCACGCAGGCCCATAACCGGGTGGTGATGTGGGCGAAGAACCACGACCATCCGAATCAGGCGGACGCGTGGGATAGCGTCGGCTACGCCCCGAGCCCGTGCAATCCGCATTGGATCGTGTGGAGTGGCGAGTACTCTTGCGGCGAGACTCTTGACCTCGTAGTGGTCGTGCAAGACCGCTGGGGCAATGGCTCGCTCGGTGTGGACGCGGCTATGGACGCCTTTGCCGACGGCCGGTGGGTGGACATCTATCTGACCGACATGACGGCGCCCACCACGCAGCTCTGGAGCATCGGTTCCACCGGCGATCCGACGACCGGTACTCAGGCGGTGGTGGATCAGCAGAACCATCTGGTCCATCTGGCCAGCAACTTCTGGGATCAGAACGTGTATCTGAACGTGTTCGCGTCCGGCGCGGATGTGAATATCGAGCGGGTGCACTTCCAGTTCAGCTTCGACGGCGACACGTGGTTCGACATCGCCACGGACGAGAGCGCAGTCGTGCCGGATACTTGCAACCATATGACCGTGCCGCTGCCGTGGTGGTGCGAGTTCGCTGGTGCGGGCCGCCGTCACATTCTCTGGTCAGCGTTGTGGGACATCAGCGGCTTGCGCGGCCACGTCTGGGTGCGCGAGTGGGCTCAGGATGTCTGCGGCAACACCGAAGACTTCAACGTGTACGAGGTCACGATTGACGTGCAGGCTCCCATGGCGAAGGTTTACGCCTGGCTGTCCGACGTCAACGTGGACAACCTGCCGTGCACCGACTGGACCGAGCCGCAGATTCCGGATACGTTGGAGCGTTACAGCACTCTGACCTTGGGCGCTTGCCCGGATAGCACGGGCACGGTGCACTATGACGCGAACAAGGCCTATTGGTACATCAAGCGCGCCGACGGCAGCCCGATTGACGACGGCGTATGGTGCTACCTCGGCCGCGATGCGAACGCTCCGTTCAGCGAGTGGCCGGTGCAGCTCTGGGATCGGGACTCTGATTGTCTCGAACCGCAGGTGGGCGTGGAGTACGACATCGCCGTTCTTATGTCGGACAACAACGACCACACCGTGCCGTGGGTGCAGTTCCTGTACTACGGCGCCGGCACCACGCCGGAAGAGCAGTGGCAGAGCCTCATTGACAGCGGCTATGTGAAGCGCTTCAAGGTGGTTGACAACATTGCGCCGGTGGCCCACTCCATCGAGGTGGACACCGACTGCACGCCCGATTCGTCCGCAATCTTCCTGCACGGCGAAGTCCTTCTGACGGCCATGTGCGAGGACCCGGACGTCGTGTCCGTCACCTTCGCAGCCCGCGAGCAGGGTGCCACGGGCCCGTGGACGATCATTGACATCGTGGAAGGCGATTCCGGAACCACCTTCCAGCCTTCCGGATGCCATTGGAATACCGAACTCATGAACGGCACGTACATTATCGGCGCCTTTGCCGCGGACTACTACGGCAACCGCGACGGTAATCCGAACGTCGCCGACGCTTGGCCGACGCACACGCTCACGGTGTTCGTGGACAATGAGCGGCCGAATGCCACCATTGTGGAAGTCCTCCGCAACGGTGAGGCCGTCACCAGTCTGGAGCGTGGCGCCGAGCATACCTTCAGTCTGAGCGCGACCGACAGCTTCGGTCTGCGCAGCGTGGCTCTCTACTACCGTCACCAGGGCGGTGATCCGGACCACTGGAAACTGATCGGCACGGATACCAACTGGCCGTACAGCTTCAATTGGTTCGTGCCGGAGTCGCTGGTGGTCGGTTGGACCTATGATTTCATGGCGGTGGCCCGTGATCTCTGCTACCAGACGGATTCGTTGAACGGCCAGGGTGACGACATCGTGGACGGCGCCTACCCGGTGGTGGACAACGAGACCTATCTCGCCATCTACACCATCGGCGGACAGGATGCCGAGACCACACCGCACGTCAACGGCACGAACGTCTGTCTGGTGGCTCACAGCGAGCCGCGGCTGGACAACGTGCGCTTCCTGTATGTGCTTGACGGCGACACGACAGAGATCGGCACGCTTTCCGACACCCTCCACAAGACGGTCTGGACGCTGTGCGGTTGGGATGTAACCACCCTACCTGAGGGTCCGGCTCAGTTGTGCGCCGTGGGTTCGGCGGACCGTGGCGGCAGTCAGGTGACGTTGGCGGTGGATTGCCGCACCATCGTGATTGATCACAGCCTGCGCTGTGTGCCCGACACCACCATGCCGGGTTCGCACGGATTACTGAGCAATCAGTCCTGTCGGTTCGGCGTGCCCGAGGGACCGTCTCTCAGCGATCTGTGGATACGGTTCGATCCTGACTCTACCGACCCCAACATTGACACCGTCCGGTTCGAGTGGAAGATGGCCGCCGATCCCGATGAGGCCCACTACTGGCACCTCATCGCCCAGGCCACTTTGGATCAGGGTCTAACGGGCCGCTGGGCCTACGCATGGCATACGGATTCGACCTGCGCGCTGATTACACTCCGGGCTCGCGTATCCGACAACGCCGTGCCGGTGTCCAACGAGGCTTTCATCATCTTCGCCGACTCGGTGCGGGTGGACAATAAGGCGCCGGAAGTGGCGATTACCAATGTCAACGGTGATGTCACGCCCGAGGGGACGGAGGTTGGTTACGGCCAGGTGGCGACCATCGTGGCCACGGTCAGTGATCCGTTCTGCCAAGGCGGCAACAGCGCCATTGACAGCCTGGCCTTCTTCCTGGCCGACACTCAACATAATCAACAGCACGCGCTGGTTTGGGTCTTCATCGGCGCCGACAACAATGGAACGCCGTCGTGGCAGACCATGTGGAATACCAGCACGGTGGAGCCGGGCGAGTACTGGTTGAAGGTCATCGCTTGGGATGAGGCGGGCAACTGCGCCGCCGACAGCATTACGGTCTCCATCGTTGACCAGCTCTATCAACGTGCTTGGATCATCGGCTTCGATGCCGACAATGATCCGGGCTGCGACGACCGCATCTGGGCCATCACCGACGATTGCCCGCCGAACTACACCTCCAACGTCATCTTCGAGTACACCACAAATGGTGGCACGACGTGGATCAGTCTCGGTGAAGATCAGTCCGGCAGCGAGTATTGCGACGGCGCGCTCGACTACAACATGTGGTCGGTCGAGTTCCAGTTGGACAACGTTCCGGCGGGCGCGATCTATCGCGCCGTGGCCCGTGACGAGTCCAACAACTTCGATCCGAACCCGCCGCGGTTCCAGTTCAGCGACGTAACCACCGACACGTCGGCCGTAATCTACAACGAGGATCTGGTGCGCCTGCGCGTAACCGGCGGTCAGGTGCCGTGGGTGTCGAGCATGCTCGAACAGGCGCCGCCGAACGAGAACTGCTACACTCGGCGTGGATTGGTGTGCGTCAATCCGGTCGAGGGTGACCCGACCGGGTACGCGGGCATCCTGGCCGAAGAAACTCGTCCCTGCAGCCTCGACAATCGCGACGGCACCATCACGGTCTACAGCGCCGTGCCGGTGACCCGCGGCGACTTCACCTACATGGTGCTGACCAAGTACGAGATGGACATCCATCAGGTTGATCCGGAAACCGGCTCCAACGGCTGGCTCGCCTCCGAGGATGACCAGTTGCAGATGTACATCCCGGTGGACGGCGTTGAAGGCCTCGGAACCGCGTGGTTCCAGCCGGCAGCCGACTTTGCAACCATCAATATGCTGCCGCCGTCGCAATACTACTACACGATGATTTCGAACGTGGAGTACGTATTGACCGAGAACATCTCGACCGGCCGGCATGAATCGCGCTTCAAGATGCGCTTCAACCCAGCGTTAGTGCCGACCGGTTCGCAGAATTGGAGCGTGGTCGCCGCATACTATGACCGCGAAAGCGACAAGTGGACCGAAGTCGGCATCATCTATGAATCGCGGAACTTCGTTACGGGCCAGATCGAATTCTACTTCCCGTACGGCGTGGATTGGAACGCTTCCAACGAGGTGTTTGGCGATTCGCTGCATACCGTTTGCCCGAACAAGCTTGCCTTGGCGGTGATGTTCACGACCGTTCGTCCGATTGATGAATATGTGCGCTTCTCATTGGACGACTGCCCAACATTCCCCGACAGCACGTACTACACGCCGGAACGTGGTCCTACGACGGTCTGCAATCCGGTGTTCTGGGCGGTGCTGCGGCAGGGTGAATACGTGCCGGCTGAAAACACCATTGATGTCTACCTCGATGGCATCCGCATCGTCAGCGACGGTGCGCCGGATCTTCAGAACTGTTGGTGTGAAAACCATCCAGTGTTCGAAACCTCGTATGATTCGGTGTCCGGCATTTATCAAGTCCGGTACAGCCACTGGACATCGTTCTGTCCGCCTTGGTATGGCTGCCTAAGTGCGGGACAGCACTACATCCAGTTCTACACGGACAACCTCAGCACGCACGTCACTCCGTTCTTTGTGGATGTGACGCCGCCGGAAGCGTTTACCTCTCCCGGCTACGTGAATCACCAGATTGTCCTGTGGGCTAACCTCACGGATGCGGAATCGGGTGTAGATACCACAAACGTCGAAGTGGATGTCTTCAACTGCGACTACTTCGGTGGTAACGAATTCGTCGAAATCCACCAGGATGCGATGACGTTCGCGCCGATACCCAATGGTTATCGGGCATCCATCCAGGTCCAGTGGGAAGCGATCCAGCATCTGTGGCATCACGGAGATAACACGCCATGCGTGAATCCGCAGTCCATGTGCGTGGAATGGGAATTCGTCGCCAACAGAGTCTGTCTCAACAACGAAGACGATGGACAGGAAACGGAGTACTACACGTACGCCATTGACGTCGAGCCGCCGATGGTGGTGCCGGTCTCGCCGATCGGTGCGGCCATTGACGACGACAACGACGGCGTGGCCAACGAGGACTGGCGTGACTGCATCAACAACGATAACGACTCCTGGTGGTCGGACTCGTGCTTGTGCTGGGTGCCGCGCTACGATGAAGATCCGATCAACTTCCTGCCCGACACCATCATGCTGGGCGAACGTCCCACCATTCAGGCCGTGATGAACGATCTGGTCATGTGCTGCAGCGGCGCTTCCGGTGTCAACGTGGCCGGTATTTGGCTGGCGGTGGATGGTCAGATCTTCACCATCGCCGACACGGCCAACCCGGCTCTCAACTTCCACGTGATGTGGCCGTATAACCAGCAGGATGACGCTTACCTGATGTTCGGCGGCACCACCAACGTAGCGCTCGATCCGTTCTATACACCCGGCGAGCACCGCATCACCTGTGCGGCGCCCGATAGCGCGGGCAACGTCGGATCCTACCAGTTCAGCTGGACCTACTACGTGCGTGCCTCCGGCCCGGCCATCGCGTTCGACACGACCACGCGGCCGTGCGGCGTGTTCTTCAACCCCGAAGACACGAACTACTTCGACTTCGACGTCTACGGGACGGCGAGCACGGCGATTGCGGTCAACGGCATCCAGTACAGTGTGTACACGGTGCCCGGCGGGATGCGCATCTCCGGGCCGACGACCATCAATCCGACCGATCCGACGCACGCTCACGTGCGCTACAACCTGTCGGGTTCGTTCCCCGATGGCCAGACGGGCATCGAGATCGTGGTGGATGCGTGGAACCTCTATTACAATCCGCAGGTGGATACCCTTAACGGTATCACCCATAGCCGGATGACGTTCTGGGCGGACAATGTCCCGCCGACCTTCACCAGCCATGCGCCGCAGGAAGGCGAGATTTTCAACCGCGATCAGGCGATCGTGATTGAGGTCTTCTACGGCGACGACACGCCGGGCGGTATGGCCGGTGCTTCGGGCGGAGCCACCGCGACCAAGGCGGGCGGCCGCGTGAAGCAGGCCGAGATGCGGGTCAGCCATCTGGACGATGCCGGCAACGTGACTTCGGTGAGCAAGAGCAGGATCACCCTGCCCGACGGCAGCCGCGGTCGCGGGACTCTTGACGACAACGGTTCGGGCATTGACGTGTCGAGCTTCGGGATTAGCATCGTCCAGCCCAACGGCGATCTGGCCGAGCCGACCGTCGTCGAGCCGCCTGACCGGGCGCACGCCAAGTACGTCCTGCAACCGGTCCACATCCCCGGCCAATACACGGTCAACGTCCGTGTCGAGGACTGCGTGGGCAACGTGGCGGCTGACGCGTGGACCTTTAACGTAGCCAGCTCCGCTCCGGCTATTACCTTCACGCCGGTGACTAGCGATACCACCTGCTGGTGGCAGGGTTACTGGAATCCACACAGCCAGCTCCGCCTGCGCGCGGTCATCACCGAGATGGACGGCATCAACACCACACTGGACGGCATCCACGTGGACATCGTCCGCGTCTACAACTGCGAAGGCGGCCTGTGCACGGATACTCTGGTGCATGACGCCGAGTACCGGTGCGCTCCGCTGCCCGATGCGGTGATCGCCAACCAGGTCTTCCACATTGACGGCGACTACAACCTCGATCAGGCGCTGACGGCGGTCGAGCTGCACTTCGTGGTGACCGCCACCAACATGCTGGGCGCCGTTTCCGTGCGTGTCCAGACGTGGATCGTGGACGGCACTGCGCCGTGGATCACGATTGTCTCGCCGCAGCCGAATTCGGTTCTGCCGGAGACCATGCCCGTCACCATCAGCGCCAACTTCGGTGACACCGAAGACGGCTCGGTGGCGATGCTGCCGGCTGGCCGCAATGGCGGCACGGTGCCGACCGTGAAGATCGGCCCGCAGCGGATCGAATCCAAGACCGCCGGCAAGGCGAGTGTCGGCGCGACCAAGCTCAGCCTTGGCGCGTGGGCCGATGCCGTGGGCGGTAATCTGGATGATCTCGACGGCAACAGCGGCGTGGACGTGGAGTGTGTCGAACTGATGCTCTTCCCGCACAACGGTGACACGGTGATCACTCTGAGCGACTCCGCCCACGTTGCGTCTCGGGCGACGCTGATCCATCCCAACAACATCACGTGGATTGGCAATCTCAGCCCCGGCAGCTATACCGTGATTCTCTCGGTCTGCGACCGTGTGTGCAACACGGCCAGTACGAATTGGGACTTCGCGGTGGCTCCGGACGAGGCTGGTGTGACCTACGATCCGCCGTACTATGTTTCGGCCATGCCGCACACCTTCATCATGCACACCTATGGTGAGAACATTGACCACGCGTCCATGAACCTCACCATCGAAGGCGCGATCACCGTTCAGGGCGAAGGCGGCCCGTACGTGCTGTGGATGCCGGTGGTCGAGCGGGCGGCCGTGCAGTGGCTGGGTGACTCGGTGTGGTACACGGCGAACTTCGACCTCGCGACCTACGTGCAGTTGCGGGCTACGCTGCGCATGAACTTCGCGTTCGGCATCCCCGTGCCGACGGGTTCGCAGGTCTACGTGGTGGACATCGGCGCTCCGCGCGTGGTGTCCGTCACGCCCGATCCTCGGGTGATTCTGCCCATCGGCGCGTCCCCGACCTTCACGGTCGAGTTCGCCGAAGTCGGCAATACGGCGCTCGATCTGGCCTCGATCCACCAGTGGCTGGAGATGGAGAACGCCGATTCCATCATACCCGGCACGTTCACACCGAGCTTGGACGGCGCGGGTCGCACGGGTTACGCACGGCTGGTGGTAGGTGCTTTGGGTCTGGGCGATTACCGGCTCTACACGGAGGTGGCCGACGTGGCGGGCAACCGTGTAACGGCGAACTGGTTGTACATGGTTCGCGACACGAGCACCGCGCCGCCGCCGCCCGCGAAGATCCTTGACAACGAGACGGCGTACAACTATCCGAACCCGTTCGGACCCGGCGAGGGCACGCACTTCTGGCTGCCAGTGACGCCGGGCATGGGCGCCCATGTCGAGATCAAGCTGTACGACTTCGCCGGTATGTACGTGGCCACGATCTACGAAGGCTACCTCATGCCGGGTTCGGAGGTCGAGTGGAACGGCCGCAATGGCGATGGTCAGATGGTGGCCAACGGCGTTTACCTCGCGCATGTCATCACGAGCGCCGAAGGCAAGAGCAAGGAAGACATCGTCAAGGTGGCGTTCAAGAACGAGAAGTAACTTTGGGAAGACGGCGGGGCCGCATGCCCGCGGCCTCGCCCGCTTCCAATGACTGCCCGGGAAACTAATTGAATAGCGATAGGATCAGGAGGAGGGATACAATGTCCCGAACGAAGACCACCGTGGTGAGCCTGCTGCTCCTCAGTCTGCTGGTGGCGACGGCGGCGAGTGCTCAGAACCACGCCGCTCCGTGGCTCCGTATGGGTGTCGGCGCCAAGGCTATGGCCATGGGGACCGCGGCGACGGCGGTTGCAGAAGATGCAACGGCCGCCTACTGGAACCCGGCGGCGCTGGCGACGCTCAGGCAGTTTGAGGCCTCGCTCATGTACACTGCCGGAATGAAGGCCGAGCGGAACTACAACTATGTCAGCGCGGCACTCCGTGTTGACCGCGTAGGGACGTTTGGACTCTCATGGCTGAATTCAGGGATCACTGGAGTTTCGGAGCGCGGTGACGCGCCTGGACCTGCAATTGGTGTGTTTGACGTGGCCCACAACGCGTTCCAGCTCAGCTATGGGCGCGAGTTGGCCAGCGGGCTGGCTCTGGGCATCAGCGGCAAGTACCTGCAGGAGGACCTCGCCGAAAACACCGGTTACGGCGTGGACGCCGGACTGTTGTTCAAGCCGTATGACGAGATCACCCTTGGGGCCATGGTCCGTGACGTGGCCGGCAAGCTCGGCAAGGACGTGCTTCCCTACGAGGCGCGGGCCGGCATCGGTGTGATGCCGTGGAAGCACATCCTCCTCTCCGGGGACCTCATCAAAGTCCGCGACGCGGAGGTGACGTCGGCTCTCGGTGCGGCGTACCACGTGGACGTCACCGACAAGACGAACTTCTATCTGGCGGCGGGCTTCAGCGACATCATGCGCGACACGCGCGGCTTCAACGCGGGCTTCGGCATCGGCTTCAACAATTTCGCCGTGCAGTATGCCTACGTGACCGAGCCGCAGTCCTTCCTGCAGGAGAATCACCGCTTGTCGGTGAACTTCTACTTCAAGGACAAGAATCCCTTGAAGAGCCTGATGGGCACCTTGAAGCGCGAGAAGCAGGCTAAGGAGCCCCGCGTCTGCCCGCCGGAAGGCCCGAAGGAGTTCATCCATCGCTACATTTTCGAAGGCAATCCTTCGCTCAAGCTGAGCCTTGAACTGCTGCGGCCAGCGCAGAAGGATTCGATCAAGGCCATTTGGTCTGAGGCCGGCGGCGTTGTCAGCTTCCCGGGCGTGAACTTCGCCACCGGTTCGGCCGAGATCACCGATGAATTCGCGCGCGTTCTCGACGGCGCCTCGCAGCTCGTCAACGAGCATCCCGAGATCCAGCTGCTGGAGATTCAGGGCCACACTGACAACACCGGCACCGATGCGATCAACAATCCGTTGTCGCAGGCGCGGGCCGATGCGGTGCGCAATTACCTGATCGCCCGCGGTGTGGATCCCAACCGCCTGACGGCGAAGGGCTACGGCTCCACCAAGCCCGCGGGCTCCAACGCCACCGATCAGGGGCGCTATCAGAACCGTCGCATTGACATCGTGCGCGTGCGCTAACTCCTTCTTCTCGATCCAATCTTCAGAGCGCGAGGAGTGCGGTCCGTGAGGGCCGTACTCCTCGTGCTACTCCGTTCCCCCGGCGGTCTGTCAAAAAAGCCTTGGAGTACCGCATGAAAAGGATCGGCTATGTCTTGCTGGGCTCGGTCAGTCTGTTAGTGGTCGCCACGCTGGTGCTGGCGCAGCTTGAGGCGCCGCGCGCCAAGAGCCTCTTGCGCGTGCTCACGGGAAAGGACGTGCGCGGCTACTTCGGAACGGCGGTGGGACCGGCTTTGGCTTTCAACGGTTCGGCTCCGTGGTTTGCCGTCGCCGCCACGGGCGAAACCGACGGCCCGGTGCGCAACGGCAAGCTCTTCTTTTACAATCAGTTGCTGGCGACCGAGCCTGTATTGACCATTCGCGGGGGTGAAAGCGAACTTTTCGGGTCCACACTGGCGGCGGGCGACTGGAACGGCGACGGGATTCCTGACTTGGCCGTGGGCGCACCCGCAGGGCAAGGGACAGGTCTCCGGCCGGCCGGCAAGGTCTACCTGTACTTGGGCGGGGAGGGGTTTGGTTCGGCGGCGGCCGCCGTTCTCAGCGCCGGGGAAGCCGGCGACGGGTTCGGTGAGGCCATTGCCATGGCTGACGACATCAACGGGGACAGTCTGGCGGACTTAGTGGTGGGGGCCCCGCATTCGCGCAAGGCGGGTGCCACTGCGGGCCGAGCCTACGTGTGGTTCGGAAAGCGTTCAGGAAGCCCGGCAAAGGCCCCGGACGCGGAAATCCGGCTGGGTTCCACCAATGACCTGTTCGGCACTGCCGTGGCCACAGGCGACGTCAACGGGGATGGACAGGCCGATCTGGTCATCAGTTCCCCTCACGACAAGGCCGGTGAGAAGTGGCCGGGGTCGGTGAGCATTATTCACGGCGGAAAGAAGATCAATTTTGCCGCTCCCTCGCAGGTCATCTGGGGTGAAGGCACGGCTTGGCAGGACGAATTTGGCGCCTCGATAGCGGTTATCCCCGACATGAACGGGGATAGCGCCGCTGAGTTGGTCGTGGGCGCCCCATAGGTCACCGAAGGCGGCAGGCAGGTCGGCAAGGTGTACCTGTATTACGGCGGCCAGAAAATTGAGGCCAAGCCGGCGGCCACCTTTGCGGGCGGAGCCGAAGCCGGACGCTTCGGCCAGCATGTGTTCTCTCTGGGAGACATCAACGGTGACAGCAAGGGCGACTGGGCGGTTCAGGCCGAATACGAGACGGGCAGCCGGGGGGTGGTGCACTTCTTCTATGGCGGCTGGGACAAGCCTTTCCAGAACTTCACCGGGGAGGCCATCGGTGACCGCATGGGTAGCGCCTTGGCCGTGCTGAGGGGCATGGAGGGCGGGCCAAAGGTGCTGGTGGGTGCCCGCTGGAATGACTCGGAAGCGGACAACGCGGGCCGGGTGTACCTTCTTCAGTTTGAGTAGATTGTCACAAAGTTAGGGAGCGACCGGAATCGGGCGGTCGCCTCTAAGTCACGGTATAACAATTGCGAAAAGCAGTCAGGACGAGCCCTCGGTGGGCGGTCGTGATTGCTTTTTTTTGTGGTTCTCCCTATATTCTATGTCTGGGTTAAACGACACTTTCCGAGAAGACCCATGTCAATCAACAACTTGCTGTCCAAGGTCGCTGATCGGTCGCTGCGCATGGGTGTAGTGGGCATGGGCTACGTCGGCCTGCCTTTGGCGGTTGAATTTGCCCGCAAGGGGATTCACGTCACCGGCATCGAACTCAGCGCCGAGAAGGTGCAGAGGCTTAAGGCCGGCGATTCCTATGTGCTGGACGTGGAGACCAAAGAGCTTGAGAAGCACGTCCGCAGCGGGCTTCTGACGGCCACCACCGACTACGGCGTGATCCGCGAGTTGGATGCCATTTCGATCTGCGTGCCGACACCGCTGCGAAAGACCGGCGATCCCGACATTTCGTTCATTCTGTCGGCGCGGGACGAAATCCTCAAGTACGCGCATCCCGGGCTGCTGATCATTCTTGAGAGCACGACCTATCCGGGCACGACGGAGGAACTGATCGTGCCGGCCTTGGAAGCGCGCGGGCTCAAAGTGGGCCGCGACGTGTTCGTGGCCTTCTCCCCCGAGCGCGTGGATCCGGGAAATCCCGTCTATCACACCGACAACACTCCCAAGGTGGTGGGAGGTCACACGGCGGACTGCCTGAAGGCGGCGCTGGCGGTGTACGGCCTCATTATTGAGAAGCCGGTGCCTGTGTCGTCCACGCGCGCGGCCGAATTGGCCAAGCTCCTGGAGAACACCTTTCGCTCCATCAATATCGGTCTGGTGAACGAGCTGGCCATCATGTGCCACTTGCTGGACGTGGACGTGTGGGAAGTCATCAATGCCGCGGCCACCAAGCCGTTCGGTTTCATGCCGTTTTACCCCGGACCGGGGCTGGGCGGCCACTGCATTCCCATTGATCCGATCTATCTTTCGTGGAAGCTGAAGACGCTCAAGTACCGCGCGCGCTTCATTGAACTGGCCGACGACGTGAACCGCGCCATGCCGGAGTACGTAGTGACGCGGGTGAGCATGGCCTTGAACGACCGGCGGCGGGCACTGAACGGCTCGAAGGTGCTGGTGCTGGGCGTGGCCTACAAGCGCGACATTGACGACCTGCGCGAATCGCCGTCTCTGGACGTGATGGAATCTCTGGCCAAGCGCGGCGCGCAGGTGAGTTATCATGATCCGTGCATTCCGTCGGTGACCATCGGCGAGCGGCGCTGGGAATCGGTGCCGCTGACCGAGCAGACGGTGTCGGCCAGCGATGTGGTGGTGATCACGACCGATCATTCTTCGGTGGATTATGCGATGGTGGTGCGGCGCGCTCCGCTGGTATTCGACGCCCGCAACGCCACGGCGCATTTGGGCGAGCAACCCAACGTGGTGAAGCTGTAGGCGGCCGATGACCCGACTACGTGCCATCATCCAACTCATCCGGCCGGCGCATTGGTCGAAGAACCTCGTGCTGTTTGCGGCGGTGCTCTTTTCACCGGCCAAGGTGGTGCTGGCCAATCCGCAGGTCTTGTTGGCGGCCTTTGAGGCGTTTCTGGCTTTCTGTTTGGTCTCGGGCGCGGTGTACGCGTTCAACGACGTTCTGGATCTCGCGGCCGACCGGCATCACCCCAAGAAGAGGAACCGTCCCTTGCCGGCGGGCCGCATTTCGGTGGCGGGGGCGGTGATGGTGGCGGCGGCGTTTGCGGCGGTGGGTCTGCTATGGGCGTTTCTCCTCTCCACCCGCTTCGGCGTGATCGTGACCGCCTATCTGGTTACCAACATCGTGTACTCGGCGGGTCTGAAACGCATGGTCATTCTCGACGTGCTGCTGCTCTCGGCGGGCTTCGTGTATCGCGCCATCGGCGGGGTGGCCATCGTGGAGAAGTTTCTCGAGAACATCTATCTTTCCTATTGGCTGATTCTTTGCGCGTTTCTGCTCTCGCTGTTTCTGGCACTGGCCAAGCGGCGCCGCGAGATTGCGCTGTTGGGTGATGCGGCGGCGGCGCATCGCGCCAGTCTGGCCGACTACAGCCTGCAACTCATTGATCAGGTGCTGGCGGCGCTGACCGCCGCTACGCTGGTCTCCTACAGCCTCTACACGATTTCCGACGACACGCTTGCCCACTACGGGACGCGCGCCCTGTTTTGGACCATCCCCTTTGTCGTCTATGGACTTTTCCGCTACCTGTATTTGATCTACAATCGCAGCGAAGGCGGCGATCCCGCGGGCCTGCTGCTGCGCGACCGGCCCACGCTCATCAATGTGGCGTTGTGGGTCATGGTTACGGCGGTCATTGTCTATTTCAGGTAGAAGAGGTTCGTCATGGCACGAGAATCGCGATCCCGATTTCCCCGCCGGTGGTGGCCGCTGCTGCTGGCGCTCGCCGTGCTGTGCGGCGGCTGCAAGAAGCCGGAGGAGGAGAAAAACGGCGTCACGGGGCATGTGTCGTCACCCGACAGCGACGCGGCCGGCGTGACGGTCGAGCTGTACACGCCTCCGGCCTCCACCACCGACGCGTGGGCCGGCAGCGCAGCGAATCCCGAGGTGGGCTTCCTGTATGATCTTCCGGCGGCGTGGGACTACCGCCGTCAGGCCACTCAATTGCAGGCCAGCTTCACGACCGGTGCGGACGGCGCTTTTGAATTTCCGGACTTGGCTGACGGAGACTACATTCTGAGCGCTCGCAAGGCCGGCTGCGGGTGGTCGGTGCCGTGCGCAGCCAATGTGCACGGCCAGTCGGTGGACGCGGGCACGCTGACGCTGCCGGAAGTGCACACGCTTCTCGCCAACGTGACCGCAGACACTCGGTGGCTGTCCGGGCGGCATTATGTCATTCAATCCGCGCTTGCGGTGGCGGCGGGGGTCACTCTGACCATCGAGCCGGGCGCTGTCGTGCGATTTGCCATGGACGCCCGGATCAACGTGATGGGTACACTCATTGCCGAGGGCGAACCCGGCCGCTTCATCCTCTTTACCTCGAACGAATCCGTGCCGGACGTGATGGACCCATGGTACATTCTGTTCACCGAGTCGGCGTCCCCGCCGCGTTTTCTCTATTGCGCGTTCCGCTACGGCGAGGACGCCATTCGTACGAGGCTTCCCGGCGGGCGGATCGAGTACTGCTATTTCGGTTCCTTCGGGGCGCAAGGAGTCTCGCTGCTGGGCAACGCGGACGCCGAGATGGATTCCATCATCTTCCGGCGGAACGTGACGAACAGTGTGCCGGTGGTGCTGCAGGTGATCAATGTCCCGGCGGAGCGTCCGATGCTCATCGAACGGAACGCGATCGCCGGCAGCTCCAAGTATGGGGTGGACCTTCAGACCGTTCGCACGGGAGCGGTGCACTGCAACTGGTTCTATGACTGTGGGCACGGGGGTACGGCCGGCGCCACCGGTGCGCTGCACATTTTCAGGGCGAGCGACCTCGATGTGGATCACAACGAGTTTCGAGAATCGCAGTTCGGCGTGGACTTGGGGTCACAGGTGGATTCCTCCGTTCACATTCACCACAACTATTTCTATCTGGACACCACCGCGATGTACGTGGGATACACACCCGACAGCCAAGGGCCTTCGTTTCCGCACTTCAATTACAACTGCATCCAAACCATCAAGATATATCACATCCAACTGAGTGCGTGCTTGGTCAATACCGAGCCCCTTGACGCGACCAACAATTATTGGGATGGATACAGCGGAACTTCACTGCAGCACTTTCTGTATGACCGCGAAGATGAATTGAGGTGTCCTTACATCACGGTGGGAACGATTCTGCCGACCTGCAACCGGGACGAAGCGGGCCTCTGCGGGATGTGACGACCGTCATGCAGTACATCGGCAAAGACATTCTGACCTACGGATCGCTCCTGCACCTCGATCCGAAAAAGGCGTGGGAGCGGCTGCGTTCGCGGGCCAAGCAGGGCATCCGCAAGGCTAAGCGGGCGGGCGTGCGCGTGGTGGAAAGCCGCGACTTGAGCCAGATGGCGAAGGTCTGGTACAATCCCGACACGCTGACCCGAACGCTGGAGCCGGAGCAGAAGCTGTATCTGGCCTACTTGGGCGACGAGCTGGTGGGCGGCATCATCGTGACGCCGGTCACTCCCAACACGCTCTTCTATCATTACGGCGGCACCAACGAGGCCGGCCGCGCGGTGGAGGCCAATGCCTTTCTGCTGTGGCACGTGGTGGAGACCTTTCACGGAACCGCCTACGAGTACTTGGATGTGGGCGTGAGCTTTCGCGCCGAGCTGCAACACTATTTCCAAAAGTACTGCACGCAGCCGTACCCCATTCTCTTCCATCCGCCGGCCGGCGAGATCCGTCCGCAGATTCGATTGAACCCGTTCGCGGCCGAGCATCTGGACTGGGTCGAGCAACAGGTCATCGCCATCAACACCCAGCTCTCCGAGTATTTCGAGGCGGAATTCACCTATTTGCCGTCGTGGCACTTCGCGCTGCAGTCGGCCTTGTGCGCGCTGGATCTGCCACCGAAGGCGATGATCGGCGTGTGGTGCTCGGTGGGCGAAGTGTCCTATGTCGAAGAGCTGCGGCGGCTGTTCGGCGACCGCTGGCGCTTCGCGGCGCGGGAACGGAACGCGCAGGCGTATCTGGCAGGTCATCGCTGGGGCGTGTTCTGCGAGGAGGCGGAGGGACTGTCCGGGGAATCCGCGCCGCTCATCGAGGACTGCCGCGACCGGCTCTATCATCGCGCGGGCGAACCGCAGGCCGGCAGTTACGGGCGCTACGCGGTGTTTGATTTCGCCCGGTGGTTTCCCATCCAGTTCGGCGCGGCATTGGTGGGCGAGTACTTTCCCGATCAAACGGTGTGGGACAAGCTGCACTGTTTGGATATTACCAAGCGCAACGTCGTCCGCGAACTGTTGCAGATTCACTGGCCGCAGCGCATGGCGTACGGCAGCGCGCGCGCGGCCAACTGGAAGCGGTACGAGGAACTCTTCGGTTTGTTGGGCATGAAGCCGGCGGCGTCGGGTGCGGCCGAGCCTCCCTTCGCCTTTCTGCTCAAGGCCGAGCCTCCCTACGGCGCGCAGGCGATTCATGAACGATTGCAGAAGTTCGGCGTTCAAACCGAGGTGGATTCGCACGACGAGATCGTCGCGCTGCCCTGCCACGCGGGCTTGAAGCCGAGTCAGGTGGACTATGTGTTCGGCGCGTTCCGCGGCATGGTCAACCCCTGCCACACGTTTGTGCGAACCGATCCGGACGCGAGGCGGCCATGAGCGGCGACCGATTTCTCATCACCGGCGGCGCCGGGTTCATCGGCTCGAACCTGCTGGCCGAGCTTCTCGCACGCGGGCACGAGGTGGCCGTGTTCGACAACTTCGCCACCGGCCGCCGCCGCAATCTGGAACCGTTTGCCGGGCATTTCGAACTCATCGAAGGCGATCTTCGCGACGCGGCGGCGGTGCGAAAGGCGGTGAAAGGCCGGCGCTTCGTGCTCCATCAGGGTGCGCTGTCCAGCGTGGGAAGATCGGTGGAGGATCCGTTGACGTCCAACGACGTGAACGTGAACGGGACGCTGAACGTACTGCTGGCCGCGCGCGACGAAGGCGTGCAGCGCGTGGTGGCGGCCTCGTCGTCGTCGGTCTATGGGGACACGCCCACGCTGCCTAAAGTGGAGACCATGCCGGTTCTGCCCATGTCGCCCTATGCCGTGAGCAAACTGGCCGCCGAGAAGTATTGCGCCGCGTTCCATCGGGTCTACGGATTGCAGACGGTGGCGCTGCGCTACTTCAACGTGTTCGGTCCGCGGCAGGACCCGACGTCGCAATACTCGGCGGTGATTCCGCGGTTCATCACCGCGCTGAAACGGAGGGAAGCGCCGGTCATCTACGGTGACGGGCAGCAGTCGCGCGATTTCACTTTCGTGGCCGACGTGGTGCAGGCGAATCTGCTGGCCTGCGAGGCGTCCGGTGTGGCCGGGGATTTTTTCAACGTGGCCTGCGGCCGGCGTTTCTCGCTGCTCGAGTTGCTCGACACGCTGTGCGATCTCATGGGCGTTCGGGTGGAACCGCGGCATGAACCGGCGCGGGCCGGAGACGTGCGGCATTCGCTGGCTGACATCGGCAAGATTCAACGGGCGATGGGCTTCGAGCCGCGCTGGACGTTCCGCGCGGGTCTGGAAAAGACCGTCGCGCATTTCCAAGAGGAGCTGTCATGAAGGTGCCGATGCTCAATCTGCCGGCACAGTTCAAGAACATTCGCGCTGAGGTGCTGTCCGAACTCCACGAGGTTTTCGAGACTCAGTACTTCGTGCTGGGTCCGCGCGTCAAGAAACTCGAAGAGCAAATGGCCGCGCTGGCGGGCATGCCGCACGGCATCGGCGTGTCGTCGGGTACGGACGCCCTGATTCTCTCGCTGCTGGCCATCGGAGTCAAGCCCGGCGACGAGGTGGTGACCACCCCGTACTCGTTTTTCGCCACGGCCAGCGCCATCGTGCGCGTAGGCGCGCGGCCGGTCTTTGCCGACGTGGACGAAGCATCGTTCAATCTGGACGTGAAGAAGGCGGCGGCCGCGGTGACCTCGAAAACGAAGGCGTTGCTGCCCGTGCATCTTTTCGGTTTGGTTTGCGATCCGCAGGCGTGGCGCGATCTGGCCGCGCGGCACGGAGTGCGGCTGATCGAGGACGCGTGTCAGGCGGTGGGCGCGCGGCGCGCCGGCTTCACCGCGGGCGGCATCGGCGACCTGTCGGCGTTTTCGTTTTATCCGACGAAAAACCTCGGCGGCGCGGGCGACGGAGGCATGGTGCTGGCGCGCGACGAGGAGCTGGCCAAGCTCGTGCGCATGGACCGCGTCCACGGCGGACGGGACCGTTACTACCACGACCGGGTCGGAATCTGCGGCCGGCTGGATGAAGTGCAAGCCGCCGTGCTGCTGGTCAAGATAAAGCATCTTTCCGAGTGGAATGAGCGCCGGCGCAAGACGGCCGCGCTCTACAACGAGCTCTTGAAGGGCACACCGGTCACGACACCGGCCGCGCCTTCGGACGCCTATCACACGTACCATCAGTACGTGCTGCACGCGCCGCGGCGGGATGAGTTGCGCGAGTATCTGCGCGGCCGCGAGATCGGCTGCGACGTGTACTATCCGGTGCCGTTGCACCTGCAACCGTGCTTCGCTTTTCTCGGCTGCCGCCAGGGCCAGTTTCCCGTCGCCGAACGATTATGCGCCGAAACGCTGGCTCTACCCATGTCGGCCGAGCTGACCGAAGCCGAGGTGGAAGCGGTGACCGGGGAGATCCGCAACTTCTACGGCCGGGCCGTAGTGTAATCCGGCGCGACCTCGCGTGGCGCGCGGGTCGAAAACGTGGGCCGACGGTAGGTTATGCCGCAGACGAACGAGCAGTCCATTTGGGTGAGAGTTTTCGCGCAGATCGCGGACATCGTGATGACGGTGGTCGCGTTTGTCACCGCGTTTGCTCTCCGTACCCAGATTCGGACGACTTTCTTTTTCGGCAGCGCGCAGGCGGTCGAGAGCTACTACAACGCGCTCATCGTAGCGGTGGTCGTGTGGTGGCTGTTGCTCGACACGCAGAAGGCCTATTCGCAGGTGCGCCGCGCGGCCCTGAGCCGGGAGTGCAAGATTGTTCTGCGCACGGTTTTCGGCGGCACGGTCATGCTGGTGGGCTTGGCGTACGTGATGCGCATGGAGTTGCCGCCGCGCAGCGCGCTGGGCCTGTTCGTCGTGATCAACATTGTGTTGCTGTGTTTGAACCGGGTTTTCTTCCGCTTTCTGCGCGCGTTTCTGCGCCAGGAAGGCGCCCTCTCCAAGACGATTCTCATCGTCGGATCGGGGGAGAAAGCGCAGCGCTTTCTGACGCAACTGTGGAATCGCGCCGAATGGCAAGTGGACTTGGTCGGGTTTGTCGAGCTGGACGCGGCCAGAGTGGGCGAGGAAGTGATGGGCGCCAAGGTGTTGGGGTCGCCCAATGATCTGGCCGGCATTCTGCACGCCTATGCCATTCACGAGGTCATCTTCTCCGTGCCCACGCGCCAACTGGAGGAGTGCACCGACATGCTGGCGCTGTGCGAACAGGAAGGCGTGGACGCGGTCATTCTGTCCGACTTCTTCTCCGGTCTGGTGGCGCAGGTGGACGCGGAGATCCTCTACGATCAGCCGGTGCTGATCTACCGCACGACCAAGCACAAGGAATGGCAACTGCTGGTCAAGCGGCTTTTCGACATGGTGTTCTCGGGTATCACGCTCATTCTGCTGGCTCCGCTGTTGGCGGTGGTGGCACTACTCATCAAGCTGCAGGACGGCGGTCCGGTGCTTTACTGGCAAACGCGCGTCGGGCGGTGGGGCAAGGAGTTCCGTTTCCCGAAGTTCCGCTCGATGGTGGTGGACGCAGAGCGGCTCAAAACGCAGCTTCTCGACAAGAACGAGATGTTGGGCGTGGCCTTCAAGATGCACGACGATCCGCGGGTGACGAAGCTCGGCCGCTTTCTGCGCAAGTACAGCTTCGACGAATTGCCGCAGCTTTGGAGCGTGTTCAAGGGGGACATGTCCGTGGTGGGGCCGCGCCCGCAGATCGAGTCCGAAACCAAGCGCTTCGAGAGCTGGCACCGGCGTAAACTGTCGGTCAAGCCGGGCCTCACCTGCCTGTGGCAGATTTCGGGACGCTCCACCATCAGCAGCTTTGACGAGTGGGTGCGGCTGGACCTCGCTTACATTGACAACTGGTCGCTCTGGCTCGATTTCAGGATTCTCCTCAAGACCATTCCGGTCGTACTCTCCGGGCGCGGCGCGCACTGACGCCGCCTATCACAGGTTCCCGCTTTGAAGATTCTGGTTACCGGCGGTGCCGGTTTCATCGGGTCGCACGTGGCCGACGGCTACCTTGCGTCCGGGCACGAGGTGGCGGTGCTGGATAATCTCAGCACCGGCTTTCGCCGCAACGTGCCCGCCGCGGCGCGCTTCTATGAAGCCGACATTCGAGACCAAGACGCGCTGCGCAGGATCATGGAGGAATTTGCGCCCGACGTGGTGAATCACCATGCCGCGCAAATGGACGTGCGGAAATCGCTTGATGATCCGGTTTTCGACGCCGACTGCAACATTCTTGGATCGCTCAAACTGCTCATCGAGTCGCAGCGCGCCGGCGTGCGGCGGATTATCTACGCGTCCACCGGCGGCGCGATGTACGGCGAACCGCAAAGCCTGCCGGTGGAGGAGTCGCATCCGGTCAAGCCGGAATGCGCTTACGGCGTGTCCAAACACACGGTGGAGCATTATCTCGAGTTGTATCGCCGGCTCTACGGCCTGACCTACGTCGTCTTACGCTATCCCAACGTGTACGGGCCGCGACAGAATCCGCACGGTGAAGCGGGAGTGAACGCCATCTTCATCGGGCTGATGCTGGAAGGGAAGACGCCCGTCATTTTCGGCGACGGTGAACAGGTGCGGGACTACGTCTATGTCTCCGACATCGTGGAAGCGAACCGGCTGGCTTTGGATCGCGGGGACAACGACGCTTTCCACATCGGTTCCGGCCGCGGCACCTCGGTGAACGACATCTACCGGGAACTGAGCGCGATTCTGGAGTGGAACAAGTCCGCAGTTCACGCGGCGGCGCGCGCCGGTGAAATTCAGCGCGTGTACTTGAACGCGCAGAAGGCCGACCGAATCTTGGGCTGGCGTCCCACGGTTTCGTTCGCCGAGGGTCTGCGCCGCACGGTGGATTGGCATCGGCGTGAGCGTCCTGCCCGATGAAAGCGTTTCTGCTGGCGGCCGGTTTGGGCAGGCGGCTGGGCGAACTCACGCGGCATACTCCCAAGTGCCTCTTGCCTATCGGCGGCCGGCCGCTTCTCGATTACTGGTTTGACGCGCTGGAAGCGGCGCGAGTCGAGGAGGTGTTGGTGAACCTGCATCATCACGCCGAGATGGTGCAGGCTTACCTCGACACCAAGGTCACGCCTATCCGCATTCGGACGCTGCGCGAGCCGGAGCTCTTGGGAAGCGCGGGCACGATCCGCACCGCGTGGGATTTCGTAGCTGACGAGCGCGACTTCTTCATCGTTTACGCCGACAATTTCGCGCGCGTGGATCTTTCGCGACTGGCGCGCTTTCACGGTGAGCACGGGGATTCCGTCCTGACGCTGGTGGCCTATCCGACCGACGAACCGCAGCGCTGCGGCGTCGTGGAGCTGGATGAAAGGCAGCGGGTGGTGTCGTTTGAAGAGAAACCGCAACATCCGCGCAGCCATCTGGCCAACGCGGGCCTGCACGTGGCGAGCCGCGGCCTCTATGAGTATCTTCCCGAGAAGATTCCGGCGGATTTAGGATTCGACGTACTTCCGAAACTGATCGGCAAGATGGCGGGCTATGTCACGGACGAGTACATTCAGGACATCGGCACGCCCGAAACCTACGCGCGCGCACAGCGCGCGGCAAACGTGAATTGCTAACGCATGGTCATCACCCAAACACCCTTGCGCATCAGTCTGGCGGGCGGCGGCTCGGATTTGGAGGAATTCTATCGCGGTGGAGCGGGGCGAGTCATCTCCACGGCCATTGACAAGTATGTCTTCGTCATCGTCAAGGAGCGCTTCGACGACAAGATCGTTCTGAACTACTCGCGCAAGGAAATCGTTGATCGCGTCGAGGAGATTCAGCACGAGCTCATCCGCGAGGCGATGCTGAAGACGGGCATCGTGCGCGGCGTGGAGGTCTCCACTCTGGCCGACATCCCGTCCGAGGGCAGCGGCTTGGGTTCCTCTTCATCGCTGGTGGTGGGTCTGCTCAACGCGATGTACATGTATCGCGGCGAACAGGTGACCGCCGAACGGCTGGCCAGTGAGGCCTGCGAGATCGAGATCGAGCGCTGCCGGCGGCCGATCGGCAAACAGGATCAGTACATTGCCGCTTTCGGCGGGCTGCGGCTGATGCGCTTCTTGGCGAATGGATCGGTGACGGTGGAGCCGGTGGAAATGTCGGCCCGATCTCTCTGGCAATTCGGCGGCAATCTGATGCTCTTTTACACCTATCGCACGCGCAGCTCGGCGGAGATTCTGACCGAGCAGAAGAACAACACGCACCAGCGGCGCGAGACTCTGGAAGCCATGCTGCCGCTGGTGGACCGTGTTCGGGAGGCTCTGCAAGCGAGGGAGTTCGATGAGGTGGGGCGGGCGATGCACGACGGCTGGATGCTCAAGCGGCGGATGGCGTCGCGCATTTCCGATCCTGAAATTGACGAGATGTACGAGCGGGCGCTGCGCGCCGGGGCTTTGGGAGGAAAAATCGCGGGCGCGGGCGGCGGCGGATTTCTGCTGCTCTATGTGCCGCCCGTGCATCAAGAGAGCGTGCGGACTGCGCTGTCGAACCTGTTTGAGCTGCCTTTTCTTCCCGAGCCGGACGGCAGCAAGATCATTTTCAACCTCAGACGGTATCGCGTGAAATGAACGAGCGGCGAGACCATATCCGTGACTATCTGCGCACGCTGCGCGGCGTGCTTGACGAGCTCTCGGTCGAGTCGGTGGAACGCGTTATCGAAGTCCTCGAAGACGCCTACCGAAAGGAGCGGACGGTTTTTCTCTGCGGAAACGGCGGATCGGCGGCTTTAGCCAGCCATTGGGCGTGCGATCTGGCCAAGGGTACGGTGGCGGCGGGCGCGCCGCGCCTGCGTGCGATGAGCGTGGGCGACAACTTGGCGATGCTCACCGCCTATGCCAACGATCTCGATTACTCGCAGGTTTTCGCCGAGCCGCTGCGCACCTATGCGCGGCCGGGCGATGTAGCGATTCTCATCACGGCCTCGGGTAATTCGCCGAACATTCTCGAAGCCGCCAAAGCCGCGCGCGAAATCGGCATGGTAACCGTTGGCCTGATCGGCTTCGGCGGCGGCAAGCTGGCCGCGATGGTGGATCATCAGATTACGGTAAAGTGCCGCGAGTACGGGCCGGTGGAGGACCTGCATCTCATTCTCGATCACATCGTCAGCCTCTACCTGCGTCGTGTGACGAAGCGCCTCACCGGAAAATAGTCTGCGCGCGGCACATTCTTTTCCGCTTCAGATCAAGGACACCTCATGAAACTGGTCGTGATCGGCACGGGCTATGTGGGTCTGGTGACCGGCGCGTGTCTGGCCGAAACCGGCCACCACGTCACGTGCGTGGACATTGACGAGCAGAAGATCGCGCGGCTCCGGCGCGGTGAAGTTCCCATCTACGAGCCGGGGCTTAAGGAGATTCTGGCGCGCAACGCGGCCAAGGGCCGCCTCGGGTTTTCCACGGATCTGCCCGCCGCCATGCCCGACTCCGAGATTTTGATAATCGCCGTGGGAACGCCCTCCACGGAGGACGGTTCAGCCGATCTGTCCCACGTGCTGGCCGTGGCCGAGGTCATTGGGCGGAATCTGAACGGCTACAAAATCATCGTCAACAAGTCCACGGTGCCGGTCGGCTCGGCGGACCTTGTTCGCGACAAGATTCGCGAGTTCACGCGGCACGATTTCGACGTGGTCTCCAATCCGGAATTTCTTAAGGAAGGCGACGCGGTCAACGATTTCATGAAGCCGGACCGCATCGTGCTCGGCGTGAGCAGCGCGCGCGCCGAGGAGTTGATGCAGCGGCTTTACGCTCCGTTTCAACGCCTCGGGCACCGGCTGATCGTCATGGACGTCCGCTCGGCGGAAATGACGAAATACGCGGCCAACGCGATTCTGGCCACCAAGATTTCGTTCATGAATGAAATCGCCAACCTGTGCGAAAAGGTCGGCGCGGACGTGACGTCGGTGCGTTACGGCGTGGGAGCCGATCCGCGCATCGGATCGCAATTCCTGTTTCCGGGAGTGGGCTACGGCGGATCGTGTTTTCCCAAGGACGTTTCCGCGCTGATCCGCATCGGCGCCGCGGCGGGAAATCCGTTGAAGATATTGCAGGCGGTGGAAGAGGTGAACGAGCGGCAGCGGCTGCGCATCGCCGAGAAAGTTGTGGAGCGTTTCGGCGCGGACTTGAAAGGCCGTACGCTGGCGGTTTGGGGACTGGCTTTCAAGCCGCGCACGGACGACATGCGCGAGGCTCCATCGGTCTATACGATCCGCGAGCTGACGGCGCGCGGGGCGGCGATTCAGGCGTACGATCCGGCGGCCATGCAGGAAGCGCGGCGCATTTTCGGCGAACGCGTCCGTTTCTTCGAGGACGGCTATGAGGCGTTGCGCGGGGCGGACGCGCTTCTCATTCTGACCGAGTGGCAGGAATTCCGCGATCCGGATTTCGACCTGATGAAGTCCCTGCTGAAGTCGCCGATCATCTTCGACGGACGCAATCTGTTCGAACCGGCGCACCCGCGGCAGATGGGATTCGAATACTTTTGCATCGGGCGTCCGTGAGATTCCGCCGGAGCATCGGGTGGATCGCCTTGGGCGCGGCGCTGGGCGCGGCGCTGTGGAGTTCGTGCGCGAAGGTCGGAGCGCCGCCGGGCGGAGCGGAGGACAAGACGGGGCCTTCGCTGATCGAGTTCTACCCGCAAAGCAACGCTTTGCTGGTGCTGCGTCGCATGACGGCGCGGCTGGTGTTTTCGGAGCCGGTCAATCGCGCGTCGGTGGAAGCGGCGCTCTTTCTCTCGCCCGATCCACGCGAGCGCGTTCGCTATCGCTGGCGCGGGCGCGCGCTGCAACTGATTTTTCTCGATTCGCTGGAGGCTGAGCGCACCTACGTGATCAGCGTGGGCAGTCAGGCCAAAGACCTGCGCGGCAATCCTGCGGGAATCACCAACACCATCGCCTTTTCCACCGGCGAGCACATAGACCGCGGGCGCATAGACGGCTGGCTGTCGGGAGTGAGTTCGCCGCAGGCGGTTTCGCTGTGGGCGTACTTGCTGCCGGGAGATTCAGACGTGAACCCGGCCGGGCAGGACGCGGATTATCGTCTGCAGTCGGGAAGAGACGGACGCTTCCGGTTTGAATATCTCAAGGCGGGACCCTACCGCGTTTTCGCCGTGGATGACCGCAATCAGGACGGCCGCTGGAATCCGCCGGGCGAGCGGCTCGGTATCCCTTCGTGGGACGTGAACGTGACCGATTCCACTATGCCGTGGGTTTCCTTTCGTCCTGCCGAGTTCGACACCGTGCCCGCGCAAATCCGCAATGTGCGGGCGGTGAATCAGCGTCAGATAGACGTGCGCATGAACCGCTCGGTGGCCAGTCTCGCCGGTTGGGTGCTGGCGGAGTCCGGCGACTCCGTGGCCGTGATGGACGCCTATGCGGACACGTCGGGACGCGACGCGTGGCATGCCTTTCCGAAGGAGCCGCTCGCGCCGGGCCTCTATCAGCTCGCGGCTTCGGGCGTGGACATTTTCGGAAAGCCGTGGGAAGACCGCGACACGGTGGACGTCCATGAACGGCCGGACACGACCAGGCCGCACATTCTGGAGACGGCGCCGCGCGACCGCAGCACCGCGACGCGCGTGCCGGACACGCTAACGGTCGTTTTCGATGAGCCGGTGACGGTTTCCGTGGACAGCGCGCAGAGTTTTCGCTTGATTTCGGGAGCAACGGACACGAGCGTGACGACGTGCCTTCTGGCCGCGCCGCGCGTGCTGAGTTTCGTGCCTTCACCGCCCTTGGAGGCGGCCAAGACCTACACGCTGCTGATGGATGCGCGGGCCATTCGCGACCTGTCGGGGAACGCAGCGGGTGACTCGCTGCTGTCGTTTTCCTTCAGCATTCTCTCGCCGGACAGCATGGGGACGCTGATCGGACGCATCGCCGGCGACGCGCAGGCGCCGTATGTGGTGAGCGCGCTGACGTTGCGTGACCGTCAGATTGCCGGCCGCGCAACCGTCGCCGGCAACGGCAAATTCATCATCGGCTCGCTTCCGGCCGGCCCGTATCTTCTCGACGTAGTTTCTGATGTGGATCGCAACGGCGACTACACGTTCGGCTCCCTGAGGCCGCTGCAAATGTCCGAGCCTTTCATTCTTCTTTCCGACACCGTGACCATTCGTGCGCGATGGGAGTGCGAGCAGCGCATGGACTGGCCGCCGAATCCGTAACCCCTATCCATCATGTTGCATGCCGTAATCATGGCGGGCGGCATCGGGGCGCGCTTCTGGCCCCTGAGTCGCCGTCACAGGCCCAAACAGCTCCTTGATCTCTTGGGCGAAGGGACGTTGCTCGATCAGACGATGCAGCGCATCGCGCCCATGGTTCCGCCGGAGCGCCGTTGGATCATCACCAATCAGGAACAGATGGAGATGATCCGCAACTCAGCATCGCCGCTCGACGTGAGCTATGTGCTTGAGCCGATGGGCCGCAACACCGCCCCGGCCATCGGGCTGGCGGCGGTGCGCCTGCTGCGGTATGATCCGGACGCGGTGATGCTGGTGCTTCCCGCCGATCATCGGATTCGCAACACCGACGCTTTCCGCCGGTGCTTGCAGGTGGCGGCCGATCTGGTGGCCGATTCGGATATTCTGGCCACCATCGGCATCGAACCGACCCGCCCCGAGACGGGCTACGGCTACATTCAGATTGACCGGCTCGCCAAGCCGCTGGCCGAAGACATTTACCGGGTGAAAACGTTCGCCGAAAAGCCCAATCTTGAATTGGCGCGGCGGTTTTTCGAGAGCGGCGAATTCTTGTGGAACAGCGGCATTTTCGCCTGGCGGGCCGATGTGATTATGCAGCAGATTTCCGACCATCTGCCGCACTGGTACAGCGGCTTGCAGGAAATCGCCGCCGCGCTGGGCACGCCCCACGAAGAGGAGGTCACACGGCGCATCTTCGCCGCGCTCAAGGGCATCTCCATTGACTACGGCGTGATGGAGCATGCCACGCGCGTGGCCGTGGTGCGCGGCACTTTTCCGTGGAGCGACGTGGGAAGCTGGGATGAAGTCTGGCGGTTGGTGGAACAGGACAGCGACGGCAACGCCCGCCGGGGCAAT
>JAPKYT010000152.1 GCA_026394155.1 bacterium | reverse complement strand
TGGTCGCTGTTCCGCATCTCCCGCGCCGTGAAAGAACACCTGCTGACGGCGATTGACTTGCAAGCGCTGCTGGCGGTCAAGTCCCACACCGCCACGTAACGCCCCTTAAAAAACAACCCCCAAAAGCGGGACACCACTGGTCTCACGTTTCAAGTCTCAAGTCTTCTTCTGACCTCCTTCATCCCTCATCCCTCATCCCTAATCGCGCCTGCGCTGTTCGTGCTGGCGCTGATCGGCGTGGGCCTCGCGCGCAGCCGAAAGGTGCGCGTGGCCGAAGATTTTCTGCTGGCCGGACGCAGGCTCTCCGCTCCGGCCTTTGTGATGTCGCTGGTCTCGGCGTGGTACGGCGGCATTCTCGGCGTGAGCGAGTACTCGTATTCCTACGGCCTTTCCAATTGGTTCGTTTTCGGATTGCCCTATTATTTGCATGCGGCTTTGTTCGCGGTGTTTCTGTCGCGGCGGGCACGGGTCTCGCGGCTGTCCTCCATCCCCGACAAGTTGGAAGCGGCCTATGGTGTGGGAGCGGCAAGAGTGGGCGCGCTGACCATCTTCCTCACCACCATGCCCGCCGCCTATCTCCTCATGCTGGGCAAACTGCTCGCGTGGATCTTCGGCTGGAATTATCCGCTCGCCTTGGCCGTGGGCACGGCGCTCTCGACGGTTTACATCTATTTCGGCGGCCTGCGCAGCGTAACCGGAACGGATATGCTGCAATTCGTGCTCATGTACGCCGGCTTTGCCATGATGGTGGTGGTTCTCTATCAGCGTTTTGGCGGTTTGAGTTTTCTCACGGCTCACGTGCCCGCGCAACTCTTTTCTCCTCTGGGCGGGCAAGGATTTCAGGCGGTGTTCGTGTGGTACATCATCGCCTCCACCACGCTCATCGAGCCGCTCTTTTACGAGCGCGTGTATGCGGCCAAAAGCGAGAAGATCGTTCTGCCGGGGATTCTCGTTTGCATCGCCTTCTGGGCCATCTTCGATTTCATGACCACCACCACCGGCCTTTATGCGCGCGCACTCTTGCCCGCGGGAGTCGAACGCTCGCTGGCTTTTCCCCTGCTCGCGCAGCAAGTGTTGCCGGCGGGCGCGTTCGGGTTATTTTTCGTGGCGCTGATGGCTACGGTGATGTCCACCATTGACGCTTACAGTTTTTTGGCGGCGACCGCCTTAGGGCGGGATCTCCTCTGGCGAAGTTACGGGCGCGACCCGGCACGGGTTCCTCTGTTCATTCGGCGCTCGCTGGCGGCGGCCACGGTGTGCGCGTTTCTCCTCGCACTCGCATCCGAATCCGTGGTTGCGGTCTGGCACGGCGTCGGTTCCGTGGCCGCGCCCGTACTTCTCATTCCCACGCTCAGCGCATGGTCCGCGCGCCACGCGTTTTCGCGCCGGCTGGTGGTTCCGGCGATGGTGACCTCGGGCCTGATCGCTCTGCTATGGCGGCTCGCTCCCGAGTTTCTGGGCGGCGGCTACTGGCTGGGGATTCAACCGATTTACATGGGGCTTGCCGTTTCGCTGGCGTTCTATCTGGCGGGACGGCTGCGTCAGCGGCTGCCGAAGCCATAGCAATGAGCAATCGTTGTCTTGTTCACTTGTTCAAATGACTGATCCGTGAAAGGTAAGGGGGCTGTTGCTTCGCATGAAAGACTGGACTGAACCC
>JAPKYT010000055.1 GCA_026394155.1 bacterium | reverse complement strand
TTGCCCGAGATGTTTGTCCAAATTCAAAAAGAGATCAACGAATCCGGCGAAAAGTTCCGCCACAAGATCCTCCTGTTCGATACGACAGAGCCGCCCCCGGAGGGCGGCTCTTTCGTGTGTCGGGGCGGCGGGATTTGAACCTGCGACCCCCTGGTCCCGAACCAGGTGCGCTACCGGACTGCGCTACGCCCCGAACAAATGTTTATGTTGAATTCGGCCAGCCTTCGCGTCCCACTAACGGCACAAAGGCCACCTGCCCGACCTCCTTCATCATTGCTTCTTCCCCACTCCTCTGCACCAGCACCAAATCCTGCGTGCGCTTCTCCCCCATCGGAAAAACCATCAAGCCGCCGTCCTTGAGCTGACTGAAGAGCGTCTTGGGAAACTTGGGAGCCGCCGCCGTAATGATGATCTTGTCGAAGGGCGCGAACTCCGCCCAGCCGATGGTGCCGTCGCCCTGCTTCAGAACGACATTGGCATAACCCTGCTCGTCCAAAGCCTGTCGCGCCTTCTGCAACAGGTTCATGTGCCGTTCGATGGAAAACACTTTGTGGCAGAGTTCGGCCAGAACTGCCGCCTGATAACCCGAACCAGTGCCGATTTCCAGCGCCTTGTCGGTGGGTTGAATCTCGAGCAGGCCGGTCATGCGCGCCACCACATAGGGCTGACTGATGGTCTGGCCCTCGTCAATGGGCAGCGGCGTATCATCGTAGGCGCGGTCGCGAAAGGCCGGCTCGACAAAATGGTGCCGCTTGACCTTTCGCATAGCGTTGAGCACCCGCTCGTCGTGGATGCCGCGCCTCTCAAGCTGCGTCAGCACCATCTCCTCACGCGAGAGCCTGTAATTCAACACCGTGAGCCTCCCGCTGAGGAGCACCACCGAACCTGATAGGTAGTGCCTCGAACGAGGTTAAGTATAGACATTTGCTGACAGAAAGTCAAGCGTTTCCAAGTTGCGCAACTCTTGAACAGATGTACATCCTGTTCTATACACGAGAGGCCGCAGGCACGACCTGCGGCCTCAGTTGTCGGGGCGACTGGATTTGAACCAGCGACCCCCTGACCCCCAGTCAGGTGCGCTACCGGGCTGCGCCACGCCCCGAATTGCGATCTATGATGAGCAAGATGTCTTTCAATTCACGCCGGACTTCTTCGATCAGCTCTTTCTGCCCGTCGTCCTCCGCGCCGACTTCGCCCGAAGAGAGCAGCGCGCGCGCTCCGGCGATGGTAAACCGCCGCTCGTAGAGCAGCGTGCGGATGCGGGAGATGACCTCCAAATCCCGCTCTTGATAGGCCCGGTTGCCGGCCCGGCTTTTCTTCGGTTTGAGCTGGGGAAACTCCCCTTCCCAATAGCGAAGAACATGCGCGGGGACACCCGTCAGTTGAGTGACCTCACCGATCGTGTAATACAGCTTTCGAAGGGCGGGACTTTTTCGATCCGATTCCACGTCCGGCAATCCCAAGAAAGTGATTGCTCTGCAAATTCACGAAAAAAGCGATGCCCGCGGAGCACTCAGCGGCGTCCGGTGCTTCCGAAACCGCCGCCGTTGCGTTCGCTGGCCGGCAACGTCGGAACTTCCTGCCACACGCATCGCGCCACGGGTGCGATCACCAGTTGCGCGACGCGCTCGCCGCGCTTCACGCGCACGGGCTCGCGCAACACGTTCATCACGAGTACTTTGATCTCGCCGCGGTAATCCGCGTCAATGGTGCCGGGTGCGTTGGGCAGAATGAGACCCGTTTGCATGGCGAATCCCGAACGCAAGCGCACCTGCCCCTCATGGCCCGCAGGAATGGCAACGCAAAAGCCGGTGGGAAGCGCCGCGCGCTCGCCCGGCATAATCGTGACGTCGTCTCCCGCCATGCAAAGATCCATTCCGGCGGCGCCGTCGGTTTGATAAGCCGGCAGCTCCGCGGGTGCGTGGGGCAAGCGCATGATCTCCACGACCGCCTCACGCGCAGACACGTTCACGTCCTCGTTCGGGGGCGGGTCTTCGTCTTGTGCGCGGCGCCGGGCTCCACGATGGTCGTAATCAACCTCTCCTCGCCCAGCAACTCATCAGCCAGCGCCTGAACGCGTCTGGGCGTGACCGCATCAATCTGCCGGCTCACATCCTCGAGCGAATAGTAGCGGCCCAGATAGATTTCCATCCGTCCGAGACGCATCATGCGGTTGGAGACGCTTTCAAGACCCAGCATGACGTTGCCCTTGAGCTGAGTCTTTACGTCGTCGAGCTCGGTGGAGCTCAACGGAACTTCCTGTATCTTTCGCAGCTCATCGAGCACCATTTTCCGGGCGCGATCCACACGTTCTTTGTCGGTGGCGAGATAGACTCCCCAGATGCCGGTGTCGGCGAACATCTCGGCGAAAGAATAGACGGAATAAGCGATGCCGTGCTTCTCGCGAATGTTCTGAAAGAGACGGGATGACATGCCGCCGCCCAGCACGGTGTTCATCGCCGAAAGGACCGAACGATCGCGATGAGGATAGGCCAGGCCGCGGGTGCCGATGACCATGTGCGCTTGCTGAATGGGGCGGCGATGCCGCTCCACCTTCGACACCAGACGCCCGACGCGTTTCTCCGGCGGGAAATGATTGTCGCGGGCGAAGGCGAGACCCTCGCGCACGCGCTTCACCAAACGGTCGTGGTTGACGTTTCCCGCCGCCGCCACCACGATTCGCCCGGGCACGTAGTGACGCCGCACAAATCCCAGGACCCGCGTCCGGCTGAAGGAGCGCACATTCTGCGGAGACCCGAGGATCGGCCGCGCGAGCGGATGCGGCTCGAAAAGAGCGCGCACGAAGTTCTCATGGGCCACGTCATCCGGCATGTCCTCATGATCGCGAATCTCATCGAGGATGACCTGCTTCTCCTTTTCCATCTCCGGCGGCCGGTACACCGGGTTGAGGAGAATGTCGTGGAGAATCTCCAGAGCGCTATCCAACTGCTCATCGAGTACGTGCACGTAGAAACAGGTCAGCTCTTTGCTGGTGAAGGCATTGATGTAGCCTCCGCCACGCTCAATGGTCTGAGCGATGTCCAGCGCGCTGCGGGTGGTGGTTCCCTTGAAGGCCATGTGTTCGATGAAGTGGGAGATGCCGTTTTCGCGCACGGATTCGTGACGCGAGCCGACTTCCACCCAAATGCCCACGGCCACCGACCGGACGCCCGGTATGCGCTCGGTCACCACGCGCAGGCCGTCGGAGAGACGGGTCTTGCGATACTGAGATGCGCGGCTCAAGAATCAACCGCCCTCTTTGGGACGCCGGCGAGGACCGCGATGCCCGCCGTCGTCACCTCCGCCCCGTGAGGGCGGACGCTCCCCGCGCGGCGGACGCGGCGGTTGCGGCGGCAGATCGTCCGGCACCGGCAGCAGCGCCTTGCGCGAGAGATCGAGTTTCCCCTGCGAATCCATGCCCACGAGTTTCACGTCCACTTCATCGCCGAGGGCCAGATGATCGCTCACGTTGCGAATGCGATGGTGTTCGATTTCGCTGATGTGCAGCAAGCCATCGCGTCCCGGAAGAATCTCCACGAAGGCGCCGAAATCGGTGATCTTCTTCACTTTTCCGCGATACACCTTGCCGATTTCGGGCGCTTCGGTCATGCCGTGAATGATCTCCACCGCCGCGTTTACCTTAATCATGTCAGACGACGAGATGCAAATGGTGCCGTCGTCTTCGATGTCAATGGATGCTCCCGTGCGGGCAATGATGTCGCGAATGGTCTTGCCGCCGGGGCCGATGATCAGACCGATCTTCTCCGGATCAATCTTCATGAAGACGATGCGCGGAGCGTAGGGCGAGATCTCGGGCCGCGGCGCCGGCAGGGCCTCGGCCATCTTGCCTAAGATGTGTGCGATCCCGTGGCGAGCCTGCACGATGGCGGTTCTCATCAAGGCCAAGGAAATACCCTTGATCTTGATGTCCATCTGGCAGGCGGTGATGCCGTCGCGGGTGCCCGTCACCTTGAAATCCATGTCGCCGAGATGATCTTCATCGCCGAGGATGTCGGACAAGATGGCGGTTTTTTCGCCCTCCAGAATCAAACCCATAGCGATGCCGGCCACCGGTTTGCGGATGGTGACGCCGGCGGCCATCAAAGCCAGACAACCGGCGCAGACGGTGGCCATAGACGAGGAGCCGTTGGACTCGAGGATCTCCGAGACGACGCGTATGGTGTAGGGGAAACCCTCCCACGCCGGCAACGTCGAGTGCAGAGCGCGCCAGGCGAGATTGCCGTGTCCGACCTCGCGCCGCGACTGACCGAGAAACTTGCGAATTTCGCCGACGCAAAACGGCGGGAAATTGTAGTGCAGCAAGTAGGGCCGGGTGTAGACGCCGTCGAGCCCGTCAATGCGCTGCTCGTCGAACTTCACGCCCAAGGTCACGGACGCCAGAGCTTGTGTTTCGCCGCGGGTGAAGAGCGCGCTGCCGTGGGTACGCGGCAGAATGTCCACTTCGGCCGTGATGGCGCGAATCTCCTGATGACCGCGGCCGTCGGGTCGCACACCCGCGAGGATGTTGCGGCGCACCACCGCCTGCGACCGGTCGTAAACCCAAGCCTTGATGTAGCGCTCGGTTTCGGGAAAACGCTCGAGCAGGGCTTCAACGGCAGCCAGCTCGATTTCTTTCCAAGCCACGCTGCGCTCCTGCTTCTGTCGCAGTGCGCAGGATTTTTCCACCAGCGCGCCGAACTGCTGCTCCAAAGCCGCGTCGAGCTCGGCGTTTGTGGCCGGCTCCGGCCATTCCCGTTTGGGTCGGCCGGCCTCGGCCATGAGCTCTTTCTGCAGGGCGACAATGCGCTTGATCTCCGCGTGAGCGCGAGCCAGTCCCTCGAGGAAAACATCCTCGGAGACTTCCTTGGCCTCGCCCTCAACCATGATGATGGAATCCTCGGTGCCGGCGATCACCAGATCGAGCAGCGATTCTTCGAGCTGCTTGTGGGTGGGATTGACGACGTACTCGCCGTTGAGGAGGCCGACGCGCACCGACGCGACCGGCCCGTGGAAGGGAATCTCCGAGACGCAGAACGCCGCCGAAGCCGCGATGGTGCCCAGAGTGTCGGGATCGTGCTCGCCGTCGGCCGAGAGCACGTTGATCATCACCTGAACTTCCTGATGGAAGTTTTTCGGGAAAAGGGGACGGATGGGACGGTCGGTGAGCCGCGCCGAGAGGATCTCCTTTTCCGAGGGACGGCCTTCGCGTTTGAAGAAGCCGCCGGGAATGCGGCCCACGGCGTACAGCTTCTCGCGGTAGTCCACGCTCATGGGAAGGAAATCCAGATCGGATTCCACGTCCAGATTGGCGACCACGGTCGCCAGAATGACCGTGTCCCCGTGGGTCAGCCAGCAGGCTCCGTCCGCTTGCTTGGCAACGCGCCCCGTTTCGAGCTGCAGTTTCAATCCACCGAATTCGATGGATTTTCGAACAACCATGAAAGTAACTCCGTTCTTCGTCAGCGGCGCAGTTCGAGCGCTTCGACGAGCTTGCGATAGCGCGTGATGTCCTTGCGCGCCAGATAAGTGAGCAGGCGGCGACGCTGGCCCACCATGAGCATCAGCCCGCGGCGGGAATGGACGTCCTTCTTGTGCGTCTTCAGGTGCCCCGTGAGGTCGTTGATGCGCTGCGTGAGCAGAGCCACCTGCACTTCGGGGCTGCCCGTGTCGCTCTCTTTGCGCGCATACTTCTCAATGACCGGCTTGCGCTCGGTCGGTGTAATCGCCATCTTGTCCTCGGCTTGCGTGTATCTTGATTTGTTGCTCTGCGTTCCGGTTCCGGCCGGGTTGCGCGCGCTTGGGTCTTGGATACGGGGCAGGCGAAGCACGAAGACGCCTGCCGCCGCGAGCATGGATATTCAGCGCTTAACCCGGCTCGGCGAGCGAACGGTCACGGAACCTGCCGGATGAGACCGCGGGTCTTGAGCATCGCGCGGACCGTGGCGACGTCCTCGGCGATCTGCGACGACAACTCCTCCTCCGAGGTGAATTTCTTCTCGCTGCGAATGCGCTCGACGAACAGGAGCTCCAGGTGCTGACGGTAAATGTCCCGGTCGAACTCCAGAAGGTGAGCTTCGAGAGAATGTTTTCCCTCGTGGAAGGTCGGATTGAAGCCGCTGGAGATGGCGGCCGGATGAGCCTCGCCGCCGACTTTGGCCAAGCCGGCGTAGATCCCATCGCGCGGGAGCAGCTTGTGCTCCGTCACCCCGCCCAGATTGGCGGTGGGCCAGTGCAAGCGCTTGCCGCGTCCGCGACCCTGAACCACAGTGCCGCGCACGGCATAATAGCGTCCCAGCCGCTCAGTCACGCGCGCCACTTGTCCATCGGCCACCAGTTCGCGAATCGAAGTAGACGACACGATGGCGTCGTTCACGCGCATGGGATTCACCACGTCCACGGAAAAGGCGAGATTGCGAGACATGGCAATCAGCGTTTCGCGATCTCCCATGCGCTGCTTGCCGAAGCCGTGGTTGTAGCCGATCACGATTTTGCGCATGCCGATGCGGCCCTTGAGCACGATCTGCACAAAATCGGGCGCCGACATTTGCGACAGTCCATGATCGAAGTCCATGACCAGCACCAGATCCACGCCCGCGTCGCGCAGCAGCTCGAGCTTCTCGTCGAGCGTGGTAAGCAGCGCGAGGGGGGCGGCGCCCGCACTGAGAACCTGCCGCGGGTGCTGCGCGAAGGTGAGAACGACGCTGCGCAAAGCCTGCGCGCGGGCCGCGGAGATCACGTGATCGAGAATGGCCCGGTGTCCGAGGTGCAATCCGTCGAAGAACCCGACGGTAATCACCGAGTCCCGGACGTCGGTAAACTCAGACCATGAACCGCGGAAGATCTCCATCACTCACTCGCAGGAAAACTCCGATGCGCGACGCAGAACCTCATCCAAGGAAAACGCGTTTTCGACGCGGAATCGGCCGACCGCGGTGCGCGTGAGCGCGGCCAGCGTTCCGCCCCAGCCTAACATCTCGCCCCAGTCACGGGCAATGGAGCGCACGTACGTTCCGCGCGAGCAGGAAATCATCACGTCCACTTCCGGCGGAATGCTGCGCACAAGTTCGGCCGAGAAGACGTGAACCTTGCGCGCGGGCAAGGCGGGAGGTTTGCCCGACCGCGCCAGTTGATAGCTGCGTCTGCCGCCCAGCTTGATGGCCGAAACCGCCGGCGGGACCTGTTCGATCCCACCGACAAACGAAGTTAGCGCGCGGCCGATGCGCTCCTCGTTCCAGTCTTCGACGGGTCGCTCCGTCAGCACCTTGCCGGTCAGATCATCGCTGCTGGTGGTCACACCGAAGCGGACTCGAGCCGCATAGGTCTTCGGTAGATCCATGAACTCGGAGCAGCGGACGGTGGCCGCGCCGCAAAGAATAATCAGCACTCCGCTGGCGGCCGGATCCAGAGTGCCCGCATGTCCGACGGCCCGCCAGCCGAGCGCGCCGCGCAGCTTGTTCACCACGTCAAACGACGTCCAGCCGGCCGGCTTGTCCACGACGAGAATGAGTCCGCGCGAACTCAGATCGTTTCCAGCTCCGGTTTTTGTGCACCTGTGCGCGCGGCCGCCTGCAACACCGGCAGCAACCGTTCGCGCACACTCTCGAGAGTTCCTCTCGTGCGGAACCCGGCCGCCTTTTCATGTCCGCCGCCCCCGAACCGCTCGGCGATGGCGGCCACGTTCACATGAAGTCGGGATCGCAGCGAAACGCGAACCGTGCCTTCCGGCGTTTCACTGAAAAGGGCCGCCACCTGCACTCCGCGGATCGCGAGAGCCAGATCCACAACGTTGTCGGGATCTTCCACCAAATGATCCAGCCGCGCAAACATGGTGCTGATTTGTCCGTCCTCGAACAGTTCGAGCGTGGAGTAGATCGCGCCCATGGACAGCACATCCACCGCCGGCACGTCGAAATACATGCTGTTGGTGATGCGGGTCACGCCGGCTCCCGCGGCGGCGAGCTCGGCGGCGATCCGGAAAACACGCGGCGAGGTGTTGGTGTGGCGGAAACGGCCGGTATCGGTGAGCAGTCCCGCAAACAGATTGTCGGCCAGCGAAGGCGAAAGCGGCAGGCCCGCTTCGCGGCACAGCAGATAGAGCAACTCGGCGGTGGCCGACGACTCCAAGTCCACGAAGTTGACCGTTCCGAAACGGTCGTTCGAAAGGTGATGGTCCAGGTTGAAGATGAAGGCGTCGGGCGCGATCAACGACTCGACGTCACCGATACGCGACAGACTTCCCGCGTCCAGCACCATGGCGGCGCGAAACACTTCGCGCATTGTTCCGGCGGAGTACCTTACGATTTGATCGGCGCCGGGCAGAACGCGGCAGCGCGCGGGGACTTCATCGTGAAGAATCAAGGCCGGATCGGCCCCCAGGCGCAGCAGAAGTTCGCGGGCTGCGAGCACGGAGCCGATAGCATCCGGATCCGGATGGATGTGCGTGGAGACCAGAAAGCGCGTGCCGCCGGCGGCGGTGCGGCGAAGCAGATCCAGATCGGACTCGCCGAAGGTCACGCCTTCTCCTCGCGCTGCGGATTCGATTCCCCGTGAATCTGTTTGAAGAGCTCTTCGATGCGGGCCGCGCGGGCCGGCGTGGAATCGTAGACGAAGCGGATATCCGGATGCTGCCTCATGACCAGCCGTTGCGCCAGTTCGTGCCGCACGATTCCCTTCTTCGAGTTCAACAGGCGCTCCACGCGGGCCGACTTCTCGGCTTCTTGGTCGCCGATCACGCTGAAGAAGATGCGCGCGAAACTCAGGTCCTCGGTGAGTTCAACATCGGTCACGCTCACCATGACGTCCGCGGGCAGGTTCACGTGCTTGCGGAGGATTTCCGGCAGATCGCGCAGAATCTCCGCCGCCACGCGCTGCGGCCGTTTGCCCTTGGCGGAGTCGGGACGGTGCATGCTACTCATAGAAGCGAACCTGCGGCGAGATGAGAACGGCGCGCGGATCTTCGTCGAGAAAAGCCACGATCGAGCGCAACGACTGTTCCACGCTGCTCGGGCTGACCGCCGCGCACGAGATGATGAGGCCGCCACGCTGCCACTTGTCGCCGAAATCGGCCTCCACCACCGAAACATTGAAGCGCTGGCGCACGCGCTCCTTAAGCGAGTTCATGATCCGGCGGCGATCCTTGAGCGACTGGCTGTTCTCGAAATGCAATTCCGCGGTCAACAGGCCAAGACAACACTTCATGCCGATGTCGGCTCAAGCTTGCGCTTGATTTCGACGATTTCGAAAACCTCGAGAGTGTCGCCGGTCTTGATCTCCACGTTGCTGTCGAGGCCGATGCCGCAATCGAAGCCGGCGCGCACGTCCTTGGCGTCGTCCTTGAAGCGGCGCAGCGAGCTGAGCTTGCCCCGCCAAACCTCGCGGCCGTCGCGCAGCAGACGCACCTGACTGGTGCGCGCGACCTTGCCCGACACTACGAAGCAACCGGCGATGGTGCCGACCTTGGGAATCTGGAACAGCTCGCGAATTTCAATCAGGCCGACGACGTCTTCGCGCGTATCCGGGGCCAGCATGCCTTCGAGTGCGCTGTGAACGTCATCCCCCATTTCGTAGATCACGCGATAGACGCGGATGTCCACTTGTTCGCGGGTCGCCAGCTCGCGGGCCTTGATGTTCGGGTGCACGTGAAAGCCGAGAATGATGGCGCCCGTCGCCGAGGCCAGCAGCACGTCGCTTTCGGAGATGGCGCCCACGCCGCGATGAACGATGCGCACGGCCACTTCACCGGTGGAGAGCCGCTGCAGGGTGTCGCAGATGGCTTCCACCGAGCCGTCGGCGTCGCCCTTGATGATGAGGGATAGCTCGCGCAGTCCGCCTTCGCGGATCTGCTGCGAGATTTGATCGAGACTCATGGCGCGAATCTGGCGGAAGGTCTGCTCACGCTGCAGAAGCTGGCGGCGCATGGCGATCTCTTTGACCTCGCGTTCGCTCTCGAAAACAACGAAGGAATCGCCGGCCTGCGGAGCGCCCGAGAATCCCACCACCTGCACCGGTTGACCGGGCAGAGCCTGACTGACGCCGTGCCCCCACTCGTTGAACATGGAGCGGACTTTTCCGTACTGCTGGCCGGCCACGAAGTTGTCGCCCACGCGCAGCGTGCCGTTCTGAATGAGCAAGGTGGCCAGAATGCCGCGGCCCTTGTCGAGACGGCTTTCGATGACCGTGCTGCGCGCCGCGCGTTTAGGATTCGCCTTGAGTTCGAGGATGTCGGCGGCGAGCAGGACTTCTTCGAGCAGCGTGTCAATACCCTGGCCGAATTTGGCGGATATTTCGGCGCTTTGGATTTTTCCACCCCACTGCTCCACCAGCAAGTTGAGTTCGGCCAGCTGCTGGCGAACGCGCTCGGGATCGGCTCCGGGCTTGTCAATCTTGTTGATGGCGACGACGATAGGCACGCCCGCCGACTGCGCGTGATTGATGGCCTCGACGGTCTGCGGCTGGACCAGATCGTCGGCGGCCACCACCAGAATTACGATGTCGGTGACGTCGGCTCCCCGCGCGCGCATAGCGGTGAAAGCTTCGTGCCCGGGCGTATCGAGGAAGGTGATGACGCGGCCACGGCATTCCACCTCGTAGGCGCCGATGTGCTGCGTGATCCCGCCGCTCTCGCCGGCCATCACCTTCGTCTTGCGCAGAAAATCGAGCAGCGAGGTCTTGCCGTGGTCCACATGCCCCATGACCGTCACGACCGGCGGACGCGGCACCAGATCCTCGGGCCGGTCCTCGTCCTCCACCACCGGCTCGGCCTCTTCCTGATCGGACACGAATTCAACTTGGAATCCGAATTCGTCGGCGATGAGCTCGATCAGGTCGCGGTCGAGTCGCTGATTGATCGAAACCAGTTTTCCCATGCCGAGGAATTTGGCAATGACCTCACTGACCTCCACCCCCATGAGATTCGCCAGCTCCTGATTGGTGACGAACTCGGTCAGGCGCAGCCGGTTGTCATCCTCGGCCGCCACGTCCGTATCGCGCTCACGCCGCCGGTGCCGCCGCTTGCCGGAGTCGAGAGAGGCCAGAGTCTGTTTGATGGTAGCGGCAACCTCTTTCTGGTCCACGGCCTTGCGCCGGCGCTGCCTGCGGCGGGCGGAGAGGTCGTGCTCGGGCGCCACGGTCTTGCGGTACTTCTCGGCCTTCTGCGCTGCGAGTAACTTTTTTTGCTTCTCGAGCGCTTCGATATCTTCCTTGGTGGGGCGCCTGCGTGTGTCCCTCGGCTTGGAAGGACGCGCCTTCTCCGCGGCGGCAACCGCAGGTCTGCCAGCCGCTGGTCGCTCGGGTCGAGACGGGGCGGGCGCTCTCTCGGCCGCTCTCGCGGGCGGCGCTCCCGCCACCGGAGATTTCTCCCACACCCGGCCGCGGGCTCTGGCCGCTTCCGGTTTCAGCCGGCGGGCACCGACTCGCGCCTTTTCGCCCTCCTCCTTCGCCTTGCGCTCCGCCTCGAGCTTCTCCGTCTCCAGACGGATTTTCTCTTCCGCCAGACGGCGCGCCTTTTCGGCTTCGTCGGCCACGCGTTTTTCTTCGGCAGTGCGCGCCGCTTCCTCCTGCTCGACCTGCGCCTGCGCCTTGCGGACGCGCACGGATTTCTGTTCCTGAACCTGCCGGATGAGAGCTTCCGTCGCCTGGCCGGCCTGACTGGTGATCTCATCGAGGATCTTCATGGACTGCTCGGCGCGCGCGCGCTCCGCTTCCTGACGGCGCGCGTCGTCCAGCACCCGTGTTTCTTCCTCGAGCTGACGCTGCCACCGAAGGGGATCGAATTTCTTGATCACCTCGACGTACATCTCTTCGGTCAGCGGCGAGTTGTGCTTCTTGGGCACGTCGAATCCCCGATCTTCGAGAAACTCGACAATCGCCGGAGACGCGACGTTCAGCTCTTTGGCGACCTGATAGACCTTCTTCGGCTTCTCACCGGCCACGAAGCATTTTCCTCGTTAAACCTCAGATCCGGTCTGATGAGCAGGGTTTTCGGGCGGCCGCTCGGGGGCGGCGCCGGCTTCGGTCGCGGGCGCGAGTTCGCCGGACGATTCGTCGGCCGAAGCGGTCCCGGCGTTCATCTCTTCGAAGTACGTGCTCAAGATGTCGAGCAGGCGGCGCGCGGTCGGCTCGTCGAGGCCCTCGATTTCCAGCAACTTCTCGATTCCGGCGTCGAGCACCGACTCCGCCGTTTCGTAGCCGGCGTCGGTCAGCCGGTTCTTGAGCTCCTCGTCAACTTCTTCAATCTCCGAAACGAGGAGTTCCTCCGGGGAAAGATACTCGGATTCCTTGATGGGCTCGATCTGGTATTTCGTGAGCTGCGAGGCGAGCCGCACGTTCTGTCCGCGGCGCCCGATGGCGAATTGAATCTGGTCGTCAGGCACCACTACGGTGGCGCTGCGGGTCTCTTCGTCCACCACCACCAGCAGCGGCGTCACCGGGGCCATGGCGCGCTTGATGAACATGCCGGGATCGGCGCTCCAGTGCACGATGTCTATCTTCTCGTTGTTGAGTTCGCGCACCACGGCCTGAATGCGCACGCCCTTCATGCCCACGCACGCTCCCACCGGGTCAATGCGCTTGTCGTGACTGATCACGGCGATCTTGGTGCGGTCGCCGGGCTCGCGCGCAATGTCCTTGATCTCGATGATGTTGTCGAAGATTTCCGGGATCTCGAGTTCAAACAGCCGCTTGACGAAGTTGGAATCGGCGCGCGACAGAACGATTTCGGGTTCTTTGGTGGTGCGGTTGACTTCCTTGATCATGGCGCGCACCGTCTTGCCGCGCACGTACTTTTCGTTGTAGATCTGCTCCGGCTTGGGAAGCACCGCGTCGTAGTGATCGAGATTGACCCGAATCTCGCGGCGGTTGATCTGATGGATCTCGCCCGAGACGACTTCGCCGATGCGGGCCGAGAACTCCTTGTAGATGTTCTCCTTCTCGATCTCCTTGATCTTCTGCGTGAGATTCTGCCGGGCGGACGTGACCAACCGGCGGCCGAAATCGTTGACGGGCACCAGCTCGGCATAGGTGTCGCCGATATCGAGGTCTTCGTCAATCTTGAGGGCGCGCGACAGCGCGATCTGGGTGACCGGATCGGTCAGATCGTCGTCATCCACCACGACCTTCTCGCAGAAAATCTCAATGTCACCCTTCTCCAGATTGAAGATGACATCGAAGTTGTCGGCGCTGCCGTATTTCTTCTTGATCATCGAGAGGAACACTCCTTCGATGATCTCCTGAAACACGTCCCGATCAATGTTCTTGTCGCGAAGGATCTGACCGACCGCTTCAACGATGGGAGCATTCATCGTTCGTCTTACTCCATGCGTGGTGGTTTGAATTCAGGAAGAACGCGGACGCTGAGCAGCTCGGCATGGCGCAGTCTCCACTGCGTCGTGTCCGAAGTCAAGGTGACGCCCTCGTCATCCGCCGCGGCCAGCCGTCCGTGGATTTCCTTGGGTCCCCGTTCCCCGGCGACCGAGGCCTTAATCAGGCGGCCGATGTTCTTGGCGAACTGCCACTCCTCGCGCAACGGGTAGTCCAAGCCCGGCGAGGTGACTTCCAAGCGATAGTCGTCGTTCAGCAGATTCTTCTCGCGAACAAGATGCTGGATTTGCCGCGTCAGATGCGCGCAATCGTCAATGGTGAGAGCGCCGTGGCGACGATCCGCAACGGCGCGCAGCATCATCCGTCCGCCCTGACCTCGCGCGCTGAATTCCAACAGCTCAAGGCCTTCGTCCTCGAAAAGCTGTTTGACTTCGGATTCGAGCGCTGATACAGAGGTCACCATGAGCCGAGGAAAAGAAACGGGGCTAAAGAAAAAGTGGGCTGCGCCCACTTTCAACGTCAAAATATACATAAAATGCAGCTAAAAAGCAAATTAGGGCGCCATGAAGGTCAGCGCGTCGAGGTCCCGGGCGGCTTGAGGCGCGACGGCTGACTCCCGGTAGGAATCCCGAATCGTAGAGAGCATCGCCAATGCCTTATCTCTTTGTTTTAAGTCAAGATAAATGCGGGACGCCTCCCACAACGCCTGTGCTGCGCAGCTCTCTTTCGGGTGCGCCTTAGCCGCGTCCGCATAGGCTTGGGCGGCTTCCTCGAGCTTGCCCATCGCGTGATGGCACGCAGCCAGACCCATCATAGCGGCGCAGTCCAGCTCGGCATCCACAGAAAACTCCTTGAGGTAGGCAGAGAACAGGTCCGCGGCCTCCGAGTAGTTGCCCTGCTCGAAAGCGATGCGTCCGGTGAGAAACTTGGCTTCGCCCGCGACCTTTGAGCCGGCCGACGAGACCAGCCGGCTCAGCGCGTCGCGCGCCTGAGGCAACTGGTCAGCGTCAATTTGCAATTTGGCCATCGTCAGCTGGTAGGAATCTTCAAGGCGGTTGGCCTTGGTTGCCCGGTTGATGAGCAGAGCCGCTACCACCACCACGATAATCCCGACCGCAACGGCCATGACCCATTTCTGGTGCTGGAAGTAGAAGTGCTCGACCTCGTAGGTTAGCCGGACCAGCTTGTCCTGTTTCATCTCCTTCTTGGAGAGCTTACCTTTTGTTTTTGGGTTAGTTGTGTGTGCCATAGAGACCCTTCAAGCGACAGTGATGCGTTCTACGAAAGACGGGAAATCATGTAAACCAAACGGGAGGCTACGCCTTTGTGAACTCTTTTCGCAACTACTTGGCCGATCCAGACTCCAGCGTTGAGGCTCTAAGAGCTGGGGTCAGCTTCTGCGTAGAGGTGATGAGTGCGCGGTCGGACAGTCAGAAGTGCCTTGCCTTCCGGTTTCGTGCCGCAGTGTCAAGTGACGCCAAGGTACTGCGCCTTGAACTCGACGACCAGCCCACCGCCAACACTCTTGTGAATCGAAATTGAGTCAACTGAAAAACCCCAACGAGTCTGGCATTGGCACAAAAGTGCACGCGCCAGCAGTCTCTGTTGGTTTGGCGACAGCACTTCCCATTTCCAAGTATGCACGAACACCCACCCCGACGATCCATCGAAGTTGGTGACGATGCACTCCTCTTTTGCTAGTCGGACGACGTCGTCGCTCGCCTTGATCTCCTCGGTCGTCCATTTGGGTCCATCCGAGTCCTTGGGCGCGAGGGACGCTCTTATCAGAGCGAGGAAACTGTCAGGCATTTCGGGAACCGCCTATGAGGGTGCGCTTCAGACCTTGTTCCTTCTTCAGCAAGAAGTCGTCCCAGTCTCTTACCACCACATAAGTCCCGTCGTCCTTCGCCACTTCCACCACGTACGCCGGGTGGCGCGGATCTCCAGTCTGACCCAAATTTGCAAACAGATCGCGAACTCTCGCATCATATCCATCTTGTACTATTGAGTCGCGCAGGTCAGATTTGATTTGAAGCTGATGTTTTCTGTCCCTCTCCCACTGCGCAAATCCTTCGCGAGCCATGCGACCTCCGACGGGAATTGCCGAAAAACTCGGCCAGAGTTCTCGAACTCAACTTACGGAGCCAAGACAAGCAGGGACGTCAAGCATAAAATAAGAAATACAGGTAGTTGAACCACCGCCTCATGCGGGCAGATCACCGTAAGTAGAGGCTCTTTTGAGGGATGTTCACAGTTGTACCCCCGAGAGGACTCGAACCTCCGACGCAGAGTTTAGGAAACTCTCGCTCTATCCTTCTGAGCTACGGGGGCGTGGAATCCAAAGTGCTAAAATACAGCATTGCAAGGCGAAAAGCAACCCCTTGTGGCTGAACCGGCAAGAGGACTCATTCGGGGAGCAGTTTGCCGGGATTCATGATGCCGAGCGGATCGAGCGCAGACTTGAGGCGGCGATGCAGTTCGATTTCGGCCGGGCCGAGCGCGAGCGGGAGGTATCTCCTTTGCACGTGGCCGATTCCATGTTCGCCGGAGATGCTGCCGCCGAGGCTGACCGTAAGGCGAAAAATCTCGGTGATGGCCGCGGGCAATTCCTCATTCCACAGGTGATCGGAAACGCCCGCCCTCAGAATATTGCAGTGAATATTGCCGTCACCCGCATGACCGTAGCAAATGACGCGCAGCCCCCAGCGGTCACAGATTTCGTGCACCCCTCTGACGAGTTCCGGCAGGCGCGAGCGCGGCACAACCGTATCTTCCTCCTTGTAGGCGGAGATGGATTTGACCGCTTCGCCCGCGGCGCGGCGGATATCCCAAATCTCGTTTTGCTGCGCGGCGCTCTCGGCCACATAGCAATCGGCGGCGCGATACTCGTCGAGCGCTTTGGCGATGCGCACCATGTCGGCTTCGAGAGCTTCCTCGTGATTGCCGTCCACTTCAATGAGCAGAACGGCCGCGCGTTCAGAGAAGCGAACCGGCCGACCGAGATGATCCTGAATGGCTTTCAGGCACTCCCGCTCCATGAATTCGAGAGCGCAGGGAACGACTCCCTGATTCATGATGGCGGGGACCGCCGCGGCGGCATCTTGCAGCGAATCAAAGGGAGCCAGCAGCGTGCGGCGGAAGCGAGGCAGCGGAATCAAACGCAGAGTGATCTCGGTGATGATGCCGAGCTTGCCTTCGCTGCCCACGAAGAGCTGCACCATGTTGTAGCCGGCCACGTCCTTGAGCAGCTTGCCGCCGAAGGAGACTATCTTGCCGTCGGCGGTGACGATTTTCAGGCCGCACACGTAGTCTTTGGTGACGCCGTACTTGAGGGCGCGCGGGCCGCCGGCATTTTCCGCCACGTTGCCGCCGATGGTACACGAGCCGCGGCTGGCTGGATCGGGCGGATAGAAGAGTCCGCGCGCTTCCACGGCTTCCTCAAAATGCTGAGTGATCAGACCGGGCTCGACAACCGCAAACATGTTGCGCTCGTCAATCTCGATCAGGCGATTCATCCGCTCGAGACTGAGCAGGATTCCGCCGCGCGTGGCCAGAGCGCCGCCTGAGAGTCCGGTGCCGCCGCCGCGCGGAACGATGGGCAAGCGCTCGGCATTGGCGAGCAGCACAATCTGACGGACTTGCTCGGTCGTGGCCGGACGCACGACGACCTGCGGCGCAAACCGCAGGTCTTCGGTTTCGTCCTGCTCGTACTTGGCGAAGTCGTCCGTGCCGGGCAGCAGAGTGTACTCCGCGCCCACGATCTGCTCAAGCTGCTGAACCCAATTAGCCATTGGCACAACGATCCCCTCAGCGAACCTGAAAATCGCGGTAGAGATTCTGGTAAGGCCCCTCCGTCACCTCGATGTCTGTGACCTGAGCGACGCGCGGGCCAACCCGCATCGCTTCAATCATCCGCTCCACAACTTTCTTCTCGCCTTCGATTTCCGCCTCCACCCTGCCGTCGGGAAGATTGCGCACCCATCCTGTGAGGCCGAGATTGGCGGCGGTGTCGAGTGTGAACCAGCGGTAGTTCACGCCTTGAACGAGGCCGGAGACAAAGACGTGTACGCAAATCTTCTCATCCATTCAGGAGTCCTCTTCCCTCTCAGCGCTGTTGCTGTTGCTGTTGCTCCTGCTCGTGTTCCGCTTTTCGCTGCAACAGGTTGTTCCGCGTCTGCTCGTAAGCCTCCCGCTCGAAATCGCCGCGTGAGCCGCCGCGGTTTAGTCGGGGAGCGTCCGATGAACTCGACGGGGTGAAAATCACTCCGAAGTCTTCCCACAAGCGGTCCAAGTACCTAATCGCCTTGTCGTACTCTCCAGTACCCTGGGCTGCAATCTTGGCCCATTGCCAACCCATCGCATCGGACAAGCCCACGGCCAGCATAGAGTCTGCAATTTCCACCGCACGTGCGTAGTGGCCAGCACGATGCGCGGCTTCTATGCCAGTGGCCACGATGCGCGCCGTGTCGTTTCGGTCACACGGCTCGATGATCCTTATGGAGCCGGTAGACGATGTCAGGCTAACTCCGCCTCCTTCATAGCGGGCGCGAAAACTCACACTATGCCCTGCAAGGTCATCCGGGACATGCAGCACAAACTCCTTGTCATTCATACCGTGCAAATCCCTAGCAGTGCCAGTGTGCGCAAGCACGTCTCTCTCGCAGCCGATGTTGATCGTGCTCAAGTAGCGGGTTGGCTGGAATCGCTCAATCAGGCCAGGCGTGGCAACGAAGGGCTTGTCTGAAGGCAAGTCAAGAGCCGCTTCAAGTACATACCCCTCCGGCCAGCCCGGCACGAGGGCATGTGTCGGTAGATCAGCCTCGTTGGACAAACGTATGAAGAACAGAGATCCGGCGATCACTTTGCCCCCGCCGGTTTCACATGATCCGCCCCACGCTAGAGCGCTCAATTGAATATCCAGTGTCTGAGCCGCTGCGGAACTAGTTGCTATCAGTAGCAGAACGAGCACGCACCGGCGTGGAAGTAGGTTGTCCAGCTTCAAGAAAAGGCCCTCTTGTCCGCGTTGGTCTTGCGCCTATGTTTACTGATCACTTCCGACAGTTGCCGACGAACGTCGTGCTCTACGGTCTGAGCCGTGACATCATGCGCGGGAAGGGAATGGTCTCGCGCACGTGCTGGGCGCCGGCGATCCATCCGACCGTGCGCTCCAAGCCGAGTCCGAAGCCGGCGTGCGGCACGCTGCCATAGCGGCGCAAGTCGAGAAACCACTCGAAGGCTTCCGGCGGCAGGTCATGCTCGCGAATGCGCGCGACGAGATTATTCAGGTCATCTTCGCGCTGCGATCCGCCGATGATCTCACCGCGTCCCTCCGGAGCGAGCATGTCAAAACCCAAAGCCAACCGGTCGTCATCAGGATCACGTTTCATGTAGAAAGCTTTGATGGCCGCGGGAAAACGGTGCACCATCACCGGCTGGTCGAACCGGCTCGAGATTGTCGTTTCCTCGTCGCCGCCGAAATCGGCTCCCCACTCCACGTCGTGGCCGCTCTTTTTCAGAAGGTCAATCGCTTCGGTGTAGGTGATGCGCGGAAACGGCTTCTTTATTCTCTCGAGGAGAGACACATCGCGCTCCAGCGTTTTCAACTCCTCCATGCGCGACTCGAGAACGCGCGCGATAACGAACACGATCACGTCCTCGGCCAGTTCCATCGCGCCCTCAAGATCGAGGAAGGCGACTTCGGGCTCCACCATCCAGAATTCGGTGAGGTGGCGGCGGGTTTTGGATTGCTCGGCGCGGAACGTCGGGCCAAAGGTGTAGATTTTGCCGAACGCCATGCAGCCCGCTTCGCCGTAGAGCTGGCCCGACTGCGTGAGATAAGCCTTTTCGCCGAAGTAGTCGGTGGCAAACAGCGTGGACGTGCCTTCGCAGGCCGCGGGAGTGAAGATCGGCGGATCGAAGAGCGTAAATTTGCGCTCGTCGAAGAAATCGCGAATGGCCTTGACGACGGCGTGGCGGACGCGCAGAATGGCGTGCTGCCGGCGGCTGCGAATCCACAGATGACGGTGATCCATCAGAAAGGCCGTGCCGTGCTCCTTGGGCGTGATCGGATACTCCTCGGCAATCTGAATCACCGACAGACTCTCGAGCCGCATCTCATAGCCACCCGGAGCGCGCGGCTCGGCGCGGACCGTTCCAGTGACGGTCAGTGAGGATTCTTGTGTGAGCGCGTCAATGCTCTCGAATATCTTCTCGCCGACGTCCGCGAGCGAAGCCACGCATTGCATGATGCCCGTTCCGTCGCGCACCACCACGAAGCGCACCTTTCCCGAAGATCGCTTGTGGTACAGCCAGCCTCGCAGAGTGACCTTTTGGCCGTCAAAAGGAGCAAGGTCCTCGATGTAAACGTGCGGTATCATCGTTGAGTCTTTCAGTCTTCCGCTTTGAGATTGCGCAGCATCAGTTCACTTACCGTCGTGCGCGGGTCTTTGCCCTGTTCGAGCACACCGCAGACGGAGGCGGTAATGGGCATTTCGATGCCTTGTTTCTGTGCGAGGTCGAGCGCGGCGCGGGCCGTCCACACTCCTTCGGCCACCATCACCATGTTGCGGAGCACGTCGGAGGGTGTTGCGCCGCGTCCGATGCGCTCTCCCACCGTACGGTTGCGGCTGTGCGGCGAGAAGCAAGTGGTGATGAGATCGCCCATGCCCGAAAGTCCGGCAAAGGTTTGGCGCAGGCCGCCGAGAGCAACTCCCAACCTTGTGATCTCGGCGATGCCGCGCGTGAGCAGCGCGCCTTTTGCGTTGAAGCCCAACCCCATGCCGTCACAAATTCCGGCGGCCAGCGCGATCACATTCTTCAAAGCACCGGCCAACTCCACACCAATGACGTCGTCGCTGGTGTAGAGGCGAAGCTCGCGAGTCGAGAATTCGCGCTGTACGAGTGCTGAGGTCTGGGGCGAAGACGACGCGACAACGGCCGATGTGGGCAATCCGGCCGCAACTTCAGGCGCGATGGTGGGCCCGGAGACGGCCGCGTATCGTTCGAGCGCGAAGTTCTTCAACTCGGCCGTGCAGATTTCAGAGACGCGCGCCAGAGTCTCGCGCTCGATTCCTTTCATCAGGCTGACAACCACGGTGTCGCGGGGCAGCGTGTGCACGCTTCGCAGAACGCTGCGGCTGGTCTGCATGGGAATTGCCAGCAGACAAACCTGCGGATCAGTCAGCGCGAGATGGAGGTCGGAGGTGATGAACACGCTCTGAGGAATCACGTAGCCGGGCAGAAAGCGCTCGTTCTGCCGCGTGGCCGCGACCCGTTCCGCCTGCGCCTTGTCAAATTCCCAGAGCGTGACGCGATGCCCCATGCGATCCAGCGCAAGGGCCATGGTCGTGCCCCAGTTGCCCGCACCTAAGATGGTGATTCGCTGAGGCATGGAACTACAGCCGCTTTTCTTTGCCCTTCAACAGTCGGCCGATATTGCGCCGGTGCGTGAACAGAATGAAGGCTGCCAAAACGGACGCCCCCACGATATACGCGGCGGGCCTTCCACCAAGAAGGAGCATTCCTATGGGAAGCGAGACGGCGGCCACAATAGAAGACAAAGATACAATGCGAAACGGCAGGAAGAAGAGAAGCCAAACGCCGCCGCCTGCGAGCACGGCCACGTGGTCTATGGCGATCATGGTTCCGGTTGCGGTGGCTACACCCTTGCCGCCGCGAAATCCGGCGTAGGGAGTCCAGACGTGGCCGATCACGAGACCGGCCGCTATGGCCAGCGTTCCCGCAATCAGATGGTCAGCACACAGAACGGAAGGCAAGAAGCAAGTGGGAAGAAAACCCTTGAGAATATCCACGAGGAGAACGACCGCCGCCCAGCCTTTTCCCAGCACGCGCGAGACGTTGGTGGCGCCGGTGCTGTGGGAACCCAAGGTGCGGGGATCCACTCCTTTGACGATTCGGCAGAAGAGCAAGCCCGTGGGCAGGCCGCCGATGAGATAGCCGGCGACAAGACAGAGTAATACGTTCAAGCGGTCACCCGGCCGATGAGAGTGACTTGTTTTCCGCGGGCGCGGAGTTCGCCGGCGATTTCATCGGCATGCGCGCGTTCCACCACCGCCACCACACCGATGCCGAGATTCAGGACGCGGCGCATTTCCGCTTCCGGCACGCCGCCCTTTTCCTGAATCAGCCGAAATATCTCAGGGCGCTCCCAGCTCTGATAGTTGATCTCAATGCGGAGCGGCCGCGGGATCACACGCGAGGTGTTTTCCTCCAAGCCGCCTCCGGTGACGTGCGCCAGAGCATGCAGCGCGGGATTGTCGAGCAAGGCATGCAAAGAAGAGAGATAACAGCGATGCGGTTCGAGCAGCGCGTCAGCCAAAGAACGTCCGTCAGAAAGTTGCAAGCTCTTCAGCGAGCCGTCGGAGATTTCGCCGGCGAAGACGCAACGCACGAGAGAGTAGCCGTTGGTGTGCAACCCGTTCGAGGCAAGGCCCAGCAGAACGTCGCCCTCCCGCACGCGCGAACCGTCCAGCACGCGGTCGCGGCGCACGGTGCCGACGATGGTGCCCGCCAAATCGAAATGGCCGGGAGCGTAGAGGCCGGGCATTTCCGCAGTTTCACCGCCGATGAGAGCCACGCCGTGCTCGCGGCAGGCGGCAGCCAGACTCTCGGCCAACTCGGCGGCAAGGTCTGGATCGAGGCGGCCAAAAGCCATGTAGTCGAGAAAAAAAAGCGGGAGCGCACCGCACATCAGAATGTCGTTGATGCAGTGGTGAACAAGGTCTCGGCCAAGCCCGCCGCACGAACCGAGTTGCACTCCGAGCAGCAGCTTGGTTCCCACGCCGTCGGTGGAGGCGACGAGCACCTCGGCCTCGGGGCCGTCGCCGAGCGCAAAAAAGCCCCCGAAGTGGCCGACATCGGTCAGCACACGGGGTCCGAAGGTGCTGCGGGCGGCGTCCGCGATCCGTTTTTTCGCCGCCGCCGCCTCATCGAGATGGACGCCGGAAGACGCGTAATCTGTCATACAGCTTAAGTTTACCGATTTCGCGCCGGAAAGTCAAGTCCTTCTGTTTCATCCCTGCGTTCGGGCGGGAGTTGATAATCTGGCCAGAATCAGCGAAATTGAGACCGAACTGTAAGCAGGGTGTCCATGCACTATCCTCTGTGGACGGTGCCGCATCTGGGCGGCGCGATGGTCATTGCGGCCATCTCCATTTTTCACGTGGTGATCGCGCACTTCGCGGTCGGCGCGGGCATTTTCAATGCGCTGACGGAAATCCGCGCGCGCCGCAAAGGCGACGCCACGCTGCTTCAGTTCGTCAGGGATAACTCTGTATTCTTGATCTATTTGGCTTTTGTGGCCGGAGCGGTATCGGGGGTGGGCATATGGTTTTCGATTGGCCTCGTGGCGCCCGAAGCCACCACCTATCTCATTCGACTGTTCCTCTGGGTGTGGGCCATCGAGTGGGTGTTCTTCGCGCTCGAACTGGCTTCAGGATATGTCTACTACTTCACTTGGGACCGGCTGAAACCGGCTTGGCACACGGCGGTCGGATGCCTTTATGCGGTGACGGCTTTCATGTCGCTGGTGATGATCAACGGCATTCTGACGTTCATGCTCACGCCCGGCCGCTGGCTGGAGACGGGCCGTCTGTGGGACGCGTGGTGGAATCCGTCGTTTCTGCCGTCACTGTGCATGCGCACCGTTTCCGCTTTGGCCTTAGCCGGGATCTTCGTGGCGATTGTGGCCAGCATGAGACCCAAGCGTTTCGAGCGATCGCAGCGCGGGCACATCATTGCGTGGGGGGCGCGCTTCCTTCTGCCCTTGGGATTGATGCCGTTTCTGGCGCTGTGGTATTTTTCGACCCTGCCCGAGTCGGCCCGCTCTTTGGTGTCAGGCGGCGCGGTGGCGATGACGTTCTTCTTCCTGTTCGGCGTGGTGATGTCGTTTCTCATCGCCATGTATGCGCTGTTCGGAATGCTGCGCCGCGCGCGGGACGTGAATATCGAGACGGCTTTGCTGATGGCCGCCATCGCCTTCATCGCCACAGGCTCAATGGAGTTCGTGCGCGAGGGTCTGCGCAAGCCCTACGTTCTGCACGACGTAATGTACTCCAACGGCATCATGGTGAAGGACGTGCCGATGCTCAACCGGGACGGCGTGCTGGCGCATTCGCGCTGGGTGCAGCCGGACTCGGCCCGTTTCCCGGGCGAACTGGCGGTGGGGGAAGCCGTTTATCGCGTCGAGTGCTTGCGCTGCCATGAGATCGAGGGGTACAACGCCATCCGGCCGCTCATCAGGGACTGGAACTACCCGCTCATCATGTCGGCGCTCGATCATCTCGACAAGATCAAGCCCTTCATGCCGCCTTTTGTGGGCACGCAGGCGGAAAAGCAAGCGTTGGGCAAATACCTTCTGAGCTTGACCGGCGGCGGCTGGGCGGCGGACTCGCTTGCCGACAGCACGGCCGTTCTTCCCGCACCCGCGGACAGCCAGCCGACGGCAGAAGGGAGCGCGCCGTGAGTCCCTTCCCCCCCGTTTCTGCCGCACCGGTGCTTCTCGATCACTTGCTCGGCTTGATGTTTGTCGTGCACGTGGTGTTCATGAACTTTGTGCTGGCGGCGCCGCTGGTGATGGTGTGGAATTTGTGGAGCGGCAACGACGACAAACGGCGGTTCGCGCAATGGTTGGCGGGAGCGCTGCCGGTAGCCTTTACCTTCACGATCACTTTGGGCGTGGCGGCTTTGCTCTTCGTTCAGGCGCTGTTCCCGGACAGGTTCTACACGGCGAACATCCTGCTCGGCAAAATCTGGCTGGCGGTGATTCCGCTGCTGATGGCCGCGTTCTACGCCGCGTACGTGGCGCGATCTCTGGTGGCAAAGCCGAAGGGAAGTGTTTGGGCGGGACTGGCCTGTCTGGTTACGGCGGCGCTGACCTCGTGCATCGTCGTCATCATGGTGAGCAACTATTTCGCGACGACCATGGCGGAGCGGTGGCCGGAACTTGCAGTCAAGTCCGCACTGGTACTCTTGAACCAGACGTTTCTGCCGCGTACCTTGCATTTCATGGCGGGCGCTTTCGCAGTGACCGGACTTTGGATGGTGTGGATTTCGTGGTGGAAGCGTCGGCGAGGCGAGGATGCTGCTGCCTGCACGGCGTTTCGCCGTCAGGGACTGCACTTGGCGGCGGGGGCCAGCGGGGCGCAGGTGATCGCGGGGGTGTGGTTTCTGATCTGGCTGCCCGCTGAAGCTTGGGACCGGCTGTTCAACGGATCCGTTCCCAGCCTCGTTTGGATTTCGGGCGTGGCCACCGGCCTTGCGTTGTTGGGAGTGCTGATCGTAGCCACCGTCTATCCCGACCGGCCGCTGTGGTCAAGGGTGGCCACCGCACTCATGGCCTGGACGCTGTTAGGTATGGCCGCAGGGCGCGGTCTGCTGAGGCTCTTTGCGTTCGACCGTGCTTTTCAGGTCGCGAGCATCGAGTACAGAACTCAGGCAGGGGCTATGCTGGTTTTCTTCGTGCTGCTGCTGATCGGACTGGCCACGCTGGCGGCTCTCATCTGGCTGATTTGGAGACTTCCTCCGGCCGGCGGCGATTCGCGATCCGATTAGGCGCGGTGCCTCTGGAGACAAGACAGCCCCGCTTCAAGCGAGGCTGCCTTGCGTCAGTCAGTGCCGAGGGCCGGAATCGAACCGGCACGGGGCGAAAGCCCCGGCAGATTTTGAGTCTGCTGCGTCTACCAGTTCCACCACCCCGGCAGAGAGAGACCGCTAAAGATAACCACCAGCCAACGGAGCTTGATAATCGTGGGGGGCCAACTATCATAGCTGCGACGCGGCCGGTGGCATACCGATTGGTCGAAACTTGCAAGCGGTAATATACAGGCTTAGACCGAGAAACGCAAGTCCCGGCGCAAGTGAGCCGATCCCCCGTCTTGGGCCTCGATGCCGCCCGCTTGTTCTCCACTTATCTGCCCTAATAGTGGCAGTTTAGTACGTGTGTCTTAATCTTTTGCGAGAAGTGAATTTGAGGCCTTAACGACATGCCCCTGACCCTACGTCTGGCCGGCTACAATGTTGATGCCGATCTCCTCAGGGAGACCGTGGAGTTTCTGCAGAACATCGAGCACGAGATCGCGCTCGCCGATCATGCACCCACGGGTGGAAACGAGGCGCGAGGCCGGTTTCAGCGGCTGACAGAGCACATTCGCTCCGTTCTCGGCCCCGAGTCCTTCACCCCGGAAACCATCTCGGCCGCTTACGCCCGCATCAGCCGCGATCCCAAACATGTCACGGAACTTCGGCGGGCCGCCAGATTCGGCGTTGCCCGGGCAAGAAAGTCTAATGAAAACATTATCTTCGGACTTGGCCACGCTTCAGTGGCGGAGCATGCCTGCTTCAACTTCGACGTCTCCGGCATTTCCCGCCTCGCCTGCGAAGAGCTTCAGGCCCACCGGCTGCTGAGCTTTACCGAGAAATCGCAGCGTTACATTGCGCTCACCGCCGACTGGGTGATGCCCGCGGAGCTTTGTGGAACGAACTGGGAAGCGTCGGTCCAGAGCTTGATCTCTTCTTGCTTCGCTCAATACCGGAATCTCTGCGCGCTGTTAGAGGAACACTACCGTGAAGAGCTGGGCGGCGAACCGGGAAAGGAGGAAGCGCGCGAACTCGAAAACCGCAGCAAGGAAGATGCGCGCTATCTTTTGCCGTTGGCCTGCGCCACGCAGATGGGAATGACGGCCAACGCGCGCAATGTCGAGTATGTGGTCCGCGATTTTTCCGACCATCCGCTGCGCGAAGTGCGCGATCTGGGTGCAGCCATTCATCAGGCGGTGAGCGATCTTGCGCCGTCGCTGGTGAAATACACTCAACGCGGTCCCTACCCGCGCTCCACTGTGGCGGCGTTAGCAGAAGCTCTTCCGCTCCAGCGCGATTTGCCGCGAGAGGAGTACTCCAGCGAGCCTTCGGCGCGCCTCGTGGAGGCGACGCCCGACGGCGAAGAGAAGATTCTGCGGGCGGTGGCGTTCGCGCGCGGTGCGAGCATCAGCGCCGGGACGAGCGAGCGGGCGAAGCTGTGGCGGCTCCTCTTTCGCGACATGACCGTGCATGACAGCGCGCCGCGCGGGTTCGAGGTGGCTGCGCTCACCTTCGAGGCTCTCATCAGCGCTTCCTGTTTCGCGCAGCTCAAACGTCACCGCCTGATGACCTTGCTCCCGCAGCCCTATGATCCCGCACTGGGTTTCGTTCTTCCGCCCGGAATCCGGAAGGCGAGGCTGGAGGAGCCTTACGTGGCGGCGGTTCGCGCCTGCGGGACTCAGGCGGCGAAGCTGGCGGCGGAGCATCCGCTGCTGGCACCCTATCTGCTGACGAATGCTCACCGCCGGCGAGTGCTCATTCATCTCAACGCGCGCGAACTCTATCATTTCGCTCGCCTGAGATCCGATCATCATGCCCAGTGGGAAATCCGCAGCCTTTCGGATCAGATGGTGGCGCAGGCTCGCGCGCTGTGGCCGAACGCGTGCGCGCTGGCCTGCGGCAAAGACGAGTTCGCGGCAACCTACCGGCGCTTTCAACAGGAATAACGGCTGCGGCCGCCGTGTCGCAAACGAAACCGCCCGGACGTTAAGGTCCGGGCGGTTCGCTTTTCTCGATTCCGGCCGGGTTGCGAAGACTTAACCCGGCTCGGCGAAAGATGAGTTCTCAGAGCGGATCCATGACTTTGAAGGAAACGGACGCCTCGGCCACGGTGTCACCATGCCAGATCGCCCAGCTATGCACCGTTTCCTGACCGTCAACGCCACCGCTGCCCCAGTAGATAATGGCCCCATCGCAACCCCACCAATGGATTGTGGTATCTCCCCAAGTGCTGGCGGTGGGCGTCACGCTGTCGTGGCTGACGGAAGCCTGCGAGCGAATGAGCACACCCGCCTTCCACTGTCCCTCCGCGTTGAAGACGCGGACGATGATGGTGTCATTGATGACGTGCCCGCCGACTTGATCCCGATACATGACCAGCGGCGCGCGCAGATACATTGTCCATTGACCGGGCTGCGTGGTGTCCGGTCCCACCGGATTATTCTTATGCCGGCAGCTACCCGAAGCCAGGGCGAGGGCAAGAAGCAACAGCGGGTAGAGACCGGAAAGGCCGCGATGCAGCACCCTGAGAACGCGTGCAGTACTCATGATCTCCCTCCGTCTCAGCGCTTCAGCAGCATGCGCACGACAATCCCCACTACGATCCAGAACGGAATTGAAAACAGCAGCGCTACATTCATTCCGCGCATGGTGGAGAGGTTGGAGCGCAACGCGATGGTGGAAAGCGCGCGGTTCATCACCGCCGCCAGTTGATCTATGTTCACCGGCTTGACCAGAAAATCGTAGGCCCCTTCCTTCATGGCGGACGTGGCCGCGTCCACCGTGGGATAGCCGGTGACCATGATGAACAGCACTTTGGGATCCGTCTGCCGAAGCTCCCGCAGAAGATCAAGACCGGATTTCACCGGCATCATGAGATCCGACACGACGAGATCCGCCTTCTCTTGCAGGAAAATGCGCAGCCCGTCGTTGGCATTTTCCGCTTCGATGACCACGTGCCCCTTGTCCTCGATGAAACTCCGCAGCACGGCGCGGTAGTTCGCGTCATCGTCAATCACGAGGATTCGTGCCATGGCGAACCCCTTGAGGTTGGTGAAACGGCAAAGGCCGAAGTGCTGGCGAAGAGTTTCTTCGGCTCCTCTCAGCTTTCAGTCTTTCAGATTTTCAGCTTTTTCTCACAACATGCCGCTGCGCTTGCGAACGGTCCATTCGATGGCGAGCAGAGCGATGATAATCCAGATCAGCAGCGCCTGCCGCCACAGGGACACCTCGTGCCGTGTGACCACCACGCGCGGCTCGAACTTCAAGCGGGAGAGCAGAGTGTCGGCGCGCGCGGCGGGCGCGAAGCCGCCGCCCGAAACGTGCGCCACCTGCCGCAGAACATCGAAACGCGCGCGGGGATCGAGCAGCTCCACGTTGAAGGGCTCGACCGCGAACAGGCCGTGATCGCCGCCCAGCGTATCGCTGTTCACCTGCGCGCTTCCCGCGAAACGGTACTCGCCCGCGGCCCACGGCATCAGCTCGCCTTCAAAGCGGCCGTTGCCGCGAGATCTCATGGCCACGCTTTCGGTTCGTGAGCCCGACGTGACGCGCACGTCCAGCGTGGCATCGTCGCGCGGCGCGAGGTCCGCGCCGTAGACTTGCGCGCTGAAACGAACGACCTCGGCGCTGGAGTACATCCTCTTCGACGTGCGAATTTTGACGCGCTGTTCTTCCGCCGGAGCCACCAGCCAGCCGCGCAACCTTGCCATTAACTGGTCGTAGAATCCGGATGCGGTCTGATTGCCGGCAAGTTGCAGCTTCCAACGCGCCGTTCCCCAACATAGCAAAGCGGCGGCGCGGCGACCACCCAGCTCCCATAGAACCAGTCCCGGCTCGTCTTCCACGATGCCCAGCGTTTCCCGCGAGAGTTTGACGACCACCTGCCCCCCGCCGCCGACGGTGAAGTTGCCCACGCCGCCGTACACGGGAGGCAAGTCCGTCCACTCCGCCGGGAGCGAGGTCGCGGAAGTCAGAGCGGGATGACCGGCCGCGGCACGCGTCAGCACCACGTCCTCGCTCAGCACTTGACGCGGCGATTCCAGCGGCAGAACGGATTTCAGTTCCGACAGGCGCGACACGGACACATGCGGACCTGCCTGAAAGAGCACGGGAATCCGTTTTTCAAGCGAGGCCTGCGCGACGGCCTCAATGAGACCCTGCGATGAGCGGGCCGTGGGAAAATCGCAGAGCACGAAGAGGCTCGCCTTCTCCAATTCCACTGTGGACGGCGTCGCCTCTCCATAGAGGAAACCGCCACCGGCAGCCTCGACGAGCGCGACCACCTCCACCGTGGTATCAGCCTCCAGCGTTTGCCGCAAGATCGCCAGGTCCGCGCTCGGCCCTCCCGCGATGAGGTACACGCTGGCCTTGCGTTCGAGCACTCGCACAATGACCGAGCGCCGGTTGTTCTGCAGCATGGACTCCCCGGGTACGGAATCCAGCGCGGCCACCAAGCGCACGTCACCGGCTTCGGTGGCTTCGAAACTCAGCGTGACCGCGGCCTCAGATTCCTCTCCCTGGAAGCTCACGTTCTGCCGCGCGATCTCCGAACCGTTGGCTCGCAGCAGCCTGAGCACTGCGGACTTGCCGGCCAGACCGCGCGCCTGAACGCGAATGTCCACCGGCACACGGCTTCCCCCGTAGGTGAGTTCATTGGTCGTGATCTGCGCGATGGCCGCGTCCGCTTCACCCGCCGTGTCGCCCACGCCGACCGCATAAATGGGCACCGGCGATGACGCGGCTGCGCGAACGGGATTCTCTCCGAGGTTGTAGGCTCCGTCGCTGATCAGAACGACCGCGGCCAGATTCTCCGTGGACAACAATTTCTGCGCCCGCGTCCACGCGCCCGCCACATCGGAACCGACACCGCTCAGCGGCAGTGTCTGCAAGGAGTCCAAAGGCAGTTCGTCAAGCGAATCCGCGAAGGCAAAGGCGCGCACCTGCGCTCGGTGCGACAAACCAGAGAGCGCGGGATTGGTCAAGATTTTCCGCAGAACCCGCGCGCGATCCTCGGCCCGGCTGGAAACCGCCATGGACGCGGATCGGTCCACGAGAAGGGCCACCACCGGCGGTCTGGCGCGTCCGCGAAAGTAGGTGACCAGCGGTTCGAAGAGCAGGAATATGAGCAGGACGAGCGCCAGCCCGCGCAGGATCCAGAGAACGCTTCGCCGCAGGCGGCTGACCGGCGGCAGCGTGTAGCGATAGACCGCGAAGGCAAAGGCGGCAGCCAAAAGAGCGGCCAGCACATAGAGCCACGGGCTGTGCGCCAGCGCGAGTCGAAAGTCGGAGATCAACACGACGGATTGCGCGACACGGAACTCCGTCATGGCGTCGCGTCTCCCGCCCCGAGGAGTTCCAGCGGCCAGCGCGGACGAACCGGCTGCGGCCCGCCATCGCGAATCCCGGCCGTTTCGAGCTTCCATGCGAGGTAGCCGATCATCGCGGCGTTGTCACCGCAGAATTGCAGCTGCGGGAAAAAGCACGGCACTCCCCACTCCGCCGCCAGATTTCCGAGACGGAGTCGAAGCTGAGAATTGGCGGCGACACCCCCGGCGGCGACCACGGCACGGGCACCGCTGACGCGCATGGCCAATTCGACTTTCAGCAAGACCGACGCCAAAGCGGCCGCTTGAAACGACGCCAGAAGGTCTGAAGTCTGCTCGCGAATCTCGCGATTGCTCATCCTTCGTACGCGGTAGGCTACGGCTGTCTTGAGACCGGAGAAACTGAAATCCGCGGAGGCGTCGTTCATGGAAACGGGAAAAGCGAATCGCGTGCCATCGCCCTCTGCCGCAAGCCTGTCCACTTCGGCACCCGCCGGAAACGGCAGGCCGAGCAGCTTGCCGACCTTGTCATAGGCCTCACCCAGAGCATCATCCCGCGTCGAACCCAGCACGTGGTAGTTCCGCACGCCGCTGACAAGAACGAGAAGCGTGTGGCCGCCGCTGGCGAGCAGGACCAGAAACGGCGGGGGCAGTTCACCGGCCGACAGCTCCGCCGACCAGAGATGAGCCTCGAGGTGATGCACGGCGCGGAATCGCTTTTCCAGTGCCGTGGCAAGACCGCGCGCATAACTGATTCCCACGAGGAGCGAACCCACCAAGCCGGGCCCCGCGGTGGCTGCAAACAGATCCACATCCGTCAGAGCCGTTCCGGCTTGCCGCGCCACCGTTTGCACCACCGCGTCCATCAATTCCAGATGCGATCTTCCGGCCAGCTCGGGGACCACGCCGCCATAGGGCTGATGCACGGTTTGCGTTCGCGTTTCGACCGCCAGCAGGCGGCCATTCTCAATCAGAGCGGCGGAGCTCTCGTCGCAGCTCGACTCGATGGACAGAATCAGCACCGATCACCCCGGCCGCGTTGCAGCTCGCGAATACTCGCCGCATTCAACGGCACACCGCCGCCCAAGGCGGTGGCCAGCCACTCAACATGAGCCAGAAACTCCGCGCGCTCCAAGCGGTGCAGAGCTTCGCGCACCTTTGCGCCCACCGCCACCGCACCGTGATTGGCCAGCAGATAGACGCCCGCGGTCATGCTGGCCGTCAAGAGCGCTTGAGCAAGCTCCTCCGAACCGGGCGCCCGGTAGTCCACCAGCACGATGGGTCCGACCGACGCGCACGATTCCGCCAGCAGGTTCACCGACGGTATGCGGTGCGCGCAAGCAAAGGCGGTGAGAAAAGGCGAATGAACATGCAGAACACTATTCACGTCAGGGCGCGCCCGATACAGTGCGCGATGCATGGGCCACTCCGAAGACGCGCCGGGCGAGCTCTTGCAATCCAGAGAGAGAGCCACAAAACCGTCCTCCGTCAGCGCCCGCTTTTCGACGTCAGACCGCGTGATGAAGACGCGTCCGTCATCTCCGCGCGCCGACAGATTGCCGTCGCTCGCGGGCAGGAATCCGGCGCGATCCAGCACCCGCGCGGCGTGAAGGAGTTCGAGCATCGGGTCAGTTTGCGCGGCGCTCAACTACTGCACTCCCCCAGGCGTGATGAGCCCGAAGCCGGTGTACTTGCGCAGCGGCGGAGGCACCATCAAAGTGCCGTCATCATTCTGGTAGGTCTCGAGCAGCGCGACTAACAAACGCGACGTGGCCAGCCCCGATCCGTTCAGAGTGTGGACGAATTCGGGTTTGCCGGTGGCCGCACGGCGAAAGCGGATGTTCGCCCGCCGCGCCTGATAGGCTTCGAAATTCGAACAGGACGAGACTTCGAGCCATCTCTGCTCAACCGGCGCCCAGACCTCCAGATCGTAGCACTTGGCGGCGCTGAAGGACAGATCGCCGGCGCAAAGCGATACCACGCGATAGCGAAGCTCCAGAGCTTCGAGAATGGAGGCGGCATCCTTCACCAGCGACTCGAGTTCATCATACGACGTCTCGGGAGAGACGAACTTCACCAGCTCGACTTTGTCGAACTGATGCACGCGCAGAAAGCCCCGCGTCTCTTTTCCGTAGGAACCCGCCTCGCGGCGAAAGCAGGGCGAGTAGCCGCAATAACGGATGGGAAGATCGCTCTCCTCCAACAGCTCATCTCGATGATAATTGGTGATCGGCACCTCGGCTGTGGGGATGAGAAAGAGATCGTCCAGATCGCAGCGGTAAAGGTCTTCCTCGAACTTGGGAAGCTGGCCGGTTCCCGTCAGCGAGGCGCGATTGACGACGAACGGCGTGGAGATCTCCACATACCTCCCGCTCGCACGATGGGTGTCGAGCATGAAGTTGATGAGCGCGCGTTCCAGCGTCGCTCCGGCGCCTTTGTACACCGGGAAACCCGAGCCGGTTATCTTGGAGCCGCGCGGAAAATCGAGGATGCCCAGAGACTCGGCGAATCCGAGATGCTCGCGCGGTGCGAAGTCAAACTGTGCGGATTTTCCCCACTCCCGGCAGACGGCGTTGTCGGCCGCCTCAGCAGGTTTCGTCGCGCCTTCAGACGGTCGGTTTCTTCGATGAGGGCGCGGCGGCCGGCGTCCAACTCCAGCAGTTCTTCGATGCCGCCGTGCTCGCCCTTCAGCGCCAGCCGGGCGCGCACTTCCTCGGGCTTTTCGCGAATGTATCGGATGTCGAGCATGGGTCCGCGAATCCGGTTAGAGTCCCTCGCCGCGCAGCATGACGAACAGCGTCATGAACATGATCTTGATGTCGAGCGGCAGGGACATGTTCTCGATATAGTAGAAATCATACTTCAGCTTGACGGGAATCTGATCGGCGCTGCGGTCATATTTCAGATGCACCTGCGACCATCCGGTGAGGCCGGGCTTGACGTTCAGGCGGCGCGCATACAACGGGACTTCCTTGAGGAACCGCTCGACGAACTCGATGCGTTCCGGCCGGGGGCCGACAATGCTCATCCGGCCGAGCAGCACGTTGATGAGCTGCGGCAACTCATCCAGTCGGGTGCGTCGAATCCACCTGCCCACGACCGTGACGCGCGGATCTCCCTCGACGGCCAACACCGCGCCCGTCCGCGCCTCGGCATCCTGTCTCATCGAGCGGAACTTCAGCAGCTTAAACACGCGTCCGTTCAGGCCCACTCTCGCCTGCAGGTGAAATACCGGCCCCGGTGACGTCCAAGGAATCAGCGCCGACAAAACGAGCCAAAGGGGCGACGTGACCACCAACAGAACCAGCGACAGGACGACGTCCGTAACTCTCTTGAAGAAACGCTCGACCCAAGAAAGCAGTTCCGCCTGAATCTCCACGAGCGGATGGCCGTGGATGCGCGCCGGCCGGACCTCGCCGGTGAGCAGCGGGTATTGATCCGCCATGATGAACGCACGAGTGCGCCGGCCGCGAAGGACGCGCACCAAACGGCCAAGTTGGCGCTCGGCTGCGCCGTCCACGGCGATGAGCACGGCCTCGACGCCGCCGCCGCGCAGTTGCGGGCCGAAGTGAGACAGCGGCCCGAGGTACGGCACCGGCGCGGCTTCTGATGACGCCAGGTCGGTGGAATCGGCCAGCATGCCGCGCACCTTGAGGCCGAGCTCGGGATGCTCGGAGAGATAGTGCAAGGCATTGCGCGCGCGGCGTCCGCCGCCCACCAGCAGGGTACGCAAGGTGCCGTAGCCGCGCACGCGCAGCTCGCGCAGGACGGTGAGCAACCCCAAACGGTTGACGGCCACGATCACGAAAATGCCCGCGCCATACGAGGCGAGAATCACCCGTGAACTCGGCAGAGGCTGATTGGGGTCGAAGGTGAGAATGAACAAAATGAGCACGCCAAAGGCGCTGGCTTTGAGACAGGCGCGCAGAGTTTTGGCGCGCGATGCAAGCGGATCAAAGCGAAAGAGCCCGAACCAGGCCAGCACCAGAACCCAATAACCGGCGACAATCAAACTGGGGACCAGGAGGTCCGGCAGGAAGAAAGCCACCGGATTGACGAACATCCCCGTCTTGAACCGCCACCAGTACACGCCGAAGAAGGCGGCCTCGAGCAGGGTCAGGTCAGCCATCAACAGCGCGATGCGCAGATACCAAGCATGTTTCATGGCATGACGATGAGCGGGCACAACGGCGGCGATGCCATCGGCAGACGTTCAGACGGCTGGAGCCCGGTCAGCGAACACTTTCGGGTAGACGCTCAGCAGAGTCAGAACCATCCAGTATGGCGCATAAGCACTCATGCTGAGGAACATGTAGGAGACCAGCATCGCCACGAACACCGCTTGCATGCAAATCCCGAGGTTCTGGCCGAAGTTCTCGGAATCCATGATCCGCTTGACCCGCACCAGTGGTACGGCCACCGACGAAAGCGCGCCGACGAAGAGAATCAGGCCGATGATGCCCATCTCGGAAAGTATCTCCGTGTAGGTATTGTGCGGAATTGCAGACCAGCAGAGATCCTGCATGTAGTCCATGGAGAATGTCCTGAAGTTTCCGAGGCCGACTCCCAGCGGAAACGAGTCCTCGAACATCCGGAGTCCAGCCCCCATCAGTTCCGTCCGCTGATTGATCGAGGCATCGCCTCTTCCCTGCGCGAGAGTGCCTATTCTACCGAACACGTTGACCGGAAACACCATCACTACGAGCACCAGCAAGACCCCGACTACTGCGAGGATGAGCCAGCGACGACGGTCGGCTACCATGATGAGAGCAAGCATCACGGCGAGACAGACCATGCCGGCACGAGAGAGGGACAGCAGCACAGCCAAAATCCCCGCCAAGAGCGCGGTACAAGCGAAGGCGCGAATCATCACCGGCAGGCGAGTTCGAACCAGCGCGTAGCTCAATCCGACAAAGGGGACGATAGTCTGACTGAGGATATTGGGGTCAAGCCACTGCCCAGAGAAACGCGAAGTGTCTATATGATGAAGCAGGCCCGTCTCCGGTGACAGAAGGCCGCTGGACAGAAAATCAAGCATGCTCTTCACCGACAGGACGGCCGTAAGGAGAATGCCGGCGCCCGCGGCAATGAGCACATACACATAATCACTTGGCTTCTGAATACACCAGGTGAACACGAGCAGCACCAGCACATTTCGGTACAGACCCGCAAGGGTGAAGTAGTCGTATGAAGAGGCCCAAGCCGCACTCAGCAAGTGCCACGCGAAAAGCAGTAACGCCCACTTCATCAACGGCGTGAATGTCACTCGCCATTCGCCTTGGAGCAATCGGCCCAGCAGAAAGACGACCACCACGACCGCTAAAAGAGGGCTGAGACTCCGAGGCACGTACTCGGTGATGCTGCCTGTGATTACGAACGCAGCCAGCGCGGCTCCGAGGACCGGCTTGCGAATGAGCAACGCCAGAACCGCCAGCAGAAGAACGCTCAATCCAACGAGATTCGCGTACGGCAGATACCCATAGGCCAGCCAGCCGGCGGCCATGATCCCTGCAGCTGCCACACCCCAAGCGGCCGGTGAGCGGACCAGGGTTTGGGCGCTTGCACGAATGCTGTGGGCGGCGATCATGCCTGTGAACGATCCCTTGGACGGCGGATTGCCTCGCGGATGTTCTGAAGCCGTTGATGCTGGGGGTGTCCCGGATCGGCGGCGGCCTTTCGCAAGGAATCGAAAGCAAGGGCGAAGCCGCAGCCGAGAACAAGGGCGGCAAAGGCGGAAACACCGACCATGATACCGCGACGAGGCCACACGCGTTTGGCGGCCAAGGTCGGCGGATCGAGTCTGAGAATGGTCGGAGTATTCCGCTTCTCGTCAATGTTCGCCTGCTCATACTGCTGCAGCAGCAAGGCCACAAGAATCTGCTGAACTTCGATGTCCCGCGTCAATCGAAGATAGATGAGCCCGTGCTCGGGCGCATCCTTGAGGTGAAGCAGGAAGTCGAAATCCCTGTCGGCGCCGGTCTTCTTAGCCGACAGACGGCGCAGCGTAGATTCAATTCCCGACAATCTGAAGCGTATCATCTCGGCAACCGAACTCTGGGCATCGTACAATTGCCGGTTCATCTCCAGCTCGGACTCCAGCGCCAGCTTCTCGGCCTCGAGGGCGGCCGCAGCACCGATAGTCGCCTTCACCTGCTCTTCCAAGTTCAGCACACCGCTCTCGATCTGGAACCGCGCGAGGCTGTCCTCGAGTTCTGCGAGTTTCCTCTTCGCATCATCCAGTCTCTGGCCGACAAACTCGCGCTGGCGCCTGGCGTTTGATGACCGCAATTCGGAGTTGCGTCTGTCCAAAGCGTCTACCAGAAACGTGGCGATGCTCTGAGCCCGGCGCGGGTCTTCGTCGTCCGCCGAAATCGTGATCGTCTGTGACTGCGGATCCAGTTCATAACGTGTCCGCGCCTTGAAGGTCGCCACCACGTCTTCTATCGGCGCATCCTCGAGGCGGTAAGTCTTCCGCAAATCGAGCGCGGTGATCGCACTCTCAGACATCCAACGGCTCTTGAGAATCGCGACATAGAGCTCCCCGGGTATCTCGCCCATTCCCGCGGCAATTCCGGCGATGCCGCCGAGCGAAGCCAGTTTCGATGCAACCAGACTGCCAAGTCCCTGAGACTGCGTTTCGGATCCCCTGATCACGGCCGTGCTGCGGTACTTGGGCGGCAGCAGGAATGAGATCACGGCCACCACGACGGAGACCGAGAGAATCGCGGTGATGAGAAACACCCGCCAGCGCAGGACGAAGGCGACCAAGTCGAGAAGGTTCACTTCATGGGAACGATTGTCAGACATCGGGGGATACCTCGCACGGTGCTTTGCGCCGTATGGTACTCATTTTCCACAAAACAGTCAATGGTTTACGCCAAGAGGCGCGACCCGAAACGATGGCGAGCCGCGCCTCCAGAGAACCCGCTTTGCGGCAGCGCTCAATAGTCGGTGTAGTACAGATACCGCTTGTCCATCACGCCGACTTCCTTCTGCGCTTTGGAAAGCCAGTCTGTATAGACGTTGTTCTGCTTGGTGCGTTGCAGACGCTGCAAGATGTCCGCCTTCTTGGTTTCGAAGTCGGCAGGATCCGGGTCCGTCTTGCCGATGAGCACGACTACGTAAGCTCCACGGCTGTTGCTAAGAGGCTCCGATGTTTGTCCGATCTGCAACGTAAACAAGTATTTAGCAGCGTTCTCGTCGGTGCCAATGGGCCCAAGAGACTCCCTTTGCCCGCGCTCGCCGGTGGTGTCAATCTTCAACCCTTGGCGAGCAGCCTCTGCCGCGAAGGACTCCGAATCCTGAACGCGCCCGCGAAATGCCCCTGCCGCCTCCAGCGCAAGGTCTCTCTGCTTTTCGCGCACGAGCACGCTCCGGATCGCGGACTCGACCTCGGCGAGCGCAGCATAGCCACGCGGCTGAGCCTCTTTCAGTTGAAAAACCACGTAGGCGTCTCCTCCGCGAGGCTTGGTGCGGAGGAGGTTGCTGATGGCACCGGGCTTGCTGGAAAAGGCAAAATCCATGGCCGGGGGAAGCGCTCCGAATCCCGGTATGTTGCCGTTGGCGCTCTGATTGAACCCGTCGGTTTCCTTGACCTCAAGGCCGAAGCGCGCCGCCGCTTGGGCAAATCCTTCGGCTTTGGCCGCGTCCACGAAGTCCTTGGCTTTTTGCCCGGCGCGCTCATCCGTTTCCGAGCTGGCCTTCCACTTGATGAGCACATGGCTGGCGCGCACCGAATCCCCGCCCGCGGCGGGCTTGCGGTCCACCACCTTGATGATGTGAGCGCCGAAGCGCGTCAACACCGGTCCCGCGACTTGGCCGGGGGCGGTGGCAAAGGCAGTAGAGTCGAATTCCTTGACCATTCGCCCCTGAACGAAGTAGCCCAAGTCCCCGCCGAGTTCGGCCGAGCCCGGGTCTTCCGACAGCTCCTGGGCCAAAGCGGCGAAATCTTCACCGCTCCGTGCCCGGTTCAGTGTCTCCTGCGCCAGCTCGACGACTCGGTTCGAGTCTTCAAGCGTAGCCTCCACGAGTACGGTCACATACGCCAGCTTGCGCCGCTCTTTGAGTTCGTAATTGGCGCGGTTCTGGGTGTAGTAGTCCCCGATCTGCGCCGAGGTAATGGATCCGGTGTCCACCGCGAACTTGTTCAGCGGGAATGAGACGACCAGCGCGTTGAGTTTGCGGGTGGTAGCGGCATACTCGTTCCACACTTCGTCCGGGCTCACGAAGACCGGCGCGATGACCCGTTCGATCACCTTCTGGTTGCCGATGGACGCGCGGTACTCGTTCTCGATGGAAACCAGCACCTGAGCGGAGCGGGGATCGCGCAAGAACTCCTCGTAGCGCGCGCGGTCGAACTGCCCGTCCTTGAGAAAGTTCTCGTTCTCGCGAATCCACTTGGGCGGGCTGTTCCGAACCGCAAAGGCCACCTCCTCATCCGACGTCACGATACCCCACCTCTGGCCATAGACATCCATGAGTTCGGATCGCACCAGCTCGTCCCAGACATCCTTGCGGGCCTGGCGCACCATCTCATCGGTGATCGGCGCGGGTTTCAATGTGTCTGCCTCCTTGCGCTGACGCGCGAGGCGGTCCTGAACAAGCCGATTGTACTGATCGTAGAGGATTTCCCGCTCTCCCACCGTGCCTACCACCCCGTCGAGGCTCTGCTTGCCTTTGAATCCGCCCATACCCCACGAGAAAACGATGGTCGCGAGAAAGGCGCCGACAAGAATCCACATGATCAGCGGCATGTTCTCGCGCATCTTCGACATCATGGCCAAGTCTCCCTTCATCCCATTGATTTTTCAAGGTAATAATTATACTAAAATCCCCTAACAAATGCAAGATCAAAGGTAGCACCCCTTCCGCATCAACGACATCGCCCGGAACCATTCGGCACTTGATAATGTGTAACTTAGCGACGAAAGAATCTGCCGTCAAACTTGCAATTCTGGCAGACAAGCCGTAAATTCTGCCCATGCGGCCGTTCGAACTCGTGACTGACCTTCGCCCCCAGGGCGATCAGGGGCAGGCCATTGCCGAGCTGGTCTCAGCCATCCGGCGGGGCGAGCCTTTCCAAACGCTGTTGGGGATCACCGGATCGGGAAAGACCTTCACCATCGACAATGTCATCGCCGAGGTGCAACTCCCCGCTCTGGTTCTGTCGCACAACAAGACGCTGGCGGCCCAGCTTTACGGCGAGTTCAAGTCGTTCTTCCCGCGCAACGCGGTGGAGTTCTTCATCTCCTACTACGACTACTACCAGCCCGAAGCGTACGTTGCCACCACCGACACGTTCATCGAGAAGGAAACGGAAGTCAACGAGGAGATTGACCGTCTGCGGCTGAGGGCCTCCACGGCTTTGATCGAGCGTTCCGACGTGATTATCGTGGCGTCCGTTTCGTGCATCTACGGTCTGGGCTCGCCGCAGGACTTCCGTGAGCTGCTGCTCACGCTGCGGGTGGGTGAAGACTACGCCCGCAAGGCGCTGCTTCGCCGGTTGGTGGACATGCACTACACCCGCAACGATTTTGATTTTCCGCGGGGGGCCTTCCGCGTGCGCGGGGACGTGATCGAGGTTCATCCCGCCTACGAAGAGACGGCCTACCGCCTCGAGTTCCTCGGTGATCAACTCGAGTCCATCAAACACATTCAGATTCTGACCGGCGAGGTCATCGAAGCGGTGGACACGCTGGCTCTCTACCCCGCCAAGCACTTCGTCACGTCGCAGCCCAACCTTGAGCGCGCCATGAGCTTGATCTCCGCCGAGCTTGACGAGCGCGTGGCCGAGCTGCGGGCGCGGGGAAAGATATTGGAGGCGCAGCGGATTGAGCAACGCACGCGCTTTGACCTCGAAATGCTGCGCGAAGTCGGATACTGCAGCGGCATCGAAAATTATTCGCGCCATCTGGCGGGCCGCCGGGCGGGTGAGCGCCCCGACACATTGCTTGACTACTTCCCCAAAGAATTCCTGATGATCGTGGACGAGTCGCACGTGTCCATCCCGCAGCTCCGCGCCATGTATCGGGGCGACCGTTCGCGCAAGGAAACGCTGGTCGAGTACGGTTTCCGGCTGCCGTCGGCGCTGGATAACCGGCCGATGTTCTTCGAGGAATGGGAAAGCCGGCTGCAGCAGTGCATTTTCGTCAGCGCCACGCCCGGAAATTATGAGATCGAAAAGAGCCAGGGTGTGCTGGTGGAGCAGATTATCCGGCCCACGGGGCTCATGGATCCCGAAGTCGCGGTGCGCCCCACCAAGGGACAGGTGGATGATCTGCTGGCGGAAATCCGCGAGGTGGTGGAGCGCAAGGAGCGTGCGCTGGTGCTCACGCTCACCAAGCGCATGGCCGAGGATTTGGCGGAGTACCTCGAGGGCATGAAGGTGCGCGTGCGCTATCTGCACAGCGAAATCGAGACTCTGGACCGCGTGGAAATTCTGCGCGATCTTCGGCTGGCGCAGTTCGACGTGCTGGTCGGCATCAATCTGCTGCGGGAAGGGCTGGATCTGCCCGAGGTCTCGCTGGTGGCGATTCTGGACGCCGACAAGGAAGGATTTCTGCGCAGCGAGCGCAGCCTCATGCAGATCGCCGGACGGGCGGCGCGGAACGTGCGCGGACGAGTGATCTTCTACGCCGATCAGATCACCGATTCCATGCGCAAGGTTATTGACGAGACCGAGCGCCGGCGGCGCATTCAGCGGGAATACAACGAGGCTCACGGCATCACGCCGCGGACCATCGTGAAATCGGTGGAGGACGTGCTGGCCTCGACGACCGTGGCTGACGCCCGAGTGCGCGAGATTGTCGAGGAAGCGCACCATGACTTCATGACGGTCGCGGCGATGGAGGATCTGGTCTCGCGGCTCGAAAAAGAGATGAGGCTTCTGGCCCGCAAGCAGGAATACGAAAAAGCTGCCGAACTTCGCGACGAAATTCAGAAACTGAAAAGACAATTGAAATGAACGCCCTGCGAATGGCGATAGTCATGCTGGCGTTGACGGTGGCGATGACCGGCTGCCG
>JAPKYT010000025.1 GCA_026394155.1 bacterium | reverse complement strand
ACCGTGCCGTCGAAATCGCAGCAAACGGAAAACCCGCTCATGGATTCATCGCCAGAAAGTAGCGCTGCAAACGCAGATCGCCCGTGAGTTCGGGATGAAACGCCGAGGCCAGAAAATGCCCCTGCCGCACCGCCACCGCATCGTCTCCCAGCCACACGAGCGGCCGCACTCCCGCTCCCAAGCCTTTGACACGCGGCGCGCGAATGAAAACACCGCGCAAAGGGCCCGAAGGTTCGCCGATCTCCGGCTCCACGCGCAAATCGGCCTCGAACGAGTGCACCTGCCGGCCGTAGCCGTTGCGCTCCAAATCCATGTCTATCAGCCCGAACGGCTTCACGCGCGGGTCGGCGGACTCCTTGGCCAGCATAATCATGCCTGCGCAGGTGCCCCACACCGGATGCGCGCGGCAGAAATTCATAATGGCCGCGCGCAGCTCGGGCACGAGCAAAAGAGTCATGGTCGTGCTCTCGCCGCCGGGAACAATCAGCCGTCCCAGCCCGTCGAGATCACTCACGGCACGCACTTCGCGCGCCAAAACCTTGAGAGCCGCGAACGCCTGCAGGTGCTTTTCAAAATCGCCCTGCAATGCGAGCACGCCGACCGTCGAATGCGATTCCGCCATTACCAGCCGCGCACCGACAAGAGCTCTTCGGCGGGCATGGTGCGCACGTCCAGCCCCGGCATGGCCTTGAGCAGTCCCGCCGACACGTCCGCAAGCTTCGCAGGATCGTGGCAATAGGTGACCGCCAGCACAATGGAACGCGCGCGGGCCGCCGGATCTTCACTCTTGAAAATGCCCGACCCCACGAAGACCGATTCCGCGCCGAGCTGCATCATGAGCGCGGCGTCGGCGGGTGTGGCGATGCCGCCCGCCGCGAAATTCGGCACCGGCAGCTTGCCCTTCTCGCGCACCTGCACGAGCTGCTCGTAGGGCGCGCCGATTTCCTTGCCGAAGGCCACCAATTCTTCGTTGCCCATCGTTTGCACGCGGCGAATGGCCGACATGACGGCGCGCATGTGCCGCACCGCTTCCACGATGTTGCCCGTTCCCGCTTCGCCCTTGGTGCGAATCATGGCTGCGCCCTCGGCAATGCGGCGCAAGGCTTCACCCAGATCGCGGCAGCCGCACACGAACGGCACTTTGAAGGCCTGCTTGTCAATGTGATAGCACTCGTCGGCGGGCGTGAGCACTTCGCTCTCGTCTATGAAGTCCACCTCGAGCGCTTGCAGGATTTGCGCCTCGACGAAGTGCCCGATGCGGCACTTGGCCATCACCGGAACGGACACCATGTCCTGAATCTGGCGGATTTTGTTGACGTCGGACATGCGCGCCACCCCACCGTCGCGGCGGATGTCGGCGGGCACGCGTTCCAGCGCCATCACGGCCACCGCTCCCGCTTCTTCGGCGATGCGCGCCTGATCGGCGTCGGTCACGTCCATGATCACGCCGCCCTTCAGCATTTCCGCCAGTCCGACCTTGGCGGCGAATGTTCCTGTTTCGGTCATGGTCTTATCCTGAACGTTTGATTGAACTCGAAAGGGATGGTGCGCCGGGCGCGACCTTCTCTTTCTTCGGCTTCTCTGGTGCCTCAATAGGCGCGTTGCCGGGACGCTCGCTGATCGTTCCACAGGCATGGACCATATAGAATCCCACACGCTCAGGGAGCGAGAGTGAGTCCAGATAAGTGTTCGTCTCGGTGTATGCGATAGTGTCGAACGGACCTTGATAGTGTACGACTGACCGCAGAATGAAGTAGGTCTGGGGGGTGAAGGGAAGGCTGTCTTCGGTCTGTGTCGGCTCCTCCCAGTTCAATCTTACCGCGTCGTTTCCTTCGGCAATTGCGGTAAGTCCCTCAACGTGGGCTGACGCATCCTGACAGCCGTTCTCGCCATGAGTGAAGTGGATCAGCTCCGCTTCGCCGGGCCGCAAAATAAGTGTGATTGTCTGCAGATGACAATCCGTTTCGCGATTCGTCGAAATGGGCTGCAATTTCGTAGAGTCGCCAAGTACGTACCGGACATAGTATGGACCGTCATAAATGACTGGTATGTCCAGTTCGATTTTTCGCCATTCGTACGACAGGGTACGTCGATTTACCACCAAGAACCAATAATCTTCCACGTCCGGGTCGAGGTATGGCACATGTTGATTGCGGAAACGCGACACTTGGACGTAAGGCTGCGACTCACTATAGGTTATGAAACACGTGGTATCCTCTGGCCAACACGGCATATAGCTTCGAATTGCCTGCACCGCCCGGACCGAATTACCACACCATACATGATCGGCAAGGGTATCAGGCGCGGTCGCGGCGTGCGTTGAATTGGGGTAGTTGTGCTCAAACGCGCGCGAAGCGTAAGTCTTAACGAACTTGAGGGATTCGAGGATGGGGGTGACGAGCAGAATATCGTGATCCACTTCCTTCGCTGCCAACCACCTCTCTGTAGTATCTACAGACGCTCCACCGTCCGCGCAGAAGTTCGACGTGCTCCATTTGAAGAGGCCGCCGATGCCAGGATGGGGTCCCGGGCCGGAGGGCGTTCCCCAGTAGTACATTATGCCGTCAGCATTCGAAGCCACAGCCATCCAAGCTTCGAGCTTGATTTCCTGTGGGCTGGGATCACGACACACGTCTTGGCTCGAGTCACCCCTTGCACGTCCTGCTTGAAGGAGAGCCCACAATTTCCCGCCGCGTGTGGGATCGTGCTGCAATTGCACCTGATCTATAAACCCTGGATAGAGCGCCATATTGTGAATGCCAGTGCGTTGGTCAGCGGAGAGAAAAGGGAAGACCGTGGTGTCCGGCACCCGCCAGTACGTCCAATCTATGGCCCGCTGAAGCGATTGGGTGCCGTTATATTGCCTGGACCGCCCTTCGGGCCAAGTAGCGTCGCCGACATACGTTGAGTCCACGTATGGCTCGTCCGAATCAAATCTCGTGTAGAAGGCTGGAGGGTAGTACCACGAAAAGCTCACGCTGTCGGTCTCGCCCCAGAAGTAATACGTCTCGAGCATGAACGTCTGGGGTTGGCTGCCTTCGAAACCGTGATCGAAAAGATAGTACATCGAGTCCATTTGTAGGTCGTGGCGGTCGTCATCGAAGGCGAAACCGTTGAAGAAAAAGGTGGGAAGATGGCGACTGTCATCGTGGAGTATCTGTTGGACCCTTAGCCAGGAACGCAGGAAGGGCCTGTAGTAATCGTAAATCTCGTCGTAGTACCATCCGCGCATGTGAGGGGAAGGCCAACGGCCAAGATCGGCGGCGAAGGAATCGGCGATCATCGTATTGGTGGCCTGAATGGTAGCATACGGCGCTTCGAACATCCTGTAGTAAGCGTCGTCCATCGCCTCCACGCTGTAAAGATACAACGTGTGATAACCAGAATACCGGATTTCGAAGCGACCTTCACGGCCATACGAAGAGACATCGTAGTAGCCGAAATAGTCCATATCCAGAGTGCGCGTGGGGTCCCATGTCCAGTCAAACGGGTCGTCGCAGGAATAGATCACCGTATCCCGGCCGACCCCATTCCGCGTATAGGTGTAGTCTATCGGATCAATGCGGATGAGCAGGGTGTCGAACTGGCCTGCTTGATGCTGAATCATCGTCGTGTCAATCGTCACAGGATAATAGCGGAGCCATTCACTTTCTGCATTCTTGAAATACCAGTAGAATTTGCAGATCTCGGCAGTCGGAGCGTTGGGATCGCGGTCGTAGTCCAGAACCAGCCGGAACACCATCGGCATAACGTGATCCTGCGCTCCGTTAACGATGGTCGTGTCCTGCCCGTTGCTTCCACCATGTGGCACCAACACAGGCAGCCAATCGCCTCTGATTTCCCTGCGCGCCCAGCCGAGCCAGGAGCCGAACCCAACCGCCGGGCGGAAAAACTCCTGCACCGTTCCGTTGCCGGGGCCAATGGCAAGGACGGGGGCATTTAAGACTTCGCCAGAGACGTCGCGATAGTCCACGCTGGCGTATTGCCCCCAGCTTCCGACACTCGTCCTCGCATCAACATAATTTCCAGCGACAGCTGCTTCCAGTCTCCGACCTGCGCCTTGCGCTTCGAGGTATTGGTACATGCGATTGGGCCAACGTTCGTTCATGACTCCCAAGGTCTCCCCGCTCTCCCAGGAGGCAGCGAGATAGTCATTGAAATCGGAAGGCCTGTAGTGGACGCACAAGTTCGTGATCCCCATTTCCTGATACCGCTGCAAGACATAAGAGTTGTTTTGCTCGGAGATGGAACGGAGCCATTTCACCCGGCATGAATCGCCCTCACATTGTTGCAGTAGGCACGTTCCATGTCCTTCCAATTGCACCATCGAAATCGGATCCCAGTACGCGCTGATGTCAAAGGCCTGAACTGCGGTGGCCAGTGCCAGCATGCAGAACGCCGACACGACGAAGAACGATACGCGAGAATACATGTCCGCCTCCCCGTGTTAGAAGCGACTACTTCAGGACAACCAGTTTATGAGTGGTTTGCAGCGCCCCGGCGCTCACCCGCAACAGGTAAAGACCGGTACTGAGAGCTGATGCATCCAGGCGGTACTGCAAAGAACGCGAGACGCTGTGCAATGTGGTCTCCTCCACGACTTGACCGAGCACGTTGTACACTATCAGCTCGACATGCGATGAAAAGACGGGAACAGTCAGGGAAATGATGGCTTGTGTATTGAAAGGATTGGGATACACGGTTACGGCTAAATCCCGTGGAATCTCGGCACGAGAATCGTCCACCCCGACGTGCAACGTAGTGTCGCCCGACAAAACAACGACCCGTCCCCGCCGACCATCCCAATTCGTATTTGCTGCACCGATGGCAAAGTCGTCTATGCCGTCACCGTTCACATCTCCCAAGCCCGCTGCCGTGCGAATGCCGATTAAGTTCAGCGGCCACTCTCTCCCCTGAATGGTGATCGCAGGGTCTGGATTCAGCCACGGGTGACCGAGGTAAGTGCACATCGTTCCCCATAGATTGTTGCAGCCCGGATCAATTACTGCCATGTCATTGTAGCCGTCACCGTTGATGTCTCCCAGTCCGGTCGCAAAGTCCCAACTGCAACTGGCGGCGAAGTTCATCGAGAACGTCGGGGTCGGCGAGAGATTGACGCCACCAAGATGCACCTGCCATTGAGGGTAGCCGTGAAAGACCAGATCAGCAAAATGATCCCCACTCACGTCACGGACGATGACTTTGTAAGCACTCCAGAGATTCTCCCATGTGTACGCCGGCAAGGTGTCGGGATGGCTCCCGCCCAGAAAGATGTAGGTGATCCGTTCATTGGGGGAATCACTCACAAAATCGGAATAGCCATCGCCGTTCAGATCGCCGAAAGACTGTGGCAACGATTCATAAGGATGCCCCGGCGGGCTGTGCATTGTCCAATCGGGGATTGTATCCATAGGATTCCCCCCGTAAAGAATCTCAAGGTAGTCTTCCGGCTGCTGATGGTAGTGTAACAGATCATCGTAACCATCGCCGTTGAAGTCACCGATGGGAAGCACATGATCGGGTAGCGGTACGTGCATGGTCAGGTCGGGGATCGTATCCGCGCCGGGACCTCCCCAATAGATTTGCACAGTAAACGTGTCCTGGCTTTCCAGATAACGCATCCAGATTTCCCAGTCTATGTAGCCATCGCCACTGACATCCCCAATGGTATTGGCTCGATATAGCTCAAGAGCCGTGTTCGGATTCGCCACGAACCTTAGGTAAGGCTCACTCTCCGGTGGGCTACCTCCGTGGAATAATTCGACAACCGCTTCGTTAGGCTGACCCGGCTCGCCCTGGCCAAGTCCCCACACCATGAAATCCTTGTACCCGTCGTCGTTCTGGTCGCCTAACGCATAGACCTCAATGCCATACCACGCATTGTCGCCTGCACCCGAACGATCCCAGATGACGACCGGGTTATACGGTTGGGCCTGTGCGAGTGTCGCGACGAGTAAGGTCAGTAGAATGGTTCGCATGAGTTCAACACCCTTAGAAAAATAGAAGACCCCGGCGGGGTCGGCGACCGCCACGAGCGGAAGACAAACTATCCACGTGCCCAACCGGCGGCGTCTCAAGCGTCATGTCTCCTACCGAACAAGCATCCGTTTAGCCGTGCGCCGTCGAGCACCCGAAGCCAATGTGGCCAACTCGCCACCGGTACGGGTCACCGGGGCAGCTCCGGGCGCTCAGGGGGCTGGTCCATTTTCGCGGGCCGGGCCGCACGGGCCGCCCCTTGCCGCATGCAACTTGCAAGGAGGACTGGCGGGTAGCGGCTCACGCCGGTAAGACCGCCGCCGAAGCCCTTTCTGTCACCTCTTAAGCTACCTATTTTCTCTGACTTTGTCAAGCAAACCGGACGCAGGCAAAGGCGGCACCGGATTTGCAGTTTGGATAGAGTCCGGCATGTCTGACGAAAAAAAACGCGAGGACGTATGTCGCCTATTTGGAGGACCATCTCCGTTATCGCCGCGGGCGCGGCCGTGCTCGCCGGCACGCTGCTGCTCATGGGCAACCTGCAGAACGCCGGCGCGCGCGCCGTGCAGTTGGAGCAATCCCGCTTGGATGCTCAGGCGCGGCACTGGGAGACCCAGTTGGAAGCGGCTCGCTCCGCTCTCCGGGATCAGATCGTCCGCTACGACGTGCTGGCGGTCTTGTACCATCCCGAAGAATGGACGTCGTGGCGCGTGCAAGACAAGTTCGGGGTGATGCGCAGCACGTGGACGCGAGAGAACGGCACGTTGCGCGCGCTCGCGCTGCTGAATCCGGACGGCCGGCTGCATACGGTTCAAGGCGACAGCGCCCGCCTGTCCGACGCTCTGAAGAGCCTGCGCGGCACGGACGGCGCGGACGCCGCGCTCTTGGGACGCAGCGGCGCGCTGCCGGAAGTCTTGGCGCTGCAATTCTACTCGGCGCCGACCGCTCCGGCGGCACGCGCCGGACGTATCGTCGCGCTGATAGAGCCCGCCGCGCTCTTCACTCTATTCAGCGACACACCGTCCGATTGGACGCTGCTTTCCGATCCCGATGAGGTGCTGTTGCAGTCCGGCGCGAGTCCGCCCCGTGGCGGCGGCCGGATGGGTCGCGGCTATTCTCTCCTTGATGGGATTGGGCGTCATGCTACCTTTGGTATGGCGTGGAAAGCTGGGAGCCGCTGCCGAAGACGCCGCCCCGGCCGCGCCAGCGGACGTAGATGCGGCGGGATACCGCCAGATCGTGCAGGGCATCGCCGATCCCATCTGCGTGGTGGACGGAAACGGAGCGGTGCTGAAGGCCAATCGCGCCGCTCACGAATGGCTGCATTTGTCCCGCGGTCGTCCGGATGATGCCGTCGCCGTGGTGAGCGCCGATAGCGAACGCAGCGCCCACGAGTTTCTGAAGCGCGCCGGCGAAGATCCGGCGGCGGTGAGCGGAGAATGCCGAATGTCGTTCCATGACTCGGTTTGGGAGGGAGCCGTGGAAGCCAGCCGGCTCTATCGCGACGGGGAAGGACATGGGCCGGTGCTGCTCCATTTCCGCGCCTATTCCATAGCCGAGCGCGAGCGACCCGACGACGACTCCTTGCCGCGCCTTCCCGAGCCGGCCACCGAGAACGCTCCCGATATCCACTCGCCCTTCCCGGTGCTGTCCGTCACTCCCGACGGTCTCATCGTCGCCTACAACGAAGCCGCGCGGCGAGCTTGTGCGCGCCTCGAAGACACGCCGCTGCTCGGCGACATTCTGCCCGGCATGGACGGCCGTCATTTTGCCGACGTGTTAGCGGGAGGAGACGGCTCGGTCTTTCAATCCCTGTTCGGCCCGCGTACGCACGAGTTCACGGTCGTCTTCGACGGTGAGCGGATTCTCCTTTACGGCCACCCGCTGGCCGACTCGCAGAATCTTGAAATCGAGATGAAGCAGGCGCAGGAAAACTTCTACGGTCTGTGCGCGCTGGTGCCGTCGCCCGTGCTGTTAGTGGACCCGCGCGAGCACACGGTGATCGAGGCCAACGCCGCCGCGGGGGACCTTTTCGAAAGAACCGCCGCCGGTCTGCGCGGCCAGACGTTGGATTCGCTGTCGGCCGAACCGTGGGAACCCGCGCGGAGCAGCGGTTTTTTCATCGCCCAAACGTTGAACGGCAACCGCGTGCCGTGCACGCTGCGCTACGAACTCATCAAAGTGGAAGGCGTGCCGGTGCTGATGGTGGTGCTGGATCGCTTGCCGGAGAGCGTCCAGCCCGCCGCGCAGGTTCCCGCACTCTCCACGGTCGAACCGGAGCGACCTCTCGCGCCCTCCACGCCGCCCGCTTTGCCCATCGGGCCCGGCATGCTCATCACCTTGAATCCCACGGTGCGCGAAGTGGCCCGCCGGCTGTTCGACAAGAGCGGCCATGCCTGTGAAGCGTTCACCAATCTCGACGATGCGGTGGTCTGGATCATTACCCACGACGTGCGGCCGGAGTTTCTGGCCATTGATCTGACCGATTTCGACGTGGCGGAAAGCTGGATCGCCGACCTGCGCGCGCGCTGCGGCGACGTGCCCTGCATCGCCTTCACCGATGGCGAGACCTACTCTCTTCCCGAAGGCGGCCGCAACGCCTTTCTGGAGAAACCGTTCGATCTGGAGGCGTTTCAGGACGCGCTGAGTGCGGTTGATCTCCACGTCCCCGCTTGCGTCACCGCCTGACGTGCCCGTATGCGAAACGCGGGCCCACCGGCCCGCGTTCTCATGACATCGCTTGCAAGCGCGGCCACGCCGCGCTTTTCTATTGCCCCTTGATGGCCGTCTTCAAACCGGTGTAGCGGCGCTTCAGCAGTTCGAGGGCCGTCAGATAGCGGATTTGCGTCTCGGCCATCTCTGCCATCTCCTCGTCAATGTTCACACCGTTCACGCCGATTGGCTCGCTCTCCGGCTGCTCAATGCGGATTTTCGGTTGCAGATCGGAAAGCGATCCGGCGCCGCCCGTGTTCATGTGTCGCGGATCGGTGCGCGCCATCTCGCCGACATTATTGTCACCTAACACACTCTTCAGTTCGCTCTCGAAATCCACCGCCACCCGCCGGTAGCCCGGAGTTTCCGCGTTGGCGATATTCTGCGCGTGGGCACGCTGCCGCGTCGCCTGAGCGTCCAGAGTCTTCTTCAGAACCGTCATCGAGGTGGACTGATCCAAGAGCAGTTGTTGAACGAGGTTGTCCGCCATGGCCGGCCGCCTTCCTTCTGAACAGAGGTTGCGGCTCGTCAATTGCAATCCGCATGCCACGGGTCAACTGCATTGCAAACAAGATGCAATGGGGGTATTCGGGTACAATTTGCCGTGCTCTATCATCGCCGTTGTCGGTCTCCCGACCGGCAATGGCATAGAAGATACTTTAGCGGCCTTTCCCCCGCATCGAACCCCCCTTTTGTCCCCCCGTGAACGGGGGGAGAATGCCATTCCCCCCTGCTCGCGGGGGGGCCAGGGGGGTCTCTTCCTTCATATCCTTACACCCGGAACTCCCCCCTTTCATCCCCCCACGAAGTGGGGGGAGATAGAGAGAAGCGGCCCGAAGCCGACAGGGCTTCGGGCCGCTCGCTTTCAGATGCGAAAGGTGCTTACGGACAGTTCGGGCCGCCGGCGATCACGCGATAGAAGCGACGCACGTTCGCCCCAAGGTTGTCCGTGTAGGTGGTCGAACCCACCACGTAAGCCAAATAGGTGTAACCGGTCGGCCAAACCGTGACGGCATCCGCCGCCCAGTAGATATCGTAGCAGTTGCAGGTCTGGCCATCACCCGGTTTCCAGCGGAGAACGATTCCGTCGGTCATTCCGTCGCGGATGACCGTCAACGACTCGGGATCGGCGCACCGAGCCGGCGTGAACGTCATCCCGCCACCGTACAGAAGCTGATAACCTTGGCAGGCACATCCCACGCTGTCATACTGCCCCAGCACGCCCGTGATGTGAATCTGCGCGGTGGGGATGGCCGTGCCGATCAGCGCCGTATCACACGAATCCAGGCGGAAGTAGGCCGTGTCGGAGCCGCACAGGATCGCGAAGTTGCTGTCGGCCAGCGGGAAGTTGCCGACCGGATTGATGAACGTCACGTTCGACAAGCGCACCATCTCGGCCTCGAAGTTCTCGCCACGGCAGGAGTCGGCATGCAGACCGATGTCGGTGCAGGCGATCTCCACCGGCGTCACCGTATGACCCGCGCTGATGAACGTGATCACCGGCACAAAGGTGGCCCAAATGCCGAACTCCGTCAGGCCGCGGTACTGAATGATGTAGCCTTCCACCACGACCGAGTCGCCCGGCCTGATAAGCAACTCCGAGCCCTGCATGGTGTCGAACACCGCGCTGCCGTAAATGGTCACGCCGCAGCCGCCCGACTGCAGGTAGGCGGTCTTCCGGCAGGTGTCCGCGAACGTGATGACACCTCGGGTGACGACACGCACATTAAGGAGTGTCGGCACGCCGCAGGCAGTCTGCACGCGTATGCTGCAAATGGTCACCGTGTCGGGAATGAACGGCTCCGGACAAATCGTCGCCAGGCCTGGTGTGCCCGCGTCACCCATGCTGCCCGGCCACACCGTGTCCGCCGCGCACCAACTGGTGTCAAAGGCGGGGTTGTACGCCAGATTCTTGAGCTGCATGCTCGATCCCGTGCCCCACGGGAACGCGGTTGTGTAGGCCACCGAAGCGACGATAACGCCCGCGCCGTCCTTGAGAGTGATGTCATCCGCCACGTTGTTCAACTGCATGCCCGTACCCGCGGCGTAAGGATACACATAGTTCTCGGGCACGCCACCGTTGGTCGCGGAGTCACCGCCGACGCAGAACACGAAGTACTGGTCGGCATTGATCGTGGCCGGACTGGTCAGCGTGTGTGTCCCTTCACCGTCGGTGATCTGCCACCCGGTCATGTCCACCGCGCTCCCGGCTCCGTTGTGAATCTCGAACCACTCACCCGAGGCATCCAACACCGCGGCCGGACGGGGCATGACCTCGGTGATGACGATGTCGTATGGAGAAGGAGTCAGCGTGAACCCGATCTTGCTGTTGGGCAGAATGGCGTTGCTCGCCGGGTCGGTGACGTTGTTCACCGTCAGCGTGTCAGTGCCGACCGGCAGCGGATTCGTGAACCCCAGCCGCACCCTATTCTCGGCCGTTTGTCGC
>JAPKYT010000080.1 GCA_026394155.1 bacterium | reverse complement strand
TATCGGGGCGTTTACTCCCGGCCAGAACGTTCTTCTCTTAGCGGCGGGCGCGGTGCTGGCCAATCTGGTGGGCACGACCGGCGCTTCGATGATTCTCATCCGCCCCTATCTGCGCGGGAATTTGTGGCGATTCGCGCCGCTGCATGTCGCCTTTTTCATTTTTATCGTTTCGAATTGCGGCGGGGCGCTTACGCCGGTGGGAGATCCGCCGCTTTTCCTCGGCTATTTGAAAGGCGTGCCGTTCTTCTGGGTGATCCAGCATTTGTGGTTCAAGTGGCTGATCGCCATTGCCCTGTTGCTGGCGATGTTCTATGTCCTCGATTCCCGGCATTTCCACAAGCAGCCCGCGCCCAAGCAGCAGATCGCCCACATGCGGGACTGGCTGCTCGTTCAAGGCACGCCCAACCTCTTCTTTCTGGCCGTGATTCTGGGCGCGGTGATCGCCGGAGCCTATCTGCCTGAGCATCTGGTGTGGATCCGCGAAGCTATCATGCTGGCGGCGGCGGTGGGTTCGTACGTCGCCACCCCCAAGACGCTGCACGAGAAAAACGACTTCAACTTTCATCCCATCGTGGAAGTGGGCATTCTCTTCGCGGGCATCTTCGCCGCTATGGTGCCGACCTTGGACTGGCTTTCCTCCAACGCCTCGCAGCTCGGCCTCACGACCCCCGGCGGATTCTATTGGGCCACCGGTGCGACCTCGTCGGTTTTGGACAACGCGCCGTCCTACCTGAACTTTCTGGCGGCGGCGATGGGACTGGAAGGCTACGCGGTGGATGATAAGGCGCACATCTTGAGCTGGATCGCCACCCACAGTCACATGCTGCGCTCGGTGTCCATCGCGGCCGTCTTCTTCGGTGCGGCCACGTATATCGGCAACGGCCCGAACTTCATGGTGAAATCCATTTGCGATCACACCGGAGCGAAGACCCCGACCTTCGTGGAGTACATCTACAAGTTCACGCTGCCTTGCCTGCTGCCGGTTCTGATTGTCACCTACTTTCTGGTGCGTTGACCGTGTCCCGATTCGTGCGCGTTTGTGCGATGCTGGCTCTGCTGACGGCGGCGGGCTGTGATCTTTTCTCCACGCGGGAAGCGGAGACGCCCGACCGCGGACGGAACACGTGGCAGACCCCGCGTGAGCCGGGCGACGTGCTGGTCAACCTGCGGGCGGCGCTCATCGAACGCGACGCCGTTAATTATCTGCGTTCCTTCGAATCCTCGTCGTTTCAGTTCGAAGCGGATCCGGTGGCGCTCAGCCGCGATCCATCCTTGGCGGATTGGGGCTATGATGCGGAGTCGCAGCACATCACGCGGCTGTTCAGTGAAGGCACCCTGCCGCGCGACAGCCTGATCTCGCTGCTCTTTGCCGCGCCGGACGTGACCATTCTCGGCGACAGCGCCCTCATCCGCACCGGCTATGAGCTGGAGGCGGGAGTGGCGCTGGCGGGTGTGCCGCATCACGTGGCGGGCACGGCCGACTTTCGTCTGCGCATCGGTGGCGAGGGCTATTGGCAGATTCACTACTGGCAGGACACGCGTACGGAGGACGAAGCCACGTGGAGCGATTTCAAGTCGCTGGTGCGCTGATCGGCGCGGGCTTGCTGCTGGCGCTGGCGGTGGGCTGCGTCAACCCGTTCGCTCCGGCTTTGCGCGGCAGCACGGCTTCGCTGTGGACGGACGCGGCGTCCGTAGGCGACATGTTGCAGAATTTCGCGACCGCCTACCGGCTGGACGATTCCGTGCAGTATGCCGAGCTGCTCGACGAGCAGTTTCAATTCCAATATTACGATCCGAATCTGCAGCGCACGGAAGGCTGGTACCGCGAGACCGATCTGCGGGCCACCGCGCGCATGTTCCGCAGCTTCGAAAACATTTCGCTGATATGGGGTGGGCTCTCGCCGGATCAGGAGGCGATTTCCACGCCGGACAGTCTGATCGAAATCCGCGTGCAGTATCAGCTCATTCTGGACGACTTTCCCTCGCTCATCGGTTTTGCCCGCTTCACGCTCTTTAAGCGCAGCGGCGACCGCTTCCGAATCCTGCTCTGGCAGGATGATTTCTGATTTCACGACCTGCGACCACCGCCATGCCGACCTACGAATACGAATGCGAAAACGGACACGTCTTTGAGGAATTTCAAAGCATCGTGGCCACTCCTTTGGACGTGTGTCCGATTTGCAGCAGCCCCGCGCGGCGGCGAATTTCGGGCGGCACGGGCCTCATTTTCAAAGGCTCGGGATTCTATGTGAACGACTACGCCCGCAAAGGCGCAGGTTCGAAGGAAAGGGCGGAGACGAAACCGGAGAGCAAACCAGCCGACTCTGTAGCCAAGACCGACGCGGCACCGCCGTCATCCAAAACCGGTTCCGCTCCGAAAGGGGGCGACAGTGGCACTTCTTGACCGCTACGGCAAATTGCGCGACAAACTGCGCAACGGAAGGCTCCACACCGGTTCGAAGGAAATCCTCACGTTTCTAAAGGGGACCGTACGCAAGGAGGACTTGCCGGCGGCAGTGGTGGAGCCGGGCGGCATCGAGGAATTGCGCGCCGTTTTGCAGTTCGCCGCCGAAAAGCACGTCAAGATTGCGGTGGCTTCTGGTCTCAAGCCGGCGGAAGTGAGCGGCCTCGGCGGAGCATTTCTCCTGCTCACCACGCGTCTGGCCCGGCCGCCGGTGTTTTCCTCCTCGCGGCGCGGCGTGCGCGTGGATGCCGGTTTGCCGGTGGAATCTTTGATGATTGATCTCAACCGCGCCGGGCTGCGCTGGCTGCCGCTGCATCCGGTTCCTTCTGGAACGAGTCCCGGCGAACTGATGGCTCTCGGTTGGGAAGGGCTGCGCACGTGGTGCGACGGCGGATTCCTTTCGCAGATTCGCGCGGTGGAGTGGATGGGATTCGACGGCACCGAATACGTTACCGGTCCGGCGGTGTCCGACGCGAACAGTCCCGACGTGAGCGGATTTCTTTTCGGATCACGCGGCTCTCTGGGTATCATCACCTCGCTCGATCTGGACGTGCGCGCCATTCCGCGCGAGCGCACGGCAGTGCTGCTGCAACTTCCCGACGCCGCCTGTGCCGCCGAGACTCTGGCTCAACTCGGTGGGTTTGATCCGCAGCCGGAAACCGTCATCTACTGGGGGGAAGCGGCCACGCAGATTTTGCGGGAAGGCAACGACAATCGCGTGTCCGAAAAAACCGTGGTCATGTTGGCCGTGGAGTGGCGCGAAGCGGTGAGTCTGCCCGCTGACTGGGCGGGATTGGGACAGGCGCTTACGGACGAGCCGGCGGTCAGCGCGCTGTGGCAGGATCTCTTTCGCTTTCCGAAGACGGCCGCGCGGCTTTATCCCGAGCGCACCGGCGCGCGCATGTGGATGCCTGCCGATGCGGTGGCCGAAGTGGAGGAGGCCGCGCGCGAAATGGGACGCGATTTCAATTTGCCGGTGGCGCTGTGGGGAACCGTTGAGTCGGGACAGATGCGCGTCTGGGTTTTGCAGCCGGATGGTCAAACGCGGACGCAGACCCGCGCCGAGGAGCTCTTGAAGAAATTAGTGGAGGTGGCGGCGGAGCATGGCGGACTGGTCGCTCCCGGCAACGTGCTGCCCTTCGAGCTACGCGCGCCCGGGCATCCGCTGCAACGTGCGCTGCGCGACAAGCTACTGCAAACCTGCGACCCGCACGGCATGTACACGCCGTTGGTGAATGGATAATATCTGATGAGTTCTTGTAGCGGCACAGCTTGCTGTGCTCGGATAATCTCGTAGCCGCGCACAGCAGTGCGATTTTGTTCGGCGATTCGGGTAGAGTGCGGAAATATTTTTGACCAAACGAACTGCCTTTACTTGATGAGTTCATTGCGGATACAGCGGAAATATTGCCCGAAAAAGCGGTAAACACTGAGTTGACATGATGTTGTGTAATAGGAACCAAAACGTGTTCGCATGAATGTAATGTACAACACAATCGAGCGGAAGTCAAGCGGTATGTATCAGGTCTGCGGGTTGTGATTTAAGGAATTGAGTGTAAATGGAGAGGGCGCAAAGGCAAGTCCTCTAACCGAAAAAGAGTTTCTTGTACCATGAGTGCACCAGCCATCATAGAGAAGTTAGTCAAGCAGTTCAAGGCTGACTACGACTCCCTAAAGCATGAAAAAGAAGCGACGATCCGCAAGCAGTTCATTGACAAGTTCTTTGCTGCTCTGGGTTGGGACATGGAGAATGCAGGCGGCAGCAGGAGCCTCTATCGAGACGTGATTGTTGAAGACACTCTTGAGTCTGACAAGGCCAAAGGAGTTTGGGCTCCTGATTATTCTTTCGGCATAGGCGGCGACCGTAAATTCTTTGTTGAAGCGAAACGTTTGAGTGTTCAGATCACGAAGGAAAGACAATCTGCCGTCCAAGTACGCCGCTATGCATGGAACGCAAAATTGCCCATTGCGATCCTGACGGATTTTGAGGATTTTATCGTACTTGATGCCCGCCATGAACCAAGGGAGACCGATCGAGCGGACACCGCGCGTCTTCTTGTCATCAATTTTGAAAGATACGTTGAAAGATGGGAGGAAATCAGAGAGAAATTTTCACGCGAAGCCGTGCATGACGGTTCGTTTGATCGGTGGGTCTCCCGCGTGGAGATGGAGAAGCCAGCGGGGCTGCCGGTTAACGCACACTTCTTGAAATCTGTTGAGGAGTGGCGCAAGAAGCTGGCAATTGAGATCCGCAGTAACCACGCGCCGACGTCGAAAGCGGTTCTGAACATAAAATACGCTGTTACCCGGATTATTGACCGGATCATATTCTTGCGGGTTTGTGAGGCGCGCGGATTGGCGGCTGAGTCAGATTCCTTGCTCAAGAGAACGGAGAGCAATCCTTACGAGAATCTGGTGAAGTGCTTCCATGAAGCTGACACGCGATATAATTCCGGGCTATTTCGGTTCAAGCGGAGGCAGGGTCAAATTGAACCGCCGGATGAGATTACGGAAACGCTGAAGATCGGTGCGATAGTCACTCGCGAAATTATACGTGGGTTGTACGATGAGCGCGATGTGATTTCTACTCCGTATGATTTTCGCGCCATGTCAGTGGAAGTGTTGGGTCAGATGTATGAGCAGTTCCTCGGGAAGACAATCGAGATAGACAGTACGGGCATTGTAGATATCGTTGATAAGGGTGACGAGCGCGCGCGGCGGCGAAAGCAGGGAGTCTATTACACACCCAGCTATATTGTCCGCTACATCGTGAAAAAGACTCTGGAGCCGTTGCTGAAGGGGAAAACGCCAGCAACGCTGGAGTCATTTCGTGTACTTGATCCGGCCTGCGGGTCAGGCTCCTTTTTGCTCGGTGCGTACCAGAGCCTTTTGAGCTGGTATCTGAGTGAATACGAGAAGGTATTCAATGAGACCGGTTCGCTGACCGGGCTTCCGATGCGTCGCGCCGAACGAGGGACCCTGCAATTGATTTTGGAGGAGCGCAACCGGATACTACTGGATCACGTTTTTGGTGTGGATTTGGACGCCCAGGCGGTGGAAGTAACAAAACTGTCCTTATTATTGGAAGCAATTAAAGACGAACCGAAGTCGGTACTTGACAAGCGAACGAGGCAAGGCACGAGCGCATTGCCCGATCTGGGGAACAATATCAAGTGCGGGAATTCGCTCTTGGGCACAGACTATTTAGTGGCCAAACGCCTGAGCAAGACGGAACGGGAACAACTGAATTGCTTCAATTGGGCAGAGCGTTTTGCAGAAGCTGACCAAGCTGGCGGGTTTGATGCGGTGATCGGTAATCCGCCGTACGTGCGGCAAGAGACGCTCGGCACGGAGTTCAAGGAGTACGTAAGAGAGCGGTATCCGGAGGTCTATCGTGGCGTTGCTGACCTCTACATTTATTTCATTCAGCGGGCACATGAGCTGCTTAAACCCGACGGCAACTTTGGCATGATCTGTTCCAACAAGTGGATGCGCGCGAGTTACGGCAAACCGTTGCGAGACTACCTGACGCAGAAGACGACTATCCGGGAGATTGTGGATTTTGGCGAGCTGCGGGTGTTTCAGGATGCGGCAACGTTCCCGGCAATAATTCTCACGCAAAAGCAGACGTCAAAAGAACAAAGGTTTGTTTATGCTCCGATCAAACGGCTGGATTTTGCATCGCTGGAGAGCGAAGTGCGAACGGCAGGAACGGAGCTGGATGACCGGGCGGTAAGCGGGGGCAATTGGGCGCTGGCGGCCGGTGGTGAGACGGCGCTTTTTGAAAAAATGAAGCGTTTGAGCGTGCCGCTCAGTGATTATGTACAAGGCGAAATCTATTACGGCATCAAAACAGGCCTGAACGAGGCGTTTGTGATTGACCGCACAACGCGGGATTGTTTGATTGCCGAGGACAAGCAGAGCAAGAAGCTCATCGAGCCGTTTGTGATTGGAGATGACATCCGCAAGTACCATATTAACGCCAAAGAACGGTATTTGATTTTCGTGCGGCATGGAACAGACATTAAGCAATATCCCGCCATTGAACGTCACTTGCGCAAGTTCAAAAAACAACTTCAGCCACGACCGCTCGATTGGGAAGGAAAAGACTGGCCCGGCCGCAAGCCCGGACCATACAAATGGTATGAAATTCAAGACAACGTGGCTTACCATGACAAGTTTGAGCAGGGGAAGATTATCTATCCGGTCATTGCAAAAGAACCCCGCTTCTCCTTTGACGCTAGCGGGCTCTATTGCAACGACAAAGCCTTCATCATTCCTATTACCGACATGTATCTGCTTGGCTTACTAAACTCGAGACTTGTGTGGACGTTCTTGAAGCGTCTTTGTTCTGTGCTTGGCGACGCAGACAAAGGCGGACGGCTTGAGCTTCGCCGTGTTCACCTGATTGAGCTACCGATTCGGCGCATTGATCTCAAGAACCGTGAGGACAAGGCGAAGCACAAGAAGATGGTTTCGTTGGTGGAGCAGATTTTAGAGCGGAACCGGGAGTTGACAGCCGCTCCTTGGTCACCCGATCAAGAGCGACTGGAAGGGGAGATCAAAGCACTCGACCACGAGATTGACGAACTTGTTTATAATCTGTACGGACTCACCGAAGAGGAGATCAAGGTTGTCGAAGGACGTCAGGACAGGCCTTAACCCGGCTCGGCGAAAAGAGAGATTCTGGACGCCCGCGAAGACGCGGTGTCCAGAATGACATAGCGGTGTTCTCCCGAGCGGGGCACGTGAAGACACGTGCCGCCGCGATAAAAACGCGACAGGCCATTGCCGGTCGGGAGACCGACAACGGCGCAATGTGAAAAGCCCGACCGTTTCGGGCCGGGCTTTGAGAGCAAGCGTGGGGGAAGCGGTTCTTCAGCTTGCGGGGCACGTGAAGACACATGCCGCCGCGATAAAAACGCGACAGGCCATTGCCGGTCGGGAGACCGACAACGGCGTAATGTGAAAAGCCCGACCGTTTCGGGCCGGGCTTTCAGAGCAAGCGTGGGGGAATCGCTTACTTCACTTTCGCCTTCAGTTCGTCGAGGGTGATGGACTTGGGCCGCTCGATGGGCTCGCCCCAGGCGCGGCTCATCACCAGCTGTGAGCACATGCCCATCGCTCGCGACACGCCGAACATCACCGTGTAGTACTGCGACTGGGTGACGCCGAAAGCGTGAATGAGTGATCCCGACATGGCGTCCACGTTCGGCCACGGATCCTTGATCTTCTGAATGGTTTGCAGAATCTTCGGCACCACGTCGTAAACCTGACAAGCCAGCTTGAAGACGTCGCTCTTGAGGCCTTCCTTCTCGCCGAAGGCGCGGAAGGCGACGAAACGCGGATCGGTGATGCGCAGCACAGCATGGCCGTAACCCGGAATGACGCGGCCCGAGCCGAGCGTCTCGCGGGCAAATGCGTCAAGCTGCTCATCACTGGGTTTGCCGTTGAACTTCTTGACCACCATTTCCAGCCACGCCAGACATTCCTGATTGGCAAGGCCGTGCAGGGGGCCGGCGAGGCCGTTGAGACCCGCGCTCACCGCATAGTAGGGATCGGAGAGCGCCGAGCCCACGCAGTGGCAGGTGTGCGCCGAAACGTTGCCGCTTTCATGGTCGCTGTGCAGCACCATGTAGAGCCGCATCAGCCGCGCGAAACCGCCGGTGGGATCTTTGGTGCCCATCATGTAGGCGTAGTTGGCGCCCCAATCCAGACCCGGCTTGGGATCAATGCGCGCACCGAGATCGTACTTCCAGCGATAGACCGCCGCGCCGATGGTGTGAATCTTGGCAATGAGGTTCAGCAGGTCTTCGAGGGTCGGCTCCCAGTACTCGTCCTTCTTCATGCCCTCGTCGTAGCGCTTGCGGAAGACCGATTCGCGCTCCATAGCAAGAATGAGCGTGTCGAACACCGCCATGGGATGGGCGTCCTTGGGGAAGGACTCGAGAATCTTCCACACGTAGTCGGGGACGCGGGTCCGCTTGCCCAAGTCCGCTTGCAGATCCTTGGTTTCCGCCGCGGTGGGCAGTTCGCCGGTGAGCAGCAGCCAAAGGCATTCCTCGGGCAGCTTGTCCACCAAGTCCATGAGCGGAATGTTGCGAATGATGAGTCCCTTGTCGGGCGGGACGATCGAAGTGTCGCAGAGCATGCCCAGCACACCGCGTTGTCCGCCAAGGAGCGCGCCCACGGAGACTTTCGAAATGTCCTTTTCGCCGTGGGTCTTGCCGAATTCCTTGATGGAGTCACGATACGCCGGAACCGTCTTGCGCAGCTTTTCCACTAAGAGCGACATGGTTCTGATCCTCTGTGATTGGTGAAGAAGAGAGTGTGTTCGTTTGACCGTGCGCCGCTCCCCGCGGCACAAGTGATAAATAACGCATAATTGCGCCAAAAGTCAAATGGCCGAGGGTCCCACGCACGGCGCTTGGCATGACCCACAAACTCAAGAGCGGTGAAAAGATAAGAGCCCGCGGGAAGGTATGGACCGCGCCGGATTCGAGCTTGTCTCCGCCGGCTTCCGCCTCGCCGCTCACCGGCTTGTCAATTGGGCGCTCAACCAAGTCAAAGTTATGACAAACATCCTCATAGCCGTCATTTCCGCCGTCGCGGTAGCCGTGGCTGCCTATGCCGCCGTGCGCCGGGCGGCGCGGGATCGTTCCCCGGCCGCGGATTCGGAGGCACGCCTCTCGGCAGGACTTCTGGAGATTCGCGATGCCGTCAACCGCTGGCGCGAGGAAGCCCGCACCACCGTGCAGGAGAAGATCGGCGAGCTGTATGAGAAAGTCGAGCAGCAGAACCGCGCCGCCCGCGGTGAAAGCCGCGAGACGCTGGAGCAGGTCACTCGCGCACTCAGCGAGCGCTTCGAGAAACTGCAGGAATCCAACGAACGCAAGCTGACGGAAATCCGCGGCGAGGTGGAACAGAAGCTCGAACAGACGCGGCAGAGCATGGGGCAGACGTTCAAGGACGTCAGCGACCGCCTCGCGCAGCTCCACGAAACCAATCAAAACATCATGCAGTTTTCGCAGGACCTGCACGAACTGCAGAACATCCTCAAGGCGCCGCGCTTGCGGGGTGAAGTCGGCGAGGTGGAAATGGAAAGGCTGTTGCGCGAGTGTCTGGCTCCCGCGCAATTTGACGTGCAGCACGAACTCGACGGCAACCGGGTGGACGCGGTCATTCTGAATCCGCACGGCAAGCTGCCCATTGACAGCAAATTCCCCCTCGAGGCGTGGCGACGTATTCATCAGAGCGAACTGGGCGAATCCGAGCGCGCCGCGGCCCGCAAGGAATTTGCGCGGGCGGTGAAATCGCACATGGACGACATTGCGCGCAAGTACATCCGTCCGCCGGAAACGCTCGATTTTGCGGTGATGTACGTGCCGGTGGAAGGCGTGTACTACGAGCTGATGGAGAATCCCGATGTGACCGAGCACGCGCGCAAGTCGCGCATCTTCCCGGCCTCGCCCACCACTTTCTGGGCGCTGCTGCAGGTCACCGTGATCGGCTTTCGCGGTTTGCAGCTTACCGAGCACGCCCGGCACATGGCCGAACTGCTCAACGGTCTGCGCGGCGATCTGGCGCGAGTGAAGGATGCCTTCGACAAAGCCGTGAAGCAATTGGGCTACGCCAAGGGGAACATGGACGAAGCCGCCGGACATCTCGACCGCTTCGACGTGAAGTTTCGTTCGGTTCAGACGCCTGTTGAAGGGGAGAACCCGCCGAAACTGCCGCCCGGAGAGCCGGCATGACGCGTATTCCCTCGCTGTGCGTGCTCGAGCAACTTGATTTGTTTGCGCGCGAGGCTCCGCCGCCACCCCCCAAAGCCGAGCCGCGGACGGCGCCGCCGCGCCATCACCCGCAGGGCGTGGTCTATGATCTGGAGCGGTTCTTCACCATCATCAATCAGACCGCATTCAAGAATGAGTTGGCACAGGGAGCGTTGCGCTGGTCGCGGAACCGCTGGCATCTGACGCTGGGACTGTGCGACGTGAAACGCCGGACGATCACTCTGAACCGCGCCCTCGACGATGCTCGCGTGCCCGAAATGGTCATCGCGTCCGTGCTGCACCACGAGATGCTGCACCTTTACCTCGGAGTTTCCGAGGGGCCCAACGGCAGGCAGCGCTTTCACACGCCGCAATTCCGCGCCGCCGAGAAAATCTTCCCCGGTCACGCCGAGTCTGAGAAGTGGATCGCCGAGAAGTGGCCTCTGCGCGGCCGCCCCGCCGTCAGGCGGAAGACCGAAGAGAGCAGTTTCCTCGCCTATCTCGCGCTCATGTACCCGTGAGCCTCAGCGATCAAAGAGCGCGATATCGCGCGCGATAGTGAACGGCTCATGCGCTTCACCGTTGAGCGTGATGCGCACCTCGAAGACAATCGAGCGATCCAAAGAGAGCGAGGCCGAGCAATACTTCGTCAGGGACAGCTCCACCGCCCGGCGCACCGTCTCCACGGAAATATCCGGGCCGTCCACACGATAGTCAAACGAGAGCTTGCGCAGAATCTTCGGCACACTTTCGGCGCGCGCAGCCTCCACATTCAGCTCCATGCGCGTCGGGTTCTTGCGGCCTTTCCTTAAGATGTCCACTACGTCCACGAGCGTGCAGCCGCCGCAGGCAATGACAAAGAGCTGAAAGGGATCGTTAGCCGCGCCCGTGCCGCCGCCGGCCGTGCCGGTATCGAGCGGAATCCAGTGATTCGAATCGGACTTGGCCACCAACGTGCGGCCGTCCACGTGCCGGATGTGAACTCTCACGGGAACCTCACCTGGGCAAACATTGTATCATAGGTCATGAATGGAGTCGGATACTTGACGCGACATTTTCTCATCGGCATCATCCTCGCGATGGCAACCGTGGCATGGGCGCAAGAAGCTCCACCGTCTGTTGCAGTGCGGGCCGTCTGGAACGCGTCGGCGCTTCCCGTCGGCGGCAGGGCGGAATTAGGAGTTGTCTTCGATGTGCCGCCGAAGCACCACATCACCGACGTGGAATTCGGCCTGTTTTTCGTGCAGATTGCTGACACGCTCGGTTTGCACTTCGGAAAACCGCTCTTTCCTCCGGGCGTGCCGCTGCGCGAGGAGCGCGCATATCGCGGCCGCACGCTGGTGCGTGTGCCGGTGGACGCCACCGACTCCGCGCAGCCGGGAAACTTCACGTTGCCGATTGGTGTCGGCTATCAAATCTGTCAGGAGTTCGGTCAGGAAGTGTGTTTCCTGCCGGTGGAACGAACGGTTGAGCTCGCGGCCGCCGTCGTGCCGCGCGGAACCGCCGTCCTCGCCGCTAACGCGGACATTTTCGCGCCCAAGCCGGAAGTCGCGGCGGCAGTCTCTCTTGAAGACCGTCTCATCGCCGCTTTGGAAAAAGGCTCGTGGCTGGCCTTCCTGCTCGTTTTTCTGGGCGGCGTGCTCACCAGTTTCACGCCCTGTGTCTATCCCGTGATTCCCATCACCATCGGCTACATCGGCGGAGCAAGCCGGGGCAAACCGTGGCGGGGTCTCAGACTATCGGCGCTGTTCGCGCTCGGCATCGCCGTCGTTTACAGTTCACTCGGCCTTCTTGCCGCCGCAACGGGAACACTATTCGGCGCGGTGTCGGGTTCGCCGGTTATGAGTATCATCGTGGCGGTGATCTTCGCGCTGATGGGCTTCAGCATGTTGGGCGTTTTCGACATCGCTCTGCCGTCCGCTCTGCAGACGAGTCTGTCCGGCGGGGCAACGCAGCGCGGCTTCTTCGGCCCGTTGCTGATGGGCATGGCTTCCGGTTTGGTGATGGCGCCGTGCGTGGGCCCGGTGATTGTTGCGCTGCTCGCGTGGGTGTCCAAAACCGGTAGCCTGCTCTATGGCTGGGCGCTGCTCTTTGTGTTTTCGCTCGGTCTCGGTCTGCTCTTCCTTGTGATCGGCACGTTTGCGGGAGCGCTTCAAGCTTTGCCCAGAGCCGGGGCGTGGATGGATGTTGTCAAGAAAGGTTTCGGCTGGATTCTTTTGGCGGCGGCGCTCTACCTTCTGCGCTATGTCATTCCGCAGCCGTATTTCACGCTGTCGTGGGCACTGCTGCTCATTGTGTTCTCCGTTTTTGCCGGAGCCTTTGATGCGCTGGCGCGCGACGCCTCCGCCGGTCGCCGCCTGTGGAAGGCCGCCGCGCTGATCCCCTTTGTGCTCGGAGTAATCCTGCTTTTCCGAATCTTCGGGCCGGCGGGAAAAATGACGACTGCGCCAGCCGGCAGCGTGGAGTGGATCATCAATGACGAAGGAAAGGCTCGGGCGGAGGCGGAAGCGGGCGGCAAGCCGATGATCGTAGATGTTTACGCCGACTGGTGCGCGGCCTGTGTGGAACTCGATCACAAGACCTACAACCGTCCCGAGGTTGTCTCGCGGCTTGACAACTTCGTCCGTTTGAAGCTCGACTTCACCCGCGAAACAGAGTGGGTGAAGGAAATGAAACGGAAGTACCGGATTACCGGCATGCCGACGGTGATCCTCTATGATTCCGCCGGCGGGGAAATCACCCGCTTCACCGGATTCAAGAGCGGACGCGATTTCATCGCGCTCCTCGACCGGCACGGACTGTAACTATAGCACGCGGAAAGGAGCGAAGCGAGTGTCCCACGTGGTGGAAATCACCGATGCCAACTTCGAAGCGACGATTCTCCGCGCCGACCGTCTGGCGGTTCTCGATTTCGGCGCGGAATGGTGCGCCCCCTGCAAGAAAATAGAAGCCATGCTCGAAGAGCTGGCTCCGCTGTGGAAAGACAAAGTGATCGTCGGAACGCTGGACATTTCCCAGAGTCCCGAAACGCCGCGCCGCTATGGAATCATGAACATTCCGCAGGTGCTGTTCTTCAAGAACGGCCAATTGGTCGAAACCGTGTTAGGAGTTCTCCCCAAAGCCAAGTTCGAGGAGAAACTGAAGAACCACACCGCGTAGCGCTATTTCTTCTTTTTCGCTTTTGCGCTCTTGGAGGTCGCAGGCTTTTGGTCTGCGGCTTTTTTCGCGGCCTTGGTGCTCTGGGCTTCCGCCTTTGGCTTTGGAGCTGCCGCGGTGGCCGGTTTCGCGTCTACAGGAGGCGGTACGGGCTTTGGAGTGGAGCCGGGCGCCAACTCTTCGAGCTGCGCGCGCAGTTCGGCCAGCTTGGTTTCGAGCCGCTTGCGATCTCGTTCGCCCGCCTTAGCCATCTGGGAGGGGTGACCCGCGTGCAGCCACGCTCCCAGATTGACGTTATGCAATGATCTGGCCAGCTCTTTTTCGACCCGCATGATCCTTAGTTTCAGATCGCGGATCTTGTGCTCGGTATTCTCGTCCATGGCAGAATCCCTCAAGTCCTTGTTTTACGAATAAGCGTTTTCCGGCGGTC